>CADDZQ010000006.1 GCA_902812505.1 archaeon
AAAAGGGGATGTATAGCAGAGGCCTCCTGTCCACAGGCCTCGGTGAAGTCCCAACCCCGCACACAGAATATTTAGAGAAGCATTATAATCACGGTCAGCTGTCCAACCGCATTTAGGACAAGAAAAAACGCGGTCAGACAAGGTTAGGTCCTCTTTTTTGTAACCACACTTAGCGCGGGTTTTCGATGTGTTCCTCGGGTCCACTTTCACCACCACCCTCCCACCAGCTCTCTCAGCCTTGTAGGAGAGGTGGTGAACGAAGAGGGAGAACTCAGCGTGGAGGATGTGCTTCCTCAAAGTTCTGCTCTCATTCCTCTCCACCATCCTCTTGACCTCCAGATCTTACACGTAGATTTCACAGTATTCTCGAACCAACCAAGTAGTGATTAAATAACGGTGAACTTCGCCCCTTCTGGGGGCGGGGATAGGATCGCCATAACCTTTTTTAACTGTTAAATAGCGGATGTAATTACGATGCCTTCGTCTGGTCAACTTCTCAGATATGGGGGGCGGGGGCCGACACCTACCCCAGCGATACCAGATGGGGGCATCAAAGAAGTAGAATACACAAACAATAGGGAAAATGTAGTTCGTCTTCTCCCAAACGGTTCGCAGGAAAGGAAACTGAGGAAGCTAGCAGATGCGTCGGCGAAGCTCTTCAACCAGGTGAACTATGAGAGGAGGCAGCAGTCTTCCACCAAAAGTGGATCTAAAAGCCACATATAGCAAGTATTATGAGAAGTACAAGGGCAAGCTAGGTTCAGTTAACGCACAGGCCGTCATACAGAAGAACAACGAGGCGTGGTCGTGGTTCTTCTCTCTATTTAGGCTGAAGGGTGAAGGTAAGCTGCCGCCGTATATGAAACGTGTTGGTCCACTAGGTATTGGAAGGATGGGGAAAGCAAACGGAGGAAGCCAATCCTCGTCGTTAGGCAGGACAGATACGGAGTCGACGCTGAGCACCGCAAACTCATCCTCAGGGACTTCGACGTGGAGATAGGGTTCGCGGGCAGACTCAAGTGGTATGGAAAACAAGGTCGTCTAGAGATAATCTATGATGAAGCCAAAAACGTCTGGTATGCTCACATATCAGTTGAGGGTGGTGTTGAAAAAGCAAAAACTGGGAAGAAGAGCAAATACATCGTGGAGGGTGAAAGGAAGAGCATTCAGATTGCCACACCGAAGGGAAACAATGTGGCATCAATTGACCTCGGCATCAATGTGCTGGCTAGCGTCACTGTGAGTGACGGTGCTTGGCTGCTGTATAGGGGTGTTAGGGTGAAGGAGGACTACTTCTATTTTCAGAGGAGGATTGGGGAGGCCCAGTCGCTCGCGGACAGGACAAAGAGTATTGGTGAATACGGAGCATACAAAGGCTTGCTGATTGAAAAGAGGAGGTTGCATAGGGAGTTGTCGGGGAGACTGCTTCACCTTTACCGTAGCATGGCGTCCCACTTAATCGATACACCCTACAAACTAGGGGTAGCAGCCATCCAGTTGGGTTACCCCTTTAATATTGCGCAGGACAAAGTTCACTGTGAATGTGTGGTCTCACCGCAGACTGGTGGACACCATAGAACTTAAGGCACAGGAGTACGGTGTGAAGGTGTGTGAAGCCGTGGAGTATAATACTTCAAAGTGCTGTGCTTATCATAACGTTGAGGTTAGGAGGGAGCCGAGGGGTGTGGTTAGTTGTCCTGTGGGGCACAGACTCCACAGTGATTTGAACGGTGCGTTGAACATTATGAAGAAAGCAGTAGGAATAATTGTAGACACAGTGAAGAAGCCACTCTCATTCATTGTTGACCGCAACAGAGTAGCACCCATACGTAGAGGAAGGGGGTGTAACGCTTGAGACCTCGGCGGAGGCCTCGCCCTTTGGGGCGGGGAGGAGGTCAGAGTCCTCATTCCTCCCTTAGGGAAATGGCTTTATTTGGTTATAAATCTTCTTAGACGCAGGGTGCCTCAGGGTCGAAGGCGAGGCGCTCTAATGTGGCCACACCTATACTCTAGGTAACGCATCCGAGTGCCGCTCAGGGATTCCACGTATGGAGACAAGTGTGTTGGCGAACCGAGAAGACCCAACTGTAAAGGTGGTGTTGTTCGCCTTGGAGGTATGGGCGACCTGATGTGGTTTATGTTTCTATTTTTGGTGTGAATCCTACTTGTTGCCTCACCAGTTTTGCGTCGAAGAATTGTTGTATTAGTTTTATTCGTTTGAGTCTGTGTTTGGGTGTGCCGTTAATACTATGGGCGTGGTCGCCTTTTCTGAATACCGCGATGTAGCTTTCCTTGTGCAGTGTTTTGAGTAGGTGGTGGAAGCTAATGGATTGTTCGAGTGGGCAGCGGTAGTCCTCCACACTGTGGATGAATAGGATGGGTGTCTTTACTTTGTGTGCGAGGTAGATTGGGCTGAGCTTTCTATACTCTTCGGATTCCAGTGGGTTCTCTCCTATTAGGTCTCTGCAGAACCAGTAGCCGATGTCAGAGTATGTGTACATTGTGAACCAATTGCTAATTCCGTTTTCGCTTATGGCGGCTTTAAACCTCTCCGTGTGGGTCACAGCCCAGTTGGTGAGGTAGCCTCCCCCGCTTATCCCCGTCACTCCCATTCGCTCGGGGTCGACGCCTCCATCTCTCTTTATGAGTTCATCCGCCCCCTTTAAAATGTCTTCGAAATCTTCCTCGCCGTACCTGTGCATTATCCGCATGGCGAACTCCTCGTCGTGACCGTCACTTCCACGTGGATTTGTGTAGAGCACATAGTAACCCTTCTGTGCTAGAAGCTGGCCGAGGAAATCGAACCTATACCCATACATCCCCTTCGGGCCGCCGTGGATGAACACGATGAGTGGAGCCTTCTTCGATGCATCTAGTTGGGGTTTAAGATACCACCCATCGATTTCAAGTCCGCCAACACTCCTATACTTTAACTTGTTTAGGGGTTTAAACCCGAGTCTCGCCGCGAGAGCTGTGTTATACGTGGTAAGCCGAGTCTCCGATCCACTCCACATATAGAGTTCCGCTGGCTGTGTGGGTGATTCTTTAACGTACACAACCCTGTTGGCTGGGCTGACATCGAGCATTGTGACCCAGCAGTCATCGTAGACGATCCTCTGCTGTGTGTAGCCGTCCACACTCACACGGTTGAGCGCTAACCTGCCCTCCTCCGCGCTCACATAGTATACGAAGCCGTCTCCACCTAGTTTTGGAGGTGCCCAAGAGTTGTTCCACTGATACTTCTCCGTTAAAGCCTCGACTTTACCCCCGTCCCACAAATAGATGTAGCTGTGCTCTGCGTGGTGCGCCTTCTTCGGTTTACCATGTAGGAGCAGGGTTCGTCCGTCGGAGTCAACCGCCGTGTATGAAACATCCTGGAATAGGTCTCGTGAAACACCCCCCTCACGTATACGCACCGTGAACTTGGTGAATGGGTTATCCCTGCTCGGCGAGTTGTACACGAGGGACTCACCGTGCCATACGGCCACAGTGAGAAGTGGGATAAGTGGAATACTCTCCTCGAAGCTTTCAAGCACCGCCCCGCTAGCTGAGTCAACAACCCTGAACTCCGCTTTCTCAGAGTCAAAGAAACCCTTAGAGTTAAACCACACTGGCACATCCTCCTCAAAGTAGAGGTGAGCGTCCCCTCGCTTCCTAGATGTGACGAGGCACAGCCTGTCACCCCGAGGCGACCATAAAGCATCCACCAGCCATTCAACCTCAAGTAGCCTCCTAGAGGAGCCTGTGAGCACATCCATCACCCATAGCTCAGATTTACTGGTTGAATCACTTGGGATAACGTAGCTAAGATGCTTAGAGTCAGGGCTAAACCTAGGCATATACCCCTTAGACACAAACCTCTCCTCCCCGCTTCCAAGGCTCCGCACAACCAGCGTCTGATCGTACTTGTCACCCATCAAATCGGGCTTGCTCAGCACGTAAGCACACCACTCACCGCTGCGTGATATCCGCGGGTCGCTTAAACCTACAAGTTCGAAGAGTGTTTCGGAATCCCACATGGACAATCGACTTGAATACTCCCAGCAACCTATAAACACGTTGTACTACAGTTATAACCGATGCGTAACTAAAGGTGAAGAGTCTAGGCTCTTAGGGCTGAGGTAAAGGGTGTGGAGTCGAGTTCTCACACTCCCACCGACACAAACTCACTACACTATTGTCCAAGCTCGATTCTAACGATCAACTCGCGCATAGTTTGAACTTTGTAGAGTGTTGGGGCATAAAGCTTCTAAAAGGGTGAGCGGTTTTATCTATGTATGGCTCAGAAGCTGGGTGCTGGGGGTACACTTCTACTACTCGCGCTTATGTTGCTCGTAATAAACTATGTTGAGACCATGGTTATACCCGCTCTCCCCACAATCGAGAAGGATTTCTCAACGAGTGCCACAACCGCTGGCTGGGTTACATCAGCCTATCTAATAGTTGGGGCCGCCACGGCGCCACTCTTCGGCAAGTTGGCTGATAGGTATGGGAAAAAGAGGATGTATATTTTCGCTGTTGCGTTTTATATTGTAGCTGTGGGCCTAGCTGGATTCTCACCGAATATTGGCTTTTTAATAGGTGCTAGGGCAATACAGGGTCTGGGCTTCGCTATCTTCCCGATAACCATCGCCATTATCACAGATATATTCCCTAGGGAGAGGGTTGCGTTCGCTCAGGGTGTACTGAGCGGCATGCTCGGCATCGGTCCAGCCTTAGGGCTCATAGTGGGCTCCTACATAGTCCAAGACTTGGGGTGGCCCTTCGCCTTCCACACAGCGTTCATCCTCTCACTAATCATCTTTGTGCTATCACTACGATACCTAAGGGAGACGGATGTGAGAACGAAGGAGTCTGTGGATTATGTGGGTACAGCCATACTCATGACGAGTGTGGTGGCCCTCCTGGTGTACCTTACACAGGGACCTAATATTGGTTGGCTCATGCCCGAGAACCTAGCCCTCCTTGTGTTGGGAATAGTTATGTTCGGCGTCTTTCTCCCATATGAGAGGAGAGTGAGGGAACCACTCATGAAGCTGAGCCTGTTCGAGATAAGGAATGTGGCTGTTGCAAACTTAGCGGGGTTAACATCAGGCATAGGTATGTTCCTATTCTTTATAGCAGTAGTATACTACACACAGCTTCCAAGGCCATACGGCCTCGGCCTCACAATAATACAGTCGGGACTACTTATGGCGCCGGTGGCGTTGAGTATGCTCGTGTTTGGTCCACTAATGGGGAGACTGATACAGCGTGTTGGACCCAAACCAGTGGTTATAACGGGAACAATAATCGCGGCACTAGGGTTCCTCGCAGTCCTCGTGTATAGAGCCACGAAGTACGACCTACTACTTGACGGCCTCATCTCGGGTGTTGGTCTCGTGAGCATAATTGTGCCACTAGTAAACATGATCGCGGTCTCCCTCCCAGCGGAGTACAGGGCTGTCGGTCTAGGTATGAACACCCTCCTCAGGGCTCTCGGCAGCTCAATAGGTCCAGTTGTGGCCACAGTCATTATGACCACATATCAGAGCTGGGATATAGCAATACTCCAGGGAAAAATTCTACCAGTGGGCGAATTCCCCACCCCCACAGCATTCAATTATATCGCCATCTTTGGAATAATACTCATGCTCCTCACACTCATATTCTCCAGCTTCACCCAGAACTACACATTCAAGCATCCTCTACAGGAGCAAAAAGTGGTAGAGCAAGTCCCCCAGAGACTTGAACCAATACAACCGGTCTAATCCAAAAGATCATTTTAAACGAGCTTCCAGTGGTTAAACGACCCGGAACTGGTACTAACATATATTTATGGGTCTTGTGGATGCGGCTACTATTAATAGGTCGTTTTGTCTTATCCGCAGAGTTTATGCTCGGTGGATGAATTAAATTTGTGGTCACAAACTTTTTGCAAGATGATGATGTATATTGTGTGAAGACCTTTTTCTGGGTGCTTTTATAGAGTTTCCAAAACTTCCCCTTCCACTTTAGGTCCAAATTCGCTCTTAACTCTATTGTACCCTGAACACGAATTTTGGGTCTACAGTTTAGGGCGGAGTAGCTCACGGAGTGCTTTTCTGTTTCGCGTTAAACATATATCGGCTTTGGTTGTTATGTGTTTTGTGAGGAAGATTAGTTCGGTTGGGGTTATAGGCGCGGGCACTATGGGTCATGGCATAGCTGAAACAGTGGCCTTAGCGGGTTACACTGTTAAGTTAGAAGACGCGTACACGGACGCTTTGGATAGGGCTATGCGTGCGATACGTGTGAGTCTGGATAGGCTTGTTTCCTCTGGGCGTATTGATAGGTCTAAGGCGGATGAGGCTTACGCTAGGATTAGTTACCATAGTTCGCTTGAAGAAGCGGTTGAAGGTGTGGAGTTGGTGATAGAGGCAGTGCCGGAGGACTTGGAGTTGAAGCGTGGTTTGTTCGCCAAGCTCGCTAAGCTCACACCTAAGGGTGTGATACTTGGTAGTAATACTTCTAACATTAGGATAACTAGGATTGCGGCTGGGACGGGTAGGGAGGGGGATATAGTGGGAATCCACTTCTTCAACCCACCAGTAATAATGAAGGTTGTGGAGATTATACGTGGTGAAGGAACATCGGATGAGGTGTTCGAGGATGCGGCGAACTTTGTGTCCTCGCTTGGGAAGAAGCCCATAAGGGTGTTAAGGGATACACCAGGCTTCGTGGTCAACAGGATAACCGCGCCGGAGGGCCTCCTATTCTGCCTCCTCCTTGACAGAGGCGTTTCACCCGCCGAGGTTGATGCCTACTTTAAGCGTCAGGGTTTACCCATGGGTCCATACGAGCTTATGGACTATGTGGGTGTGGATGTGGTTGCGCATTCAATGAAGTACTATGGAGAAGAGCTCTCCGCGGACTATAAGAAGTGTTCCTCCATTGGTGCAATGGTTCAGCGGGGTAGGCTGGGTCTTAAGACTGGTAGGGGATTCTACGAGTGGCGTGAGAACAAGGCTGTTATCCCCCAGGCGAACCCATCCTCACCAGTTGAACTAATGGATATACTGAGCTTGGAGGTGAACGAAGCAGTAAAACTCGTCGAGCAGGGAGTCGCGAAACCCGAGGACATCGAGGAGGGCGTCAAGCTGGGGCTCAACAGGCCTTTTGGACCCATAACTGCGGCGAATAACATATCTCAGGATGAGCTTAAGACTAGGCTTGAAAGGCTGAGTTCTACTTTTGGGGTGGAGGTCTTTAAGCCCGCGCAGACCATAGTGGAGGGTAGCCTCAAACAGTTGTTGAGCACCACCCAAGTGCAGCAGGCTGGCAAACACACGCAGGGTGAGCACTATGTGGCTGTGGATAGGCCATCACCCAAGGTTGCGAGGATCACTATAGAGAACACTAGGAACAACCTTATCAATGCGGAGGTGCTCGGCCAATTAGAGGAAGCGGTTGAGTCGCTTTGGAATGATAGGGAGGTGGTTGTGATACTTGTCACAGGTAAGGGTGAAAACTTCTCGGCCGGCGCCCAGCTCAACCAGCTCTTCCAAAGCGGTATGGACTTCGCGGAGATGTCGAGGCGTGGGCAGAGGGTATTCAGGCTACTATCAGAGGTACCCAAGCTGACCATAGCGGAGATGAAGGGCTATGTACTCGGGGGAGGATTCGAGCTCAGTCTAGCGTGCGACATGAGGTTTTCAACAGAGGAGGCGCAGATAGGGTTCCCAGAGCTTACACTAGGCCTATTACCCGGGTGGGGTGGAACACAGCGGCTGAGTAGACTCATCGGTCTCTCAAGGGCTGCACAGCTGGTACTCACATCTGAGAGGATAAGCGGTAGGCAGGCGTATGAGTGGGGCTTGGTCTCCAAGCTTATTTCGAAGGAGAGGGCGGATGATGAGGCTGTGGCCCACGCAGCGGAGCTCGCCACCAGAGTTGCGCCGGTGGCCGCCGCACTCGCTAAGCGCCTACTCAATAAGGGCTCTGAGATACCTATGGATAACGGCCTAGAGTGGGAGGCCACAGCCATGGGTCTACTATATGGCACCGAAGATCTCCGTGAAGGTATATCAGCCTTCCTCCAGAAGAGGAGAGCCGAGTTCAAAGGCAGGTAAAGGTTAACGTAGGGGTCCCGCACTGGTGAGTTGAGTAGCCTTAAGGGGTGTTGGTGTTGAGTGGCGGCGGTGAAAGCAATAGCGAAGTGGGTCTATTCAGCATTGTGAGGTGGGGTGTCGGAGGCACAATCATAGTCATTGGGGGAGCAGTGACCGCCTCCGCGCTCTTGGCGCTTTGGTTCAGATACCACGCCCTACCCGCCCTCCTCCTCTCAACCCTCACATATGCTGTGGTGGCTGTTGTGGCCTTCGTTAAGATCACAGAGGAGATACAGCCCACGCGCCATATAGATGAAAGCGTAGTGGGCAGGGTGGGGGTTGTGGTCAGCGAGCCAACACCTTCTAAGCCAGGGGTGGTTAAGATAGGCTCCCAGCTATGGTCCGCCAAGGCGACCTGTGAGCTCAAAACCGGTGACAAGGTTGTAGTCAGGTCACGGGAGGGCCTCTACCTAATAGTAGAGAAGACCTCGACCACGGATTAATAGATAATACATATCGATTTAAAGTGGGTTTTAGTTTCAGATATAGAGTCTTGGTTAGAGGCGCCTTATCGCGGCCTAGTAAATTCTATGTGTTTAATAATAGTTGTTGGAACCTCTGTGCATTCTTGGCCATAGCCGTGTTATTGAAGAAGATGTAGCATGTCTTCGGGTTTAGTTGTTCAACCTTTTTCCTGAGTAATTCGAGCTCGGAGTCCGAGTAGTCGTAGGTGTACCCTTTGCCTCGACCGTGGAGTCTAAGGTAGGCTACATCCGTGTTGAGTAGTGGTTCACGTCTGAATGGGTCGAATACATCCACTAGGTCGAGCTTATAGAAGAGGTTGGCAACCTCATCTTGGTACTCGAACCAGCTTGGGTTGCGTAGCTCCACCCCAATCTTTACTGGTCTTTCCACTGAGCCGAAGAATGCGGCTAGGTTGCCCACGTTCTCAGTGTTCCTCGCAAAGCTAGGTGGAAGCTGGACAACTATGAAGGGTGAACCCAGTTTTCTGGATATCTCAAGCACCCTCTCCCAGAGCGCGTAGTTCTCCTCGGTGGGTTTGAGTCCACCGTACCTTTCAGGGTCACCTTCAGGGTGGCGGTATCTACGCCAGGTTGGACTTGTAAATGGGTGTGTTAAACCCTGGTACGCCTTCATGGTAAAGGTAAAGCCATCTCCGAATGCCTCAACCCACTTTGAAGGTGTACCGCTCCTCGGAAGCCTATAAAACGTGTATTGGACCTCCATAGCCCTAAACTTTGAGCGATAATCACTAACCCTTAATCCCCCCTGACCGCAACAACCAACCAGCACATTCACAAATACTAGAAACACTCTAAGAGTACTAAAACTCTACTCAGACGCCCTTCCCCTTTTGGTGGCCCACCAGGTAGAAGAGTATGTACAACGTTGAAAGCCCCAGTAAGACGTATACTATTAATGCGTCTAGCGCTCCAACAGTTGATGATGCACCACTCCGCCACAGCCCACCCGCCCTGTAGCCAGCGTATACGAGTACGGCTGACCACCCCAGTGTGCCTATCATCGTCACCACCCCAAACGCTCGGCTATCCATCTTAAGAAGCCCAGCTGGGAAGCTGATAAGTGTGCGGATCAGTGGCACAAACCTAGCAAATAGAACCGCTCCAAGCCCACCCCTGTTAAACCACCTCTCGGCGCGGATCAGTGATGACTCACTCACATGTATGCGTTTAAGCACCTTTACAAGCAGGGGTCTCCCAAGCAGCCTAGCAGCATAATAATCTATATATGCACCCACAAGCCCACCGACCGAGGCCACAATCACGGCTTGGATGAAACCCATCTTACCTAGGAAC
Organism: archaeon; assembly: GCA_902812505.1. GTDB lineage: Archaea > Thermoproteota > Thermoprotei_A > Marsarchaeales > Marsarchaeaceae > ECH-B-1. Next base: position 9,908 of record CADDZQ010000006.1, read on the forward strand.
ACTAAGTAGCCGGCTAGTGGTAAAATGACTTCGCTTGGCACTGGTAGACTAGCGCTCTCTAGAAGCATAAGCACAAAAAGACCTGGGTATCCAAGTGTCGCCTCAAGCTGTACTGATGACGCAAATAATCCACCTACAACACCCGAAGAGCCCGCAAGGCTCTCGAAGGGTAGCTCGAAGGCGTCAATCGCTTCAATCAATGTGAGCCCAAAAACCACTAGGGTGATCACGAAAAGAACTTTGCTTCTAGGAAGCCATTCGAAGGCTTGTCGTTGAACCACACAAATACAACACTACTCACACATTTAAGCCTGCAGCAAAATCCGAAAAATAATAGACAAATACTACCTAATATGGGGTGGAGGATGCCTAATGTGTATACAAATACTTTGCCCATCAGGGGTTGGCTATCAGCTTCTGTATGGGCGCCCAAAAAGCCTCTCTCTATTCAACCATTGCCACCCATCCCCACTTACTGGGTCGAGTATTAAAAGGTGGCGGGTGAATTCATTTTGCTACCACTGGTTTCTTTGCGAGACCTAGTCTTTGGAGGTCCTCTGCCAGCTCCTTCTTTTCCTCCGGGGTCAGCGGTGATACGGGGGGGCGTACGTGGCCTCCGGCCATACCCATGAGTTCGCCCCAGTATTTAACCATCTGGACTGGGAGTGAGCCGCCGGTTCTGGCTACAACTCTACTCCACCACATACGCGAAGCCTTTTTAATCGGCCATATCTTCTCGTAGAGTTTCTTGGCCTCCTCAAGGTTCCCCTTCGTGGCTAGCTCGATGAATCTCACATAGTCGTGTCTTTCCTCAGAATCAAACCTCCAGTCACTGGTGTTGGCAAACATTACCTGCTGGTGGAAGCCATAGTATGGCTCATAGAAGAATATTTCCTCGTCTGGCATGCTTATCACAGCCTTGTCACCCGCGAGCAAGTGGGTGTCTATTGATATCTGCATGTTAAAGCTCGCCTCCTTTATCGCAACCACGCTTGGTATCTCCGCAATCTTGCTTAGAGCCTTCGCTGAGAGTGTGATACCGAACTGGGGGGAGTTATAGAATGCTATACCGATATCGAGCGCCTCCGATACTCGTCTTACCCAGTCGATGACTTGCTCCTCTGTCTTGGTGAGCATGTAGGGGGCGGCGAGTATGGCTAGGTCGTACCCAGCCTCCTCAACCCTCTTACCCAAATATATTACGTCTTTAAGGCAGGTATCAGTTATTTGGAAGGCCGTGTAAGCCCTGCCCTTTACAAGTTTGGGCGCGGTCTCTAGGAGACTCAGCCTTTCAGCCATAGTGAGGCTCCAGAACTCCCCCATATTCCAAGAGAAACCCATACCTTTGGTGCCAAGCTTGATCACGTGCTCCACGTTGTGGGCCAATCCCTTAATATCCAGCTCGTCCTCAGGTGTGAATGGGGTTATCATCGTGGTCCACTCGCCAACCATCTCATCCCTAGCCCACTGCTTGGCCTCCCTCTTAGTGTAACGCATACCAACTATACGCTCCACTCAAGCTTAAATTTTTCGTACTACCACTTAGTGGTAAAGTGTCGCCACCCAGCGCTTGGCTTAGAGCCGTGAGACCCGCATACCTACCAGCCTCCCTAATCCCCGTCATAGTAGGCCTAGCCTACGCGTGGGGTGCAGCCCACACCTTTAACCCAGTGTATGCCTCACTAACACTCGTGGGGATAGCCTTCGCCCATATGAGCGCCGACCTGTTTAACGACTATTTCGACTATATCAACGGAACAGACCAGCTCTCCAAACTAAGAGGCCTAAGCGGTGGCTCAGGCGTACTTGTGGATAGTGTCCTCAAGCCCAAAGAGGTTTTAAGGGGTGGCTTCACACTCTTGGGATTAGCACTAGCGTGTGGACTCTACCTCACCTTAAAGGTGGGTTTACTGGTGCTACTGCTCATGGGGTTAGGCGCACTCTCCATTTATGCCTATACGTCGATACTCCAGAGGGTCGGGCTCGGTGAGCTCACCCTCGCCCTCGAAAGGGTTGCCACGGTACTTGGCACCTACTATGTTCAGGTTCAAAGAGTGGCTGCTCAGCCTATACTGCTTGGCGTCATACTCGGTGTCCTATCAATTTATATGGTGTACTACGCGGCATTCCCAGACTATGATGCAGATAGGCAAACCGGTAAAAAAACACTCGTAGTTATTCTAGGGCGCCGCACAGCGTTAGAGTTCGCACCAATCCTACCGGCACTATCATATATATTCCTATTCTTCGGCGTAGCGGTAAAACTTCTACCCTACACGACACTCATTACTCTACTGATCTTGCCAGCGGCTTACTTTTCAATAACGAATCTCAGAAAGGTGGATGATCAGAAGTCAATTCGAGAGGGGTTAAGACAGACAGCTTTGTTTACACGTCTCTACGGCTTGCTTCTTGCCATCTCCCTACTACTATTCTAACACTCATGCCTCTTTGAGCAACGAATTTCCAGCCTTCCAACTTTAAGGTGGAGTAGCAAACACCCACAGCTCCATTTATACTTTCCACGTAGACTCTAGGTGAAAAAGTTTTGGGTTAGCCCAAACGGATGATGAGTTCTAATCCCGGTGTATTCTTGTAATAAAAAGGGGATTAGGTGTTGTGTGTTTCGCCTTGACGCGTCTTGGTTTCGAGTGAATCAAGGGTTTCATAAATCTCTTTGGCTTCTTCGTCAGCCTCAGCGTCAAGCATGTACACCCTCGCCTTCCAGTCTGAGAGTTTGAGCCAACTATAGGTAGACTGACTCGCCCACCAGTTCAAGCTCCCTTCAACTATCTCCTCAACCTCTCCTTTTACCTCGTAAGGGTTACTGATATTTATAGGTGGGCTCTCGAGCACCACATACACCCTACTAGTACCAGGTGTAACTTCCTCCTGCGCCAAACCGAATTCGTTAGACGGCTCGATTTTAATCGTGACCATTAAAGGCTGTTTGCCAGGGTCTGGGTTGGGTATAAGTGTTCTTAGCTCCTTGACCCCACCACTAGTCTTGAGCCTTTCATGAATCATCTCACCCAGTTTGGCGCTTTGGAAATGTGTCACAAGTAGCTGGCCAACTAGGTTTTCGAGTTCCTTGTCCCTGCTGCTTTGACCCCAGCTCAAACCAACCACTTCACGAGTGCAGTTATGGTGCCTTATCTATTAGTTTGAGTGAACCGACTCTGAAGACCACGTGGTCAGCGAACACCGTAGGGTCGACCACGATATTCCTGTTGGATTCACACAGCGGCAGAAGGGTTTCCTCCTCCTCAACCAAAACCTCTTTTGTATCCATCAAAGAATATATGTCGGCTCACGCTATAAAGCTTTTGGATAAACCTACACGTCAGCGAATTGGTAGAGGCTAATTTGGATATGTGTTGGTTTTACGACTCTCGGTTTTAGCCATTTTGAGAAATGGTAGAAACAAGGCGGCAACCGCGCCGCTCACAACCCAGCTCACCCGATAGCCCACGAGGGTTACCGAGTAGCCGAAGAGAACTATGCCCACCGCGCCGCACAGTATGCTCACACTGTTTATTAGGCCTATAGCTAGGGGCGCGTAGCGTTTACCTATCCGTTCAACGTCGGTTGGGATGGCGTAGGCGATTGTATACGCGGCTGAGTCGAAGAAGCCTAGAGTAATGGTTGCTAGGAGTAAGCTGTACTGGTCTGTGTATGAGAGGAGGGCGACTGAGAGTCCAGCTAGTGTTGTGGGTATGACAATGTAGATCCTCCTATCTGGTCTCCTATCGGATATTGAGCCTATTAGTGGCCCACCCAGTAGACCGCCGAATAATATAAGGGAGGAGAGCAGGCCCGCTGCGGTGGCGGGTAAACCCAGAGTGTTACTTGCGTAGTCAACGATGAACTGACTAGCAATATAGTAGACGACCGAGAGGCCAAGGATACCCAAGGCTACACCCCACACGATCCTAGAACTGATTGTGTCAACTATCCCAGATGTTTCACTAGATTTCTCGTCAACAACGCCTCTGAATACAGCTAGATACTGGGCTAACGCTACCAGTGTGCTCACACCTGTGATTAGGTATGGCGCACGCCAACCCCATGCGGCTGCTGCGGGGGTCATTGTGAACAGGGTAATTCCACCTCCGAGGTTGAAGGCTGCATTGTATATCCCTATCATAAGCCCAGAGCGACCCCTATAGAGATTGGAGACCACGACCATGGCGGGTGCAAAGTAGAAGGCTGCGCCTACGCCTGTGATGAATCGGGTTATGACTTGGTTGAGGATGTTCGGTGAGAGTGCTGAGGCGAGTGAGCCAACAGCTATGAGTCCCAATCCAAGCGTCACTGCGCGTGAGGCGCCTCTGTGCGCGGAGTATATACCGGCTGGCACCTGTAGTGCGCCTGAGCCCACCATGAAAGCTGAGAGGAGTTCGCCTAGCTCAGTATAGGTATAGTGTTGGTAGGCTACGAGGGCCGGTGAGGTAGCGGCCGCGTCAAACCAGCAGAAGGTGTAGATGATCCTAGAGAAGGTTATGGATACGAGTAACCGTGTAGGTGAGCTTGGAAACTTGATACACCTTGGAAGCACACTTGGTAAACAATTTAGGATTTACTCGATTATATCTAAGGTTTCTCTAGTTGTTGCCTCGCTCGTCTGAGCCTCTTTATCACCTCGTAGAGGTCCTCGTTTGTGCGCCGTCTATATTCTCTTGCAACAAGGAAGGCTGATACCATGGATGAGAATAGTATAACCATGAAGCTTATGTCGAATATCTTGGAAGCGTAAGGGTAGATGGCTGAACCCGGTGGTATAGAAGCTATGAGTGTGCTCGCCAACACGGCTACAGTGAGACCTCTTGGATAGAGTGAAATCAGCAGACCTAGGTTGTCACGCAACTCCTGGTCTCCAAGTGTGGTTACTTCGACCCCAACCACCCGTGGTAGAAGCAGGAAGAATGCGAGCCCGAGTCCTATTAGCGCAGAGTAGGGTTTGAGTGACACGAGCGTGCCCACGAACACGTAGAAGAATGTTCGCACAAAGAAGTTTATCTCGCCTTCGAAGTTGGTCACATTTCCAAGGTTCACCTTGGAATCCCTGCCAAAGAGTCTTAGGAACAGTTTGTGGTTTCCGAGCACCAGCCCGAACACGAGCACGCTGAGTACAGCGCTGCCGCCAAGTATGTCGACGAGGGCATATATACCTATCACCACGGCGACGGTGACTATATAGGAGTGGGGTATATCGCCCACACGTTCCAGCACGGTCACCCAGATAAGGCCACCCACCGCGCCGATAAATATTCCTGTTGAAACTAGTTCGAACAGGTAGCGCGCCACGAACACGATACCAGGGCCTACTTGGGTTGCGCCCTGCGATTGCATGAGTATGTCAAATATTATATAGAAGGCAACTATACAGGTTACACTGTTGAATGTGGAGTCTATCACCATACTTGTCAGTGCAGACTCGCTCAACCCAAGTCTCTGGGATACGGGTATAACGATTGTGGCAGTGGTCTCACCCAGCATCGCACCGAAGAGGGCTGAGACGAGTAGTGGCCAGCCGAAAACATAATGGAATAGTGGTGTTATGAATGCCATTGTGAGGAGCGTGTCTATCACCGCCATCACGACTCCCCTTCCCCCGCCACTCCCAATGAGTGAAGAAAAGTTAAGGTTGATTGAACCGCTTAGAACGATTATTACGAGTGCGGCGTCGCCAAAGAAGGGAGCGAGGCTCCTCAACACCTCCACTTGGGTTGGCGATACAATGTGGAGGACTGGTCCTATAAGCATTCCAGCCAACATGAGTGCCAAGTTTTCTGGCAACCTATACTTATAGAATATCACCTCAGCCAAGAAACCGATAAATATAACACCACCTAACACGACGAGTAGTAAATCCGTGTTAGTTGCGATTAGAAGACCTGTGTTGAACATCTACAAACCCTTCTCTACTATTGTTTGAGTTTCAGGGTTATAGCTGATTGGTGATAATCGTATATAAGGAGTGCGTAGCAAAACTTTCATGTTATAAGCTTTCTAAAAACTCGCCCTTTAGAACGGGATATCCCACTTAACTGTACAAACTATTAAAGTAGGGTGTGTTTGACGCTCAACAGTGGGTATTATTATGTTGGTGATTCTTCTGATTACATTTTGACTCTTCTTATCTGCGCTCTTGCCTCTAATATGTAGACGAATAGCGGTATGATGCCTGTTATCGTTATGAAAAGCGGTTTATAATTGTAGAAGAAGGCTAGTTTTAGCTCCTCAGCTATGGAGGCTGAGGGTGCATATGTGTCGGAGAGTAGTACTGGGGAAACAAAGTAGAAGGCGTTATAGGATAACCCCACGAAGAGGAGGGGTAGAGCTGTGAAAACCCAGGTGCTTATTCTCCTTCCCTGCATGATGAGTAGGGGGATAACCCATAGGAAATACTGGGGGTTAACATAGTTGTAGGTAAAAAACAGTGTGAGTATTATTATCATGAGTAGAACAGTTGGATCCGCTTTGGGATGCCTATACGCATACATCAATATGGCCGCGTACACTACAGGACCAGCAAACAGGAAGAATGGCATGGGGGGAGACTTTAAAAAGTAGAGTATCCACTGCCATGTTAAACCATTCACTGAGAACTCCCCAGCATACGTAGGTACACCCCGCGAATATACTAGTATGCTTAGCGTTTGGAGAGGGTGGCCGAAATATGCGTATACGCCTATACTTGCTACTGCTACTGGTATGACGCCGATTAGTATGGGTCGTAGCGCCCTTGCCACACCGAGTCTAATTGTCTGTGCGAGGTATATGGGTATGAGAACCGCTGGCCATAGCTTGATCGCTCCCCCCAAAGCCGCGTAGAGGTGGGCGTAGTGAGTCTTCCCCCTGCTGTAGGAATCGAGTGAGAGTAGTGCTAGGGCTGCCGCTATGGGGTCGAGTTGACCCCAGATGGCGCACACAAGCAGTGCTAGTGGATTGGCTGCCCACTGCTTTATGGCCACACGTTCACCCACACGTGAGCGTAGCACCCTGTAGATAACTAAATAGGATAGTATCATGGGTATTTTGAGCAGGAAGACTAGGAGGGGCATGCTGGGCGTGACGTAACCCCTCCACACACTGTATATCGCGGTATAATAGCCTGGATACACTGTGGCTGATGTTGGAGGCACAGCTGTATGGGTTATCAGTGAATAAATGAGGAACGCTAGTGCGGAGTATAGTGGGTAGAGGGGTGGGTAGGCCCACTTAAGCGGGTAAGGGTATGCCGGTGGTTGACCAGGGTTGAAGGGGTTGACGTGTTCAAGCACCCTGATGCCAGAAGTAATTAGGAAATACACATCATATCTTTGACCTGTAAATGGCGCGATGATGATGTACGCAGCAAGCATGCTTAGGATAAACTTCTTTGGGCTCAGTTTGTCTGCTAGGAGGATGAGTCCAAGTGTCAACATGATTATTAGGGCATAGAGCGTCCCATCAACTTCAAAGCCTCCAGCGTACTCGCTCACCACAAGCGTCACGGTGTTTGACACGTATACGCTTGATACCGCCCTTAGCGTGTTCTCCCCATTGTGCGCCCAGTAAGCTGTGACGGGTACGTATACCTGGGTGAAGCCTATACTGTTACCCGTAAAGGATGTGAGATTCCACCACTCTGAATTGTTATAGTACTGAATGGTGATTATTCTGCCAGCCAGAGTATCAGAGTAGTTCACAAAGAATAGCTCGCTGAATGTGTAACCCTCCTTGGGTAGGCTGGTAGGGTATGCTAGATGCGAGGGCTCTAAACCAAGATGCAAGGGTTCGCTCTGCTGCACCGTGTAAGCTGAGACCGAGAATGCCGTTAAAACTATTAGTCCAATCAAAAGCACCATTGGTTGTAGTCGCAAAAGCATTACGTATATCCGATTCAACTGGCAAATGATATATGCTTTATTGTTCTACTTGTATGCGGTTACACATACCCTAAAGAAGTTAGGAATCCCTAGATTTACTAAGTTTTACTGATAGTGGGTGCATTGGATAGTTACATATGAGTATAAAATGGGGTATCAAGTTTATCTTAGGCGGTAATTCGATGTGATTCTAATTGTGTTTGTTTGTGTTAACTGGTTATAGCTGCTTGCAGTATCATTGCTGGCTTTGAAGAAGGGGGAGGCGGGTTAGATTTGGGTGGAAGACTTATATTAGTTGTTTTGGTTGGTTTTTCATGCAGTACGCCCGTGTAGGTAACAGTGGGCTTAGGGTGTCGCGCATATGTGTCGGTGGTTTATCCTTCGGTAATGATGAAGAATGGAAGATAGAGTTGGATGATGCGCGTAGGGTTGTGAATCGGGCTCTTGACCTGGGTATAAATTTCTTTGATACTGCGAACAGATACTCGAAGGGGAGAAGTGAGGAGATCCTTGGAGAGCTCCTCTCTGGTAGGCGTGATGACGTAATCATCGCCACAAAGGTGGGTCTTCCGCCAGGTGAAGGTCTAAATGTGCGAGACCTTTCGCGTCGCCATATACTAGAGCAGATACGGCTTTCCCTTAAAAGGCTTAGAACAGAGTATGTGGACCTCTATCAGATACATAGGTGGGACCCTCAGACACCACTCGACGAAACCCTTTCAACCCTCACTAGCTTAGTTGAGCGGGGTGTGATTAGATATCTTGGGTCATCCACGCTGTGGGGGTGGCAGCTCATGGAGGCGGAATGCCTTGCGAGGATGAAGGGGTATGAAAGATTCATCTCTGTTCAAAACCATTACAACTTGGTCTACAGGGAGGATGAGAGGGAGCTCATCCCCCTATGTCGACATATAGGTGTGGGCGTTCTACCCTGGAGCCCATTAGCCCGAGGCTTCCTTTCTGGGAAGTATTCACGCGACAAGGTTGCTGACGACCCGAGGTACAAGTCAGATAAATACTTGAGGGAGAGGTACTTTCGGGAGGAGGATTTCGACGTTGTGGAGAGGGTCACCGAGTTATCGAAGCAGAAGGGTGTAAGCAACGCGCAGATAGCTTTAGCTTGGCTGCTACACAAAGATTACGTTGTGGCCCCAATTGTTGGTATGAGTAAGGTGGAACACGTCGAGGAAGCCGTGGAAGCATTAGATGTAAAGCTAAGCTCCGATGATATAAAATATTTAGAAGAAGCATACAAACCACATCCAGTGCTTGGTAGCCCTTAATGAGCGCCCACATAGCCCAGTCTCTTAGCCAATTAGGACTACTGCTTGGCTACCTAGCAGCTGTAAGCGTCGGGGGATACACGCTTGGGAGAGCTTCAGAAATACTCTTGGGTAGGCTTCAGGCTAGGGTAATCGGAGGGGTTCTACTGGGATTCGCTGTGACACTGCCAGAGTATCTCTTCGCATTAATATCCACATTGTCACGTCACAACGACGTAGCGTTGGGCTCCGCCTTCGGCGGCAACATATTCCTCTTCACCCTCCTCTACGGCGTACTATTCCTAGCCAACAAGTCAGCCAGCGCAGCATATAGAGGACTCATGTTCGATGTGGTGGTACTTGGTTCCTCAACACTCCTCATACTCTTCGCCTCCATCATTAACACCCTTAACATATACGTGGGCTTAGCGCTAATACTACTATACGCCCTATTTATCGCCTACTCCGCAAGGGGGAGTGACGACCTAAGAGAAAACCCAGTTGACTCTCTAAGCATCAAATCAAAGTTCGAATCATTAGGATTCCTCGCAGTGGGTCTGATACTAACCGTTGGCTTCATTCACCCCCTTGTAAACCAAGTTGTCCTATTCTCCTCCACAGTTGGAATACCCCCAGTGATAACCTCCTTCACACTTGTACCAGCAGGCGACGAGTTACCTGAACTTGTGGCCATGTTCACACTTCTAAGAAGCGGTTCGAAAAGGAATACGGATACGCAGGGGAGTCAAGCTGCCTATGCCAACCTAATTGGGAGCAAAGTGCAGAGCAACACCCTGCTCATAGGCACAATATTGATAGCCGCGTCAATTGTTGGTAATCCAATTGTAGTTTCGGATAAGTACTCTTGGTTCACGCTTTACGCCATGGTTGCTACAACTTTTACGGGTATGTTCGCAACATTCTTCACAACACGTAGAAGCGTAGGTGTGCTTCTAATAGTCGCATACTTCATTATAATGGGTGTAGCCGTAGGCCTAGGCGTATAAAAGCAAACCGTTCATAGCGCGAACTTGACGAAGGTGACACTTAGAACAGTTACAGACCACTTAAGCCTTTGGAGGCCTATCTTCCCCCGGTGAAAAAATTGGTTGGTAGGGGCTCTGTACTAGGAGTCTTCGCTGTGCTGGGGTTCGTGGCGGGAATCGCATTCGGGTTCGCGATACCCTACGTTGTTCCTGCCTTGGCGTACTTGCCAAAAATAGTGACAGCCCAGTGGTTCCTCGCTGGCCTTATGGGGGCGCTCTTCGCCGTGGTAATAGTCCTCGCGTACATCGCTGCACACCACAACTAAAGCTTTTTACGAACCCCAACTAAACTTTTTATTATAGAAGAATCAAAACCTTCTAATTTTAAGGGTTAGCGCTTCGGGTTTTCGTTGTTGTCTGTTCCAAGAGTAGTGGCTGGGGTGGTGGGGTTTTGGAACAAGTAGTCAAGCGGCTTTGTCTCGTGGTCCTCCTTCCTATACACCCTCTTTCTAGTTATCCAGAGGCGTTTTTGCTCGTCGTATATTGTCTGAAGCGTACTGGTATAGTAGCCGTACTTTTCGAAGATCGCCTCGCTGAGTACCCCCCAGGCGGTCATCAGGAACTCGGATTTTAACTCCTTGCTCTTCCTGTATGATACTGATGAGGCGTCTGTGACCTCGTAGAAGAGTGTTCTCAGTGGATCCTCACTACTATAGTTTATCTCGATTTTCTCCGAAACGGAGGCAAGGTCAACCATTAACCTTAGGGACTCCTCTAAATCGTCTTTGACGAGCTTTAATCCCTCTTCTTCGAGTAGTTGAAGGGCGTACACTCCAGCTTTCCTGATTAGCTCGTCCGCTTTCCTCTCCCCGAATTCGTCCACTAGTATTTTTCCGAACGCGTAGAGCACAGTGTTATAGTATACCGAGGCCGAAGAAGCCACTCTTGAGACGTCTTCGCCTGATTTGATAAGCGAGATAATGCTTCCGATATCTGGTAGCTCGACCCATAGGAAGTCGACAAAGGAGATAATGTTCTCAGCCACTCCTTTATCTTTAATATAGATGAGGGAGTAGTCGGATGGATCCTGTGAGAGTCGGGCTGAGGATATAATAATCGTGGTCTTCCTGTCGATAACTATTAGGTTGTCCTCTGGCTCCTTGTGGACCACGTGGACCTCAGCGAAATCCTTGAATCCCTCAAGTTTAGAAATCTGGTCCGCGAGTAGGGGTGCGATGATTCTGTTTTTAACCTTCCTATCATAGGCGGCTCTTAAATCTTCACGCAACTCTCTGAGAAGTCTGAAGCAGGACCTATTGAGCACCATGACGACCTCCTGCTCCGCTTGGCTGAGCTCATCCCTCAACGCCTTCGTTCCTTTGCTTTTTTCCTTTATTGTCCAGAACTCTTTTCGCTCAACGCCGTCCTTATCCTTTATTTGGCTGAAGAGGTCGATAAGCCTGTTTAGCTGTTCTTTCATCGAGTCGAGTTCATCTTTCTTCTTATCTAAGAGGGGCTTAAGCGTGATTTCGGGTGACACAGCCCTACACATATACTTCTTTTCAGGTAGAAATTCAACGAACCCCTTTTTCTGTAGTTTCCTTACGTTAGCGTAAACCTTGGTTCTTGGAACATTGGCCTTCTGAGCCAGCTCAGACATGGTGCATGGCCCGTTTTCAACTAGAGCCCAGTATATTCTGGACTCGTGGTCGCTTAAACCGAACTCTGAAAGGTCCTTTTGCTTGGTTGAGTGTTGGGAGTCGGGCATAATGTATAGTCACCCATAACTACGTGTGGGGTGGGGGGCATGAATGAAGCGAAGAAGTACTTATAAATGTTTCGTACCACACGATTTGTTTCCTCAGGATACATCATCTTAGGGAACAACTCTCTTATATTTATAGACTTGAAGATACGAAGCGATAATTTTGAGTAGGGATTTCGCGTCAAACTGGGACAAAAAAGATTCAACCTCCACCACCGACCGGCTAAAGGAAGCTATAAGGCCTCCCGGCCCACTTAAGCCCAGAATTGAGAGTGCTCAAAGATCGCTTCAAATGCAGGTTCAGAGGCTCGACCAGATCAATAGTAGACTTGTTGAGCGCCAACGGGTGATGTTTGAGAAGGTTGTAGACGCCATAAGACGACACGATCAAGCCCGCGCCACCATATATGCGAACGAGGTCGCTGAGATAAGGAAGATGGCGAAACTCATAATGCAGAGCAGGCTCGCGTTAGAGTCAATCATCGTAAGGCTCGGCACGCTCGAAGACCTCGGCGACGTGATCACAAACCTCGCTCCAGCCATCGGTGTTGTCTCCTCGATTAGACGTAGCATCGGTCAGGTGACGCCTGAGGCCGACAAGGAGATGGGTGAAATATCCAACCTACTTAGCAGTATACTAGTGGAAGCGGGTCAGACTGGTAACTATACGGTGAGCTTCGACACAGCTAATGAAGATGCGCAGAAAATAATGGAGGAGGCGGCCGCGCTCGCGGAGACTAGGCTGAAAGACCAGTTCCCAGACCTGCCAACCTCCGCTTCATCCCAGCAGACCAGGCAGTGAATACATAAATTAGGAGAGTAGACCCAGATGTCTCCTGGTTCGGGTAGAAAACTATCCGACGACTCCATGTCGCCTTCGAGGCATCTGGGTAAGACTGTTAAGGACGAGTACAACAGAGTTGTCGGATGGGTAGCGGGCTTCTTCAACTATCTTCCAGAGTCAGAGGGGAGCCAGTCTGGTAAGGCGGAGTTCTACTTTGTGGTTCAGACGACTGATGGCTTCCAAGAAATACCTTCGAGCAGAGTGCTCTCGGTAGAGGAGAACTATATCATAGTCAAGTCCGAGCTCAAACAGAGCCTCAAGGAGACTAAGGATAGAATTGAGTGGCTCTATGAGAGGATAAGGGCTCTTGAAGAGGCTAGTACGAAGGATAACTCGGCGTCAGACGCCCCAGTGCTCACCGCGGCGCAACTCCAGCACAAGGTCAGGTTTAACTCACTGGTGGAGAGCATCCACCCTTTACTCGAGGTGGCTCAGAGGCGGGTGGATAGGCTACTTTCCGAGATCGAGCTAATTGAGCGTGCAATGGTTGATTTGAACATAGCTAGAACCATGAATGAAATCGGTGAGAAGGATTTTGAGTGCTGGTCGAAGAGGCTTAAGGATGGGCTCAACTCTGCTCACCTAGAGTTGAGCGACCTGGATGACCTAGTCAAATCGCTTTCACGGATAGAGAGGGAGTACAGGGATGTCTTCCGCGTTGAGATAGTGAGTGAGACAGATAGAAGGGAGTGAGCTCAGCCGTGGGAACCCTGTATTTTGACTCTTTCCTCAAAAAGAAGAAAGACTTTAAGGATATTCTCGACGAGGTTCTCAGGGTTCTTAACGAGCAGCAGGTTCAAATAAGGATGCGTATAGTGAGCCTTCAGCGTAGGGAGAATGAGCTTCTTAGAATGTGTGTGATGCTTATACGTCGAAAGGATAGGGCTCGGGCTAGGATATATGCATATGAGACCGTTGAGATACACAGGGTTCTAAGTGTGCTCCAGAAGAGTGAGCTCATAGTTGAGGCCCTCAGGCTAAGGGTTGGGACAGCAAAGGAGCTCGGTGACGCCGTGGGCACGCTTAGACCGCTAGCGGATGCGCTTAGCAGGGTTAGAGCCCAACTCCAGGGCTTTGTCCCAGAGGTGGCTAAAAGCATGCAGCAGACAGCCGAGGCTCTAAACGAGGTGCTCAGCGTGAGTGTACCCGAGACAAGCATAGGCGACTTCTCCTCGCCGCTCAACACTGAAAGTGTGGAGTCCATACTGAGGGATGCCGAGGAGTTGGCGAGTAGGAAGCTTAGAGAAGAGTTAGAGAAGGTGGAGGAGGCAGACCTTAAACCCATAATCGAGTACATAAGGAGCAACGGTATCGAATCCATACAGTCTGTGGTGGACAACCTCGTCGACACGTTCTCGGTGGAGGGCTTAGAGGGTGTCGTAGAAGAAAATGTGAGTTCCTCTAAGGATGGTGGTCTACTATATGTTAGGGTTAACGAAACAGACTCCGAGATACCTAGACGCGTGTATGATTATATTAGGAGTAAGAATGGGGTGCTCGAGTTATCATCATGCTGTAAGGATCTCGGCATCAGTCGTGAATCCGTCATCACAGCTCTGCGAACGCTTGAGTCGCAGGGCAAGATCAAACTCGACCATCAGCCAGCGTGAATCTTTGGTGAAAACCATTGGCTTTGGCCGCCTCTGAACTTGAAGGCTTAGCTAAACGTTATGCTAGTGAAGCGGTGGCAGCGGATAGGCAGGGTATGCGGGGTAAAGCCATCACTAGCTACCAGCAGGCAATCGATGTCCTCAACAAGTTGGTCACACTCTACCCTGGCTATGAATTAAATGGGATATACATTCAGCGTATAAAGGCGTACCAAGAGAGGATAAGGCTTCTGAAGGGTGAGGTCTACGAGGATGATGGTAGTGGGAGCAACCTTTTGCCAAGGAATCAGCAAAGCCCTAGTCAATCCCAGAAGAGCTCGTATGATGACCTGGTCATAAAGGAGAAGCCAAATGTTAAATGGGAAGATGTGATAGGTTTAGAGGATGCTAAGAAGGCGATCATGGAGTCTATTGTGTACCCAACCAAGCGCCCAGATCTTTTCCCCCTCGGATGGCCGAGGGGTATACTCATGTTCGGCCCCCCTGGTTGTGGTAAGACGCTTCTTGCTGCGGCAGCCGCCTCTGAGATTGAGGCCACGTTTATCAGTGTTGACGCGGCTTCAATAATGTCGAGGTGGCTTGGGGAGGCTGAGAAGAATGTTGCGAGGATATTCGCTCAGGCGCGCTCAATCAAGGGTCCTGTTATAATCTTCATGGATGAGCTCGATGCGCTTCTTGGTATACGCTCAAACGAGGTGGGGGGTGAGGTTAGGGCTAGGAATCAGTTGCTTCAAGAGATGGATGGTTTAGCCGATAAGGGTAAGACGAACATGGTGTACGTTATTGGCGCAACAAACAAGCCGTGGGTTCTGGATGCACCCTTCGTGAGGAGGTTCCAGAAGCGTATAATGGTTAACCTCCCAGACTATGATGCTAGGATAAGGATATTCGAGCTTTACACAAAGAACCTCAGGCTTGCCGAAGACGTAGACCTCAAAGAGTTGGCTAGGTGGACAGAGAACTATAGCCCAAGCGATATCAGGGATGTTTGCCAGAGCGCCCACCTAATGGTGGTGCGAGAACTCTTTGAATCAGATCAGGCCAATAAGCCCGGTAGCATGCCACGCAGGATAACGATGGACGACTTCAAAAAGGTGTTAGAAAATAGGAAGCCAAGTGTGGCTCCGGACCTACTTGCATCCTATAAGACGTGGTACGACTACTATAAGGCGTTGTGATAGCCTAGGAAAACATCAGGACTTCAAGACATCTCCCTCGATGTACGATGCGATGCTGTGGGATCTTGTGTAGCATGGTTGGCGCTAAGATGGGATAAAGAGTGGTCGGCGCGGTTTGGCTTATAGCATGTGTGTTTGCGAGCGCATGTTAAAATCTTTTCGCAGGGCTTGCGATGGTGTCCAGATACAATTTTACAAGCCTTGGCAGTAAGCCCACCACCTCGAGTCCGGACACCATCGGGCTTGTTGTAAGTAGGTTTTAAATTTGTAAAACAAAGTAGAATAATTAATGTCCCAGAAATACATACCCTCGATCAATTATGGGAGCCGCTCTAAGACGCTCAGTAGGAGGATGGATTTGCTCAAGTATGTTGGAAGGGACATTACACTTCACTATAAGGATGGTAGGACGGATCGGCTCAAGGTTTATAGTTATGAGGGCCCATTCCTCCTACTTGTCGCCCCGAAATCCTCGCTTGGGCACATTGGTATACAGATCGATAAGTGGGTGATTAGGGAGGAGAAGGGTGAGCTTCACGCTTATCCTAACGGTCATGTCCCAGATTTGGTGCTTAATCCTCAGACCTCCCCCCGATCTCCTTCGGCTTCCTCTGCCGCTTCAGTTTCTCCCTCTCCTCAACAAATGCACTGAGACGGCGTGCAAGGCTTTTCGAGTAGGCTAGCACACCAAGTAGCGGGAAATCAGATTTATCCGGAAACCAAAAGACTGCGTCCTCTAGTATTATTAGGTTGTGCGGTTTATCTGTTACAAGGACCTTCCTGTTCTTTGGTAGTCCAAGTCTGCGTAGCCAGGATGGGGTGAGCACAAGTACGCAGTTACCAGTGTTAGAGACGAGTTGAGACGCTTTGCCAGTAACCTGCTTTTCACCGTAGTAGACGATGGCGCTAATTGCTTCGCTCAACTCAACACCACCCGACCCAAGCTCCTCCAGTAAATTCAGCTTCTCCTCCACTTTTTCAGAGAGCTCTCTGCGGATGCGTGGCAGTATAGAGCTCATTGGTAAAGGCTTAAAAAGCCTCGGCCTTCCCTGAGTGCTCTCAACCCAACCCTTCTCCTGAAGAGATTTTAGGACGGTGTATATCCAGGAGCGCGGTACCCCCGAACGCTCGGCTAACTCGCTAGAAGTGAGTGCGCCATGTGTATAAAGTGAAATGCACACCTGCGCCTCATACCTACTTAAACCAAGCTCCATTAATACCCCAAGAGATGATGTGACTCTGCTCATACACACATAAATATCGATCGGACTTAAATATAACAATTATTTGTTGGTATTATGCGCCGTAAAGCACTGATACTATTATTGTTTGTGTTAGTCTCATTATCGTTCGTTATGGTAACCCAAGGCGCGCACGCGGTTGTTATAGAGCTTCAGCCAAGTTTTCAAACCACGGCTCTGTGGGGTTCACCCCAATCGCCTCTGCTTGCGGCTCCTGGCTCAACAAGCCTCCCCCTCTATGTTTCAGTAACAAACCTTGGACCCGAGGAATTGTACTCTGTTGTGATGCGTCTGCAGCCATCCTACCCGCTAGTTCCTATCAAGGGTGTTCCAGGCAATATAACTCTCCGCCTCCCCGCCCTACCAGTGGGGAGCACTGTTGCCCTAGTGGGGTACTTCAATATTTCACCCAGCATTCAACCAGGTGTCTACAACCAAACCCTACTTGTAGACTATATGGTGGGTAATCAGACCTATAGTCAGACGCTCAATATAGGTGTACCCATCTTGGGGGAGCCCAAAATCCAGCTTGCGGGTTTCAGCTATAACCCTATTAGGGTGTATCCGGGTTACCCCTATGCTGAGCTGACGGCTATACTCGTAAATACGGGAACCGCTACGGCGTCATCCGTTAGTGTAGAGCTCAACATAAGCTATCCAGTATACTCGATATATAATGGGTCAGAGAGTCAAACTGTGGGGTATATGCCTGTAGGGACGCCTGTGGCACTCAATTTTATACTCGGCGTCTACAACACTTCCTCAGCGGTCAACACGAGTCTTATACTCATCGTCAGATACAACCAGGGTCAAACCCAGAGGTTTAGTGTACCTTTTATCGAATATCCTAAGGCCGCTCTCTCAATTGTTGGGGTTACCTCACCAACCGTAAGGGTTGGTGATGAAGCAGACTATGTGACTTTAACGGTAAAAAACACGGGGGATGTACCGGCTCAATTCCTCACATTCACCCTTCTACCTTCGGATGTATTCCAAGTCAGTGTACCGTCAAGTGAGAACCCCCTCCTCGCCTTGAGTGCTGTGAACGTGAGTGTAGGTACACTTATGCCTGGACAAGAAGCTAACATAACCTACATAATACAAGTCAACTCCAACATCAAACACGGTGTATACCCACTAAGTGTTGTGGCCACATGGCGTCAGCCGGGCGCCACACAACCATTTATCCAAGAGTTAACGGTACCCATACAGGTCCATAGGACACTTATCCAGAGCTTCCTACACTCATTCGAGAACCTGAATTCGAACCCTGTTTTAGTGCTCGAAACACTACTCATAATAATCCTCATAATTATCGTCATAGCCATAGCCGTGAGGCTGAGAACAAGGTCCAAGTGAGTATCAAGAATGATGTTTGGGGACCGTCTGAGAAGCGGAAACCCTTCCTACTAAGGTTTCCAAACTCCACCCCGCGGTGAGTGGGGTGGTTCGCTTGTAGGAACCGATAATATGTGGTTCAAGAACACATTAATGGCAGCAAAGTTATAACGATGTGCAAGTCTCGTGTTTTTAAAGTCGGCCTTAAGCGGCTTTTGAATTAAGTTGGGCGTTCAGATATCACCCGCCTTTTTGTTCGATCCTCTGAACTTGTCAACCGGGTATCTTTGAGCGTTCTTGGCGAGTTTATGTTCAAGTGTTGATGATAAATCAATGTTGTAGAGTTCTGAGATACGTAAGAGGAAGTAGAAGACGTCGGCCACCTCATCGTAAACTTTTTCCATCATTTCGGGGGTTTGAAGCATTGTGTTTATGTCTGTCTCTGACTTAAACCTGAAGAGTTGTAATAGCTCAGCGGACTCGGTCACTAGGCCAATAGTTAGCTCTTTGAGATTATGATACTTCCCCCAGTCTCTTTCATCGCAAAACCTTTTCACCTTAAGCTTTAACTCGTCGACGGTCGTGTTGGTATCTTTCAACTCAGTTAGAAAATATGTGTGCCTGATTTAACCTTTTGGACAAAGATAAAGGATTACACATACGTTTAGAGCTTTGAATACTCCCCTTGTCTATAAGTAATTTAACGGAGGTTCTGTGTACAAATGTTAGGTAGTGTGTTGCGAATCGGCTATACCATTGAATTGTTCTGGGAGCGCTTCAGGTTGGAGACCTGTGTGGCATCGATATTGACATCACTGGAAAATATGTGGTAGAGGGGTTTGTCAATAGGGACGCCTACTGCTGAGGCGAATAGTCCTATAAGCCCACCCGCGGAAAAGCGGTGAGCCGAAGACTTACTGCACCTTATGGTTGCCTTTTAGCTATGCCTGTAAGGCTATCAGTCCTTGATATTTCCTCCTTCGAGTTTCCATAATCATATTTTGACGTATTGGCAACGCAGCCTAGTAGGTCGTGATTCTCGTAACATATATCACTAAGGCTAAAGCCAATGACTTGTTGTAGGTAGCCCTACTAACAGTTGTGCTCCCACTGAGTGTGGAAAGTCCCAATTCAAAACCCATGCGCCACCAAATTAGAATATGGTAATATGTTTCATTGAAAGTCGATTTGGTTAAGCGTAGCCGAGTTCTTTTTATGGTTACTAGTGTTACTTACCCTATAATGGTGATGCTGGCACGTCGTTTGAATTGATCACGGCGTCAAGCACCGCTGGCCTATCCGCTTGAATGAGTTCGTGTATTGCTTGATCCATTTGGCTTATGTCCTCAAGCCTTATACCTAGAGCGCCCATGCTCTCCGCCAGCTTGGCAAAGTCTGGGTTGTGTAGTTCTGTGCCGTATTCTTGGTACCCCATTAGTTCCTGCTCGATTTTAATCAATCCCAGCTTTGAGTTGTTGAACACGACGACTTTGATTGGTCTAGAATATTTGACGGCTGTAAGCATCTCCATCATGGTCATAGAGAAACCGCCGTCTCCGACTAGTGCGACAACGGGCTTATCCGACGCGAAGGAAACCCCGAGGGCTCCGGCAACACCGCATCCCATTGTCCCAAGCCATGATGAAGTATAAAACGCGTAGGGTCTACTCAGCCTTAGGTTTTGGGCGCACCACAGTGTTACGAGGCCCACATCGCAGACTAGTATGGCTTCGGGCGGTAGCTCTTCGCATATTTTGCGCACAAGCGCTTGGGGTGGTATCGGTGTCTCCATCGCCTTCTCCCGCTGTTCAAGCTCGGAGAGCCACTCCCTCTTTGCATCCTGGAGTTTTAAATAGTACTTGTCCTGTTTTTCCTCAGGCTTTACTGATAATAGGAACTTCTCAACAGTGGAGACAACACTCAATTCGACACCCATCCTTTTGCCCAGATTTGCTGGTTCGATGTCGACTTGGATCGTGGGTATACCTTTGGGTAGGAACTCTGTGAAGGGGGAGGATGAGCCAAGCATTATTAATAGGTCGGCGCCGCCTAGGGCGATCGAACTAGGTTTTGCACCAAGTAGGCCGAGTCCCCCCATTACTTTAGGGTCTGTTTCGGGTAAGACGCCTTTGCCGTTAAGACTGTACACTATGGGTGCGCCTATCCTTTCGGCGAATTCGTCGAGCATGTGGGATGCTCCTCTCGCACCTCCACCGATGAGTATGACTGGCTTTGAGCTCGCGTTTATCGCCTCTTCAGCTTTCTTCACGTCGAAAACGTATTCCACGTGCGGAAGGTCTGCTTGCACTTTCTCATTGGCTTCGACTTTTGACCTAAGCACGTCAACTGGTAGTACTAGATGTGAGACGCCCTTCTCAAGAAGGGATGTCCTACATGCGAGAGTCACCATTCGCTGGGCGCTTGCAGGGTTTATTATCTGCCTATTGAATATAGATACATCGTCGAAGAGTTTGAGTAGGTCAACCTCCTGGGGAGAGTCGAAGCCGATTGTGTCGCTACGCACTTGCCCCGTCAAAGCAATTACTGGGGCATGCTCTAGTTTGGCGTTGTAGAGGCCGTTAAGGAGGTGAACCGAGCCGGGACCAGAAGTGCCGAGAGCCGCTACAAGTGTGCCAGTGTGTTTCGCTTCAAAACTAGCGGCGAGAGCTCCCCCTTCCTCATGCCTCACCTGGATGAATTTAACACTTGGGCTCTTCCTTATGGCTTCAACAAGAGGGTTAATCGAGTCACCAGGCACACCGTAAACCCTTTTGACACCGAACTCAGCAAGCACAGACACAATTATGTCGGCTACCGAATAATCCATGCTTTCAATAAGTCACACCTTTTTAATAACGTTGTGCTATATGAATCCCCCGCTAAGCGTAGTTTTAAATGTGGTTGCCTGTTACCACACTCAGCAAGACTAATTGTGAGTAGCTAAAGGCGACAAATAGGAGGAGTAAAAAGGTGGATTAGGATTAGGTTGTGTTTTGGTTACTCGGATATCTCCTCTAGTACTCTCCTTGTACTCCTTATCCCGAGTAGAACGAACACTCCTCCTATTGTTGCTTCAATTGCCAGCACTTCGTATGCACCGAACAGCCCGCCTGTTGCGAAGAGTGCCGCTGTGAACGGGACTGAGAAGATTGGTGCGAGGTGGCCTAAGCCGTCCGTGAGGGCTACACCGTTGCTCCTTGCACGTGTTGGAAAGTTCTCAGCGGAATAGACGTATAGCATGGTCGCGAGGAAGGTGTTTGAGAATGCTGCCACAAAATACGAGAAGACCTCTTCCGCGAGGCTCCCTTTTAATCCTATACCAATCATTGAAAGAGCCTGTATAAAGAATAGCAGGGCTATCAGGTACTTCCGCTCAGTTAGGTCAGAGAAGATGAATGATAGGAATGCTCCGAGTGCGAACCCAAGGCCACCGAGACCCACTACTGTAAGGCTTGCAACGTAGGCGTAACCGGACGCCGATAACAGTGAGGTAGTTAGCGCAAGAAATGGGTAAGCGTAAACATAGTAGAGGAGGAAGACGGCTAGCATTAGAAGCACGCGTGGCAGGTGTTTTCTCGTAAAGAGGCTGGTTATCGGCAGGGTCTTTTCTTCCAGCTGTGACGTTTTAGCTAGGCTAGATATGGGTGGCAGTGTTCCCTTCTTTTTCTGATACGTTGCCTCAGCTAGGCCAATCACCCCCTCTGCCTCATTAAACCTCTTCTTCAATATGAGCCAGCGGGGGCTCTCGGGGATGCTTCTCCTCAGATAAAGGATAGCCAAGCCTCCTAGGGCGCCTATGATAAAATATATCCTCCAACCATAGCTCGCCACAGGTATAACGAATAAACCTATAAGTGGACCTATTCCAGCGCCCACAAACCCGAAGAACGTGCCGAGACTCTGGAACCTTCCCCTCACACCTGCGGGAGTCATCTCACTCAGATAGGCAGCGGCTATGGCTAGGTCAGCCCCTATACCGATCCCCGTTATAAACCGCCAGAAGTAGACCTCAAAGATATTCGTGGACAAGCCAGTCAGCAGCGAACCAATAGAATACGAGATAAGTGTAACAGTGAGACCGGTTTTCCGCCCGTACTTGTCAGCGATGTGTGCGAAACCAACAGCACCTATGAGGTAGCCCACCAACGCTACGACCGTGCCCACGCTGGCAAGCGTGGTCGCGCTAACACCTAGCTGTGAGGCTATAGCTGGCGCGGCGACACCCAGCGTGAGAACGTCGTAAAGCCCGAAAAAATAGGCGATGCCAATGAGCACAAGTACGCTAAGGGGCCAAGGCCAGCTACCGAATCGCTCCAAACGGTTTATTAAAGCCGTCTCAGAAGACATTTGAATATTTTATTAGATATCATCTATATAAATATTGTGTGGAAGAGATCGATTTCTAGAATTATATGTTAATACTGAACGCCGAATAGAGAGTTGAACATAAAATCGAATTTTCTCAAGTAACATGTTAAGTGATATTTTACCTAGAGTAGCCTCTAAAGCAAGTGTCTTTAATAGAGGAATTAGCGGCAGCCTTTAATATTTTGTATGATGAAATCTGCGACCCATCATAGCGTTTCGCATTCAGGCACTCATTATATTTACTTTTAAAAACACCAATATCGAGATTTATAAATAATTATTTGGCTCCGCAAATAGGAGTTGTTCCCTAAGTTGGTAGAAGGGTTGTGGTTTGCCGGCCTGTTTTCAGGCAAGGTTTATATAGCGTTGGAAAGGCTGAATGTTTAATGCCCTTCAATATTCAGAGCCTAGAACATTATTATACTCCAAGAACCGTTGAGGAGGCGTGCTCTTTGCTCTCATCCAACCAGGATTTTATACCAATCGCGGGTGGCAGCGCAATATATATTTTCTCCGCTAAGGGACTACTACAAGATATAAGGGGGTTTGTGAGCCTGAGCTCTCTTGGACTTAATGGGATTCATGGTTCTGATGCCTACATCGAGCTTGGAGCCATGGTTACACACCAAGAATTGCTTGAAAGCCGATTGGACAAGCCCAGCGTTTTAAGTGAGGCCCTACTCGCTATTCCGAAGGAGGTAAGAAGCGTTGGGACAGTGGGAGGCCAGCTGTGTACATGCTTTCCGAACTTTGATCTAAACGTTGCACTCCTAGCGTTGGACGCGGAGATAATGGTTACTGGAGGCGACCAAGTAAGACGTGAAGGTATAGAGAAATTCTTTAGGGGTGTCCTCGAACCGGACCTCAGACCAGGGGAGATTGTGACTGGCATCAAGGTTCCTAGGAAGAGGGGTTTGCTTAGCGGGTACAGTAAGGCGGCTCTCACGGCTCATGGATTCAGCTTAATTTCGGTGGGTGTCGCGCTTGAGGTGAATAGAGGCTTCTTCGAAGGTGCAAGGGTCGCTGTGGGGGGTGCACTCAACACGTCTCCGGTTAGGCTTAAGGGCGTCGAGGACGCACTCAGGGGTCACCCTGTAACACGTGAGACAATAGTGGAGGCTTCTGAATCGGCCCTCAGCGAAGGTGCGCTGAATGTGGGCACGGATAACAAGGCTTCCTCAGAGTACAAGAGGCGTCTTGCGTCAGTGCTTATTAAGAGGACTATTCTACGGGTGGTTGGGTTATAGCTATGCAGATAAGTCTTCGCGTGAATGGTGAACAGGTGGTTGTCGACGATGTTAAAGCTAGGAGCACCCTTCTTGACGTGTTAAGGGATCAACTTAACCTTAAAGGAGCCAAGAAGGGTTGTGAGGGTGAGGGGTGTGGTGCGTGCACTGTGATTGTTGATTCCCGCCCAGTGTATAGTTGTATGTACCCTGCGCTAGCCGCCTCTGGTAGAAGCGTGCTTACAGTTGAAGGCTTGGAGGTTGGAGGCCAGCTTGATAGGGTTCAGAGAGAGTTCATAGACAGGTGGGCTTTCCAGTGTGGCTACTGCACCCCGGGTTTCATAATGGCATTGGAGGCCTTAGTTAGGGAAGCAGATTCCAATCCAGGTAAATTCAAGGAAGTGTACGGAGGAAATATTAGAGATATAGTGAAGGACGCGCTTACTGGACACATCTGCAGGTGTACTGGTTATGAGCCAATAGTGGAGACCGCCCTTCTTATCCTATCAGAAAAAGGTTTAGACTAAGCTTATGTTTAAGTCGCAGCTCCATTACTTATGGAGAGCGCCGGTGCAACACTACCTGAGGTTGACGGTGTAAACAAGAATTTTTTTGAAGGTTTAGCGGCTGGTAGACTCCTTATACAGCGGTGCTCCACGTGTGGCTCACACCTGTTTTACCCCAAGCCTTGGTGTGTGGTCTGTGGAAGCCTAGAGCTTGAATGGGTAGAGGCGCCAAAGGAGGGAAAGCTGTACACCTACACAATAATTAACCGTGTGATAGGTAACTCAAAGGAGTTCGAAAAAGAGTTACCCTACGCTGTGGGCTCCGTTGAGCTCGATGTGGGGGTAAGGGTATACGCGCGGCTGTTAGCCTCGAATCCCTCGAGCATCAAAATAGGATGCAGAGTCGTACTCGAGCCGCGAAGGCTGACCGATAAAGTGGGTCTCCCCTACTTTAGGGTGGTGGAGTAGATATATGACGGACGTTTACGTTTCCGGGTACGCGGTTATCCCCCCCTCTAGGGCTAGGGCTGATAGGGGTGAAGCTGTGCTCACAGCCGAAGAGTACCATGCGCGTGCACTCAGCGAGCTTCTACGCTCACTGGGTATCAGTAAAAGGGAGCTTGATGGGCTGAGCTATGCGTTGGGTATTAACAGGACTCTTTGGCCACACTCACTCATCTGGAGCGCTGAGGTGGCCCAGAACCTAGGCATCACCCCGAAGCTAACCGTGGTTTCGGATCACGGTGGCATGAGCGCGCTTAGCCTACTCTTTCAGGGATACGCACTCATAAAGAGTGGGGTGGTTGACCACGTGGTTCTCCTTGGTGTTGACTCGCCGCTTACACCGTCGAAACCGCAAGGCGGGTATAGGCTTGAGAGGACCTGGAGGTATGAGTTGAACTACGAGTTGCCCTTAGGCATGATTGGACCACTCAGTGAGGCGGCGCTCATAGCAAGGAGACACATGTATGAGCATGGAACCACACCCGAGCAGTTGGGTTTGGTGGCGGTTTCACAGAGAAAGAATGCATCAAAGAATTCTTGGGCATACCTGAAGCAGCCGCTCACGATGGATGAATACCTCAAGTCCCCCTACCTCGCATATCCCGTGAGGATGCTTGACGCCGTGATACCCGTGAACGGAGGCTTCGCGCTAATGCTTTCACGTTCAGACGACGCAAAGAGGTTCACGGATAAGCCTGTGCGAATAGAGGGGGTCGAAACCCAGGTGAACTCCGAGCCTCAAAACGAGTTACGCGACATAACAAAGCTGAATATCCCATCAGCCAGACTTCTTGAAAGGGCTGGTGTCGGCCTAAATGGCATCGACTTCTTAGAGCTCTACGATGATTTCACGGTTGTTGTGCTGATGCAGCTAGAAGCCTTAGGTTTCGCCTCGGAGGGAGGTGGAAGATTTGTTGAGAAGAATTCTATCACATATGATGGTAACCTGCCTGTTAATACGGGTGGGGGTCAGCTTTCGGGTGGCCAAGCTGGAACTGCTGGGGGGTTCTCCCTCGTTGTCGAGGCCATCCAACAGTTAAGGGAGGAGGCTGGTGGAAGACAGGTCAAAGGGGCAACTAGGGGGCTTGTGACTGGTCTGGGCTGTTTGGGGTATAACCACAACCTGATTAATAGGGGCGTCGCACTCCTATCAAAGCCCTGATTATGAGCCTCTACTCTATATATTTTCCTGGGTTGAGTAGGTGTCCTGGGTCGAACGCCTCCCTTATTTTCTTCATTAACTCGATGACCTGCGCTCCGTTGTGTTCCCTTAGCTGCCGCTTTAAGAGCTCTTTCTTCTGGAGTCCAACGCCGTGCTCTCCCGTGATTGATCCCCCTATCGAGATCACGTATTCGCACAGCTCTTGGTAGAACCTTTGAGCTTTCTCTCTTTGCGAGTCGTCGAAGAGTATTTCTGGATGCAGGTTGCCGTCACCTATGTGCCCCTGTGTTGGTGCGAGGAGGCCGTATTTCTCCTCTAGTTTACGTATCATGGCTACGAGGTCGGGTAGCCTGCTTATTGGTACAACCACGTCTTCGACCATATAGTTCTTGGAGAGGGCGCTAACGGCCACCCCACCGAAGGCCCTAGCCCTATAGAATTCCTCTTTTTCCTCCTCTGTTTGCGCAATCCTGATCTTGGCTTTGGATAGGACGCTCTTTGCCTCTTCTAGGTCGAATTCAGCTAGGTCTAGGAGTAGTGCTCCTACGCCTTCCACGGGCAGGTTGAAGTGTGCTCTTAACGATTCGAGAACCCTCTGATCCATGTACTCTGCTAGCTCGGGCTGAATCCTGTGCCTCCTCAGCTCCAAGATGGCTTCGGCTATGTGTGTCTCGTCGTGGAAGAAAGCGAGTAGCCTGGTGAGCTTGTAACGTGGTAGGGGTATTACTTTGAGCCATGCTTCGACGACCACACCCAAGGTCCCCTCGCTGCCCACCATTAGCCTTACAAGGTCGTAGCCCGCACGATTCTTAAGGAGGGGTTCACCAAGCTTCACGATTGACCCATCTGGAAGCACCACTTTGAGCGCCAACACCCACTCTCTCATCGTGCCGTATTTAACGCAGCGCATCCCGCCGGAGCCCTGCACGACGGCGCCACCCACTGTGCACACAAAAGAGCTAGCGGGGTCGGGGGGAAAGAAGAACCCTTTTTCGGATAGGAATCTATTTAGGTCGTCTAGTACGACTCCCGCCTCCACGTGGACTACCCAGTTAATATCGTCGAACTCGATGATACGCTTCATAGATGAAACATCAACCACCACACCCCCCTTATTCCAGAGCACACCCCCAAGGCTGCTGCCTCCACCCCAGGGTGTGAGGCTTAACTCATGTTTGCGTGTAATTGTGACAGCGCTCACCACTTCCTCTGTGGATTTGGCCTTCACAACTATTCTGGGCTCCACGGGATAATGTGTGAAGTCCTCTCGATACTTCTCAGTGTTTGACACCACCTCTAAACCTGACTGTGAGAACTCTTCTTCAAGTGTCACAATAAGCCTACATGAAACATGGATATAAGCACTCAGCGAGTCCTTTATTATCTAAGGAAACATATTTTAGAGCCCTGAAAATAAGATGCGTGTGAACAGTATACTCTTACACGAGATTCTCAGGCGTGGCGACCCTAAGAGTGTGTGCATAATAGACACTTATGAGGGGAAAACGCTTAGCTATGAGGAGCTGTATTGTGCTGCCTCACAATTCGCCGACCACCTGAGAGGACTCGGTGTTAAGCTTGGCGACAGGGTTGGAATTCTACTTCCTAATGGTTGGCGGTTTGCTACATCACTCTATGCCGTCTCTATGTGTGGAGGCATCGCTGTGCCCATTGATTACAGGTCTAGTGATAGGGAAGTTGAATCCTACCTTAAGGATTCAGGGGCAAGCCTAGTTGTGTGCTCATTTGAAAGACACGTCGACGCGTCTGCAGGAATCCGTGTCGCCGAGTTTTTAGAAAATAATGGTGATGGTGGGGCTTCTGCTGCCTGTGATTCATGGGTGGAGGCGGAGGATGCCTGCATCTTCTATACGGGTGGTACGACAGGTATACCCAAAGGTGTGGTCTTGACACACAAGAATATTCTTACCGTGCTTCGGGGACTAAGTGTGGCGTGGGGTCTCAGGCAACGCGAAGAGGTGTTTATACAGGTTCTCCCCATGACTCATAGTGGCGGTCTAAACTGTTGCTTTAACACAGCCATTTACAGCGGTGGGAGGTGTGTGATAATGAGGAGGTTTAACCCCGAAGAGCTTCTCCGATATATTGAGGAGTACAGGGTCAGTGTGTTAGTGGGTGTGCCAACGATTTACGGAGAGCTTGTGAGAAAGCTTGCAACTTCTTATTGGGATGTGGGTTCGCTTAGGGTGTGCTTCTCCTCTGGAGCACCGATACCGGAGAAGGTTGCACGGGAATTCGAAAGACTCACTGGGGTGGTGGTGAATGTTGGCTGGGGGCTCACGGAGGCTTCACCGCAGCTCACCGTGTCACCCCTTGGCGTATTCAAACCCAACTATGTGGGTGTTCCCATTAGTGGAGCTGATGTAGCCGCCTTCGATGGGGACACACGTCTACCCATGGGTGCAGTGGGTGAGCTTGGAGCAAAAGGTGAGCAGGTTATGAAGGGGTATTGGAATAATAGGGAGGAAACTATTAAAGTCTTCAATTCTTCAGGCTACCTGCTCACTGGTGATGTTGGCTACGTGCTCCCAGAAGGCGTCTACCTTCTCGGTCGAAGAAAGAACCTGATAAACACTGGGGGCTACAAGGTTTGGCCGCACGAGGTTGAACACGCAATCATGGAGAACCCACACGTGAAGGAGGCGGCGGTCATAGGTGTCGAAGACGAGAAATATGGAGAAGTTGTGAAGGCGTTCGTTGTAACCGACGGTAAGATTACACAAGAGGAGTTAAGAGCATTCTGCAGAACGTTGCTAGCAGGCTATAAGGTACCCCGCATCATCGAATTCAGAGAAGAATTACCCAAATCGAGCGTCGGTAAAATTCTGCATAGGGCGCTAAAGGAAGAATCAAAAAACAAAGGTTTTTAGTCGACCTAACACTAACACATCACATGTCGGCTAGCGATCTCACCGGAGCCCTAACACTTATTACCCCAGAAGTTGTTCGGGCGGCGCTGCAATACGTAAGGAAAGGCTTGGTTGTGAGCCTTGCACACACGCTTGAAAACGGTATGCCGATACCCGACTTCCATGGTCCCTATGTGATGACCGCTCACAGGACGGTTGAGGGGACACTCCGCCTCTTCGAGGGCTTAAACAAGAATAGGCTTGGCTCAGTTGTGTGCAGATATGAGTTGGCGGATCACACGGGCACCCACCTAGATGCGCTCAACCACGCCTCCGAGGGATATGAAATGTACGCTGGGCTAGATGCGAGGGACATCACCACTGATACTGGCACACTCAAGCTCGGGGTTGACACGCTCCCACCAATAGTCACGAGAGGTGTACTACTCGATTTTCCAAGCCACTATGGAGTTGACATGTTGGATGAAGAGTATGAGATACAAGCCGAAGAGGTATGCGGCCTACTCGAACGATACGGCGTCACTCTGAGGAGGGGCGACGCCGTGTTGTTCTACACAGGATTCTCCAAGCTCTGGATGAAGGATAATCCTAAGTACCTCGGCTACGCTCCGGGTGTAGGCGAGGCGTGCGCCGAGTGGCTGGCCGCGCAGAAAATAAGCGTCGCCGGCTCTGACACTTCAAGCTTCGACGTAGTCAAAAAGAAATCCGAAAAGCTCTTTCCATGCCACCAAATACTCATCAAGCGAAACGGAATACCCCTCGTGGAAAATCTGAGACTCGAAGAATTATCGAAGATAGGTGTCCACGAATTCCTCTTTGTATGCACCCCACTCAAATTCAAGGGGGGTGCGGGGTCACCCGTCACACCAATAGCGGTATACTAAGCTCGCAGCCACTGCCTCAACACCATTCATATTAGGGTGGCCACCATTCAACACGGTAGCATAAAATAGTAAACGATTCATGCATGAATGTTGATCGTTCAGAATCTTAGCTGACGTTTACACAAATTTTCAAAATACTTAAAAGCACACTCCGAACTATATGCACTTATGTCGCATGATAAGAAATCTTCCGCGCCGTTCGTGCGCGAGTCAACCGGTTTAGTAAAGAGTGTCTCCGCGCTTGATGTCTTAGCCTTCACACTTTTAGCGGCTGGACCACTGGTGCTCATACCTCTTGGGGTGCTAACTCTCCCCTCGGTTTACGAGGGGTCGAGTCTACTTGTAATATTCGGCCTATCGCTACCCATACTGATCGCTCTAGCCTTCAACACGGTTGCACTATCATCTACGATGCCTCGTGCTGGCGGTGACTATGTTTTCGGCTCAAGGATTATCCACCCAGTTTGGGGCATGATTCCCTCATTCATGGCCCTCTTCTCATTTGTGGTGGGTATAGGAACCCTATCGGTGTTAATGCTGCAAGCCTTCCTCGGCCCAGCTTTCCTAACATCCTACCCTCAGACTGCGCCCACGATCGTCCAAGTGATCTATACTTCAAAACTCGACTTACTCACGATATCCGCACTCCTACTCCTACTCGTGTTCGGCCTAGCTATGGTCAGTAATAGGGTGTGGTTTTGGTTTATCCGTGTCCTCTCGCTGATAGCCTTCGTAGGCGTCCTAGTCCTAAGCTTCTACCTGTTCTCCACACCGCACGCCACGCTCGTCCACAACTTCGACACACAGCTGGCGACGGGTTTCAACACCTCTCAGGTTTACGCCAACGCCACCGCTAGTGGTTGGAATCCAACCCTGAGTGGCTCCCCCCTCACAACCGCGGGCGCCATGGTTTTCGTGTTCTTCTTCCTCGCCGCACCCATATCCGCATACTTCGCAGGCGAGATAAAGAATACCCTTAGAAGTATGAGTGTGGGTGTGATGGGTGGCACACTCGTTTCCTGGGTGATTGCGGCTATGGGTGTGGCTGCCTTCTTCGTGGGCTTCGGCTACAGGTTCCTCTCAGCCTACGGCTTCGAAGCCCTAGTCAACCCATCCACCGCTACAAGTGGAGCGTTCAGTGTGAACGCCCTAGTGTTGGCGGCCGTCGCGAACCCCAACACAGCCTTCTTCATCGGTCTCGGCTTCTTCCTCGCAGTGTTAGGCCTCGTAGCCGCACCCATACTACCAGCAAGCAGGATACTCTTTGCGTGGAGCTTCGACCAGCTTATACCCAAAGCCTTCGCATCAATATCGGATAGAACACACACCCCCATCTTCTCACTGGGCATCATATGCGCCCTAACAATCATAGTTGCCGCCCTCGACACATACCTCTCGAGCGTGCTTGGAAGCTTCCTGGCGACAACGCTGATAGTGGCCATAGCTTTTCTGCCGAACGGTGTCACCGCCCTAGTCTTACCGTTCAAGGCCCCAAGCGTTTTCCAAACGGCACCACTAACAGTGAAGAGGAGTATTGGGAGGCTCCCACTCATCACTTTGACCGGGCTCATACACACACTTGGTCTGGGCGCGATAATACTACTCGTGTTCCTGAACCCGGCGAGTGCAGGTACAAGCACGGGTACACTCTCAGCCGGCGCCCTAGGAGTTGTGCTCGCAGGCCTCGTGGCCTCCATAGCCTTCTACCCCGTGGCGAGGGCGATTAGGCGTAGGTCAGGTGTGGACATAAGCCTAGCCTTCAAGGAGATACCCCCAAACTAGCAAAACAAGTAGGTCAGTGTAGGATTATCACCGGATGCAAGTTAAGCGCTCACCGATACTGGTAACACCTCCAGTTTATAGCTCACCCCACCCATATTAACACCAAGCACACCTACCAGAGGTCTAGAAGGGATATTCCTGGGTGCGTCCCCAATGGGTGAGGCTCCCTGGATACCCCGGTTCTTCTCTCGAATCCACGTAGCGCTCACTTTCCCCTCCGTCAAGCCGCTTCTTCGATAACCTCGTGGGCTCCACACCTGTGGAGGGGTCAGCCTAAATACTAGCCCAACACGTCCTCAAATAGTTAACGTGGCTATTCAAACCTATATGTAGGTGGTCCTGCTTGTTGGAGCCCTAAGTGTGGGTTTGTGTTCACCGCCCGCTAACGTGGGTTTACACGTAGTAGCGTCATCACATTGGAACACCCTTGGGTTTTAGGCGTCAAACAATGTTTTACCCATATGGATATAGTTAATAGTATTTCAAGCGGTTTAGGGTGCTACGAAAAACTTTTTAGTGTATGCTTGGAATTCATTTGATAGCTTTGGGAAATATAGAGTCGTTTCGGGAAGGTGGCGTGCTGACCATTAGGTTTAACAGGGCAGAGAAGCTGAACGCCTGGAGCAACGCGTTTGTGGATGAGCTCTCCGCTGAGCTCCGCGGGGCGGCTGAGGACGAGCAGGTGCGGGTGGTGGTGCTCACAGCCCAGGGTAAGGCCTTCTCAGTTGGAGGAGACCTCAACGAGTTCATATCCTCAACACCCGACCAGGTGGCCGCCTTTAATAAGAAGGTGATAGCCCTCTTCTCACTTATGGAGAGTGTGCGTAAACCCATAGTGGCGTCGGTTAACGGCTTCTGCAACTTGGAGACCATACAGGCGTGTGACTATGTTGTGGCCGCGAGGTCAGCGAAGTTCGGGTTACCCGAAGTGAATGTGGGTATAAGCCCCGGTGCGGGCATACTTGTACGGCTCCCACGCCTGATAGGGAGGTTGGCGGCTAAAGAGATCGCCTTCTTCGGTGAATGGATAAGCGCTGAGCGAGCGTGTGAGCTCGGGGTTGTCAACAGGGTTGTCGACGATGACAAACTCCAGGATGCAACTAGGGAGGTGGCCTCCAAGCTCGCCGAGAAACCACCGCTCACCTTGGGGGCCATCAAGGCTGTGATAAACAAGTCTTGGGGGATGGAGCTCGACGGCGCGATGGAGTACCAGTTACGTGAGAATATGAGTCTATTCTATACCGAAGATTTAAAGGAGGGGATACGAGCCTTCCTCGAGAAGAGGAAACCAGCCTTCAAGGGTAGATAGGCCTTGGATCAGAGGTTCTGGGATAGGCACGCTGAGACCCTGCCGAAAGAGGATATCAGGGAGATACAGCTTCGAAGGCTGAGGGAGGTAGTGGAGAAAGTGTACACAAACGTGGGATTCTATAATACAAGGCTTAAGGCTTTGGGTCTAAACCCTTCAGACATCTCATCACTCAGCGACCTCGTAAGGCTTCCCTTCACAACTAAGGCGGATATAAGGTCCAACTACCCCTTCGGTCTGCTCGCTACACCCAAGAATCAAGTGGTGGAGGTCCACATGTCTTCTGGAACCACGGGTGTGCCCACACCCAACTACCTCACACTCAAAGACGTGGAGAACTGGTCGGAGGTCTCTGCGCGCTCGCTCACAGCGGCTGGGCTCAAACGGGAGGACGTGTTCCAGATAACCCCCAGCCTAGGGCTCTTCACAGGTGGCTTCGGCTTCTTCTATGGTGCCCGAAAGATAGGCGCATTCATAGTGCCCACGGGGGCGGGTAACACTAAGCGCCAAGTGGAGATCATGCGTGAGCTAGGCACCACCTCCATCTCAGCCATAGCCTCCTACCTCAACAGGCTCACCGAGGTGGCACACGAGATGG
>CADDZQ010000007.1 GCA_902812505.1 archaeon
TAGCCGAGGGAAACTCGACCCGCTTCAGGAGGCGTTTGTACGCAACGATGCGCTCCAGTGCGGCTTCTGCACACCTGGGCAGGTGATGTCCGCTAAATTCCTTCTAGACATCATACCCAAACCGAGCATGGAGGAGGTGAAGTACTATATGTCTGGTAACATTTGCAGGTGTGGGGCTTATCCAAAGATCATCAAAGCTGTGCTTGACGCTGCAGGCGAGGTGAAGAGGAATGGTTAAAGTCGTAAAGACAAGAGTGGAGTTTGAGGGTAGGTTCAGGGATGAGTACACCGTCGTCGAAGGCGAACCACTCGAGAGCTGGTCGCCGAGGAGCGGCCTGAAGATTGTTGGAAGGCCGCAGCCAAGAGTGGAGGGTGCAGCCAAGGTCACGGGCTCAGCCAAGTACACCCACGATGTATACCTCCCAGGAACAGTTTACGGAAAATTCCTACGATCACCATACGCGCACGCTAAGATCACCCACATAGATGCGTCAGAAGCGGAGAGGCTACCCGGTGTTCTTGGAGTGTACACTTATAAGAACGCGGCCACCCTGGGCTTCAGCGGAGCCGACAAGGTCTTCAAGGAGGAGGTCACCTACCAAGGTGATGTGGTGGCACTGGTGCTTGCGCAGGATGAATCAGTGGCCGAGGATGCGCTGGAGCTGATCCAAGTGGATTACGAGCCGCTCAAACCCCTAGTTGACCCAGAGGAGATAATGGGCTTGGACTCCTCGAAAGATAGGATCGTTGGACCGAAGCTATACGAGAGGGGAGACCTGGAGAGGGGCTTCGCGGAGGCGGATTTAATCGTTGAAGAGAGTTTCAAAACGCAGGCCGCACTCCACAACTGCATGGAGACGCATGGAAGCGTGGCCCACTGGGAGGGTGACACGTTAGTGGTGTATACCTCCACCCAGTCGGTGTTCAACGTGAGATCGGCTCTCAGCGAGGAGCTAGGGATACCGCAGTCAAGAATAAGGGTGGTCTCCGAGTTCATGGGTGGAGGTTTCGGCTCCAAGTTCGGTGCGGGTGAGTACACGGTGGTCGCCGCCGCAGCAGCTAGGCTTCTCGGGCGGCCCGTGCGCATAGTCCTAGATAGGATAGAGGAGAACCTCGCAACCGGTAACAGGAGCCAGACCGTCCAGTGGGTTAGGATCGGTGCGAAGAAGGACGGTAGAATAACGGCAATCCACCTCAAAGGGCTTGTGAATATTGGCGAGGAGGGCTGGGTGGCAGACCTCGGAGGACCGGCTAAAATGATGTACACCTGTCCAAATGTCAAGGTTGAACTCTACGGTGTGAAAACCAACCTGGTGTCATCCACGGCCTTCCGTGCACCCGGCTACGTGGAAGGAGACTTCGCGCTCGAGTCAGCGGTTGACGAGCTCGCAAGAAGACTCAACATGGACCCACTCGACCTGAGGCTTCTAAACTACGCCACAAGGGACCCTGTAACCAACACCGAGTATTCTTCTAAGGCTTTAAGGGAAGCCTACCTCAAGGGAGCCGAACTCATCGGCTGGCGCTCTGAGCCAAGGGTTGTTAGGGATGGGGCCAAGATACGTGCTAAGGGTGTGGCTGGAGCCATATGGTGGGGTGGTGGAGGCCCTCCCGCCTACGCTGAGGTCAAGGTTGACGCGGATGGTGGGGTAACCGTGTTAACCGCCACGCAGGATATTGGGACAGGCACTAGGACAGCGCTCGCACAAATAGCCGCTGAGGAGCTGGGTCTCCCTATTAGTAGCGTGAGGGTGGTACTGGGAGACACAATGACCGAGCTAAGGTCGCCTGGCAGCGGTGGGAGCCAGACTCTAGCCTCAATGGGTCCAGCCGTCAGAGCCGCCGCACACGATGCCAAAAACCAGCTACTAGAGATAGCGTCACAGGTGTACGATGTAGCCAAAGAGAAGCTAACCATCAAGGAAGGCTCGATACTAAGAAGCGACGGTGGTGTTTTATGCTCTGTGAGTGAGCTACTAGGCAACCTAGGCGACTTCAGCGTCACGGGTAGGGGTGCGCGTGAACCAAACCAAGAAGGATACATGGTTAACACCTTCGCTGCACAGTTCGCGGAGGTTGAGGTTGACACCGAAACCGGCAGCGTTCGGGTTCTACGGTTCGTATCCGTACACGACTCTGGGATGGTTGTCAACCCCCTAATATTCACGAGCCAAGTTGAGGGAGGGGTAATCATGGGTATGGGGTACGCCCTGTGGGAGGGTAGACTCGTGGATGGGGAAAGCGGGGTTGTCCTAAACCCCAACCTCAACGACTACCTAGTGGCGAGGTGTACCGACATGGGTGAAATACTCTCCACCTATGTTGAGCCCGAAGACCCACACACGAATAGCCTAGGTGCCAAAGGCATAGGTGAGCCACCCATAATAGGTGTGGCGCCGGCAATAGCCAACGCCCTACGAGAAGCGATAGGCGTACGCCTAAGGGAGCTACCATTCACACCCGAAAGGGTTTACGCAGCTATAAATGGGGTCGCCACCAAGCGCACCACAACCAAATACTTATAACGTCTAAACAAAATAGAACCCACACCCATTTTTTGTCCTCATTCCAAGACCCCACTTGTGGAGGTGATGTAGCTAACACTACACTTTGATGAACACATTGTTAGCTTTGTGCTAGACGTCCACGACGACGGTGCACACCCAGCCCCCATTCTTCCTTTCGACACGGAACATGTGGTAGGTTACCGCTTTGACATCCATACGTAGCTCCTGACGTGAGGGTTCCAACACATCGTACTCACCCTCACCCACCAATGTGTACCCTCCGTCGACCATTATGGTTACATCAATGCTCTTGAACAGCAGTGCCTCAGCGTCCTTAAGATAAACCACCTCAGATAGGAACTTGTAAAGTAGGTCCTCAACCGTATCCGCTTTAACCGTGACCCTCCTTTTCCCCGCGACGCGCAGTGTGGCTGTGTTGACCATGGCCTCAAAGAGAGCCATCGCGGCATCCTCAAACAGGCCCTCCAAACTGTTGGACTCCACTTCGAATGCTAGGTCCGCTATAGCCACATCTTCAAGGTATCTATAAGGCATTTACACTCGATGCAAACTACTATTGCCAGAGCTTAAGTCTTTAGCGGCCCCCACTCAGCGTAGTGCGACACGGCTCCGGGTAAAGCTGGGACGGCTCTACCCCACTAAGGTGGGTTACCGATATCATTCGGGTTAGTGGGAGGCGGATGTGACCTTCAAGTATGGAGGTCTGTAATCTTTCCCTCGAACCACCCGCACAAGCGTTAAATCGTTGGGGGTACACATATGGTTGATCGAATTTGGTAAAGCTAGACCAGGAGGCAATTAAGCGGAGGCTCAAAAAACTTGAGGGATGGAGGCTTGAAGGGAACTCTCTCGTCAGAGAACTCGAGTTTGATGATTTCAACGCGGCTATAAGCTTTATAGTTAAACTCGCACCAATCGCGAATAAGCTGGACCACCACCCTGACATATACAACTCCTACAACAAGGTGAGACTATCACTCACCACCCACGACGAGGGTGGAGTTACCGAGAAGGATTTTGAACTCGCAACCCAAATAAACCTTCTCCTAAACGAAAAGTAGGGGTTAAAGCGTGCAGGGGGATCAACCAGAGAATCTGGAGGAAATCAGGGGAGAGCTCAACAGTGTCACAGCCGAAATAGTCACATTGCTCAGGCGCAGGCTTGAGCTGTGCAGGCGTGTGCATAGCGCAAAGCGGGAGACCAGTACACCCACACTGGATTTAACAAGGGAGGAGGAACTCGTATCCAAGTTGGTTGGGGAGGGTGACTCCACACAAAACAGGATACTCGTCAGACTACTGAGAGAGATAATATCCGCCTGCAGAAGCATTCAGAGCGAGAGCATCATAGCGGTTCCCTACGCGATGCGGAGCCACTGCATGGAGGCTGCTAGAACAGTGTTCGGTTCCTCGTGCACCTTCAGTTTGGTGGGAGGAGTCGAGGACGCGTTCAGCTCAGTTGAGCTCGGGTCATCTGACTTCTCAATAGCCCCCTACGAAGGTACGGCGCATGGCGCGTACCCCTACACACTCGACGCGCTAATAGAATCTGAGCTGAGAATAATAGGGGAAGTAGTCCTACCCGTGGAGTACCATCTGGTCTCAGCTGAGCGCTCACTCAGTGCCATAAGGGTGGTGGTCGGAGATGTTGAAGCAATATGGGCGTGCCAGAGGTTTCTATCAGCCAATCTCCCATCCGCTAAGATATTCAGCTCACCCAACCAGCCGATCACGAAGAAAAAAGGGTGGGCCTACCTCCTGGGGACAAGGGAAGCGCAGGACTCTGGCCTAAACACACTAGCACTGGGCGTTCAAGACGACAGGGAGAATGCGACCAGATTCGTGGTTGTAGGTAGGAGAGGCGGCTTCAACATTAACCTGAAGGGAAACATACACTATAAGACCACGCTGGTGTTCACCGCGACCAACAGGCCTGGGGTGCTCGCGGAGATACTCGCCGATTTCGGCTCACGCGGAATCAATCTAACCATGATCGGTTCAAGACCCCTCCGAAAGAAGAAATGGGAGTACGCATTCATAATAGACCTCGACACAACTGAGGATAACCCCCTATTCCTCGAAGCCTTAGAGCAAGTCAGGGGTAAAACCACGCTACTCAGGGTGCTGGGCTCATACCCCACACTAACCTCGGATAGGCTTAAAATCAGCATGGGCAAGTAGACTGACACTTGTTTACGCACACTTGCTCCAGCCTTTATGGCTCCAGCGCTTGAATCCTAATGGGTTTTGACTTGTGTGAACCTTATATGTTTTCGTAGGGTGGATGAGGTGGGTTATTGATGTCCCAGCCAACCGTGCAGCCAAGCGACCAAGTGACGGAGGTTTTCACCAAGATTGGACCCATCATATCCTCTAGGCTACGCGTAATACAGGAAACCGTTAACATGAATGTTCCAACATTCATAGTTGGCGCACCAAGCGACCAGACCACCCTCATCCAGCTCAGGAGGGAGGTGGAAGACTTGGGTTACAGCATGATCGTGAGGAACTACCACGAAGAGGGAGAGCTATCCATAAACGTTGTGCCCAAATTCGTACCACCCAAGGTTGACCTCAGGTGGAACATAGGCCTGTTCCTAGCCACCGCCGTAACGGTTTTCGTCTCGGGCTACCTGTTCTTCGGAGGAGTCATTGGTGGCTTCGAGTACCTTGGAACACTTTTCGGTATCCTTGTGACACATGAGGCGAGCCACTTCTTCATGTCCCGTAGACACAGGGTGGCTGCGACGCTCCCATACTTTATCCCATCGATACCCCCAATCGGCACGTTCGGCGCGGTGATAAAGGCGCGTGAACCATTCAAGGATAGGAACCAGCTACTAGACATAGGCTTGGCTGGACCGCTCGGGGGATTCGCTGTGGCCGTGGCGGCCACATTCGTAGGCATATTCACCTCTCCGCTCATCCCGATTCAAGAAGCATCCCACCTATCATCCCTACCCTTCATACCCCTCCTCATGTATCTGGTAACAATGGTATACGTCCCGGCTAACAGGGTGCTCGCACTCAACGCGGTCGCCTTCGCAGCGTGGGTTGGCCTAATAGTCACATTCCTAAACGCGTTGCCCACCGCTCAACTGGACGGTGGACACGTGCTGCGTTCAATCGTGGGTCAACGCCTACACTCAACCATATCACTGATAGTGGGTCTCGCGGTGATTGGCCTCGGCGTAGCCGTGAACCCCGGCTTCCTCCTTATGGGTTTCCTCATACTCTTTTTGAGCTACATGGGTCACCCCGGACCCCTAGATGACTACACAAAGGTCTCGAAAAACAGGGTTGTACTCTACGCCCTCTGGGTGCTACTACTAATTCTAAGCCTACCTATTTAGCTTCGGGGATTTCAACCTCGTTCTGGGTGTAAACCCTCCTACCGCCAAACGGTCTGAAGGGTCTACCATTACCCCTATAGAACTTAGAGAAAAACTCCACATAGAGAAGCCGCGCACCCTGTATGCCCGGCTCGAAGAGACCGAGCACAAAGTTAAACGCTTGACCGAACACGAGTATAACCACACCATACACCACTGAGGCAACCCCACCGATCAGCGTGCCGAGAAACACCGTGTTTATGACCTCCGCGAGTATCACCGATGAGAGCAGTATACCGACGAGTCGGGTATAGCTGAGCACATGGCTTATAAGTGAGGGTAGCTCGATAACGGCCTGCCCACCCTCACCCACAACAACGAGGGCCACCCCGAACACTATCATACCAATATATCCCCCCACAAGCGGGTTTGTTGCTGGGTTAAGCGGCTTCTGGTGAAGCAAATCCAAGCCGAGGAGGGCTATACCCCACACCACGCTGAGCCATCCCATCTTACCCAGAATATGCCTGGGCTTCCTCTCCCAGTAGGCATCCACTATGCCGAGCACGAAGCCGAGGGTAACCATACCCAGTCCCACGTATCCGCTCACGAGTAAAAGTTTTTTGAGGCCGAAGCTTGTGGTGGGGTCGAGCACAGCTCCCGTGGCGCACACCCCCGAGGTCGAGCGGCAACCCAACGCCTGGTAGAGGTACTGGTTAAAGTGGAAGCCGAAGTACTCGTTAAAGAGGAAACCGAATATTATCGCTATAACAGAGGCAGGTATTAGGGCCCTGCTGAGCTTCGCCCAACCAGAGGGTCTAAAGAAGGTCTTAGCGAAGCTCCTCACCCTCTTCGGCACAATCGTGCGCCCACCGTGCTCCGTGTAGCGCTTTATCCAAAGCGCGATGAGCAGTATTAGCACACCGTACCCAACATCCCCAAGCATGAGGCCGAAGAACACTGGGAACACAAGTGAATAAATTATCGTGGGGTCAACCTCCTCCGCTTGGGGTAGGGAATAGAACCGCACGAAGGCTTCAAACGGCTTAAATGGTCTAGGGTTCTCCATAAGTGTCGGGGGAGCATCATGCCCTGCTTCAGAGGTAAACACAAGCGTGGTGTTCTCGGTGTTGCGATCCAAAGCCACCCTCAGCTGCTCCAGTCTACGCTCGGGAACCCAACCCTCAATGACCACCAAGCTATCCGTGAAGCCGAGGTTCTCCAACACCTCCAGCT
Organism: archaeon; assembly: GCA_902812505.1. Lineage (GTDB taxonomy): Archaea > Thermoproteota > Thermoprotei_A > Marsarchaeales > Marsarchaeaceae > ECH-B-1. The sequence continues at coordinate 7,097 of CADDZQ010000007.1, forward strand.
TTCTGCTCTCGATTGCAAGCTGCTCCTCCACGCACACAATGTCTGCGTAGTGCCTGACTGATAGAGCTTGGAGTTGCCCCTTCAGCTTCTCAACCTCGACTTTAAGCTCACCCTGCCGACGCTCTAGCTCCGCCAAAACCTGCTTTGGGGTTCCGCTTAGCTGGGGAACCCTCTCGAAGCGCAGACTCATCTTCTGGATTAGGGAGCCGAACGCGGACAGCCTATCTGCTGGCACCACGAGTAGAACAATAACCTTACCATCTGAGGAGGTGTGGCTCTCCAAGTAGGAGCCCAAGCTCGACTTGAGCTCCTCTGTGAATCGGGTGAACACATCCTCGCTCATTTCACCCACAAAGGACGAAGCCGACTTGAGGTTCAGGTTTGCGAGGTCAACTTCCACGAAGGAGAGCTTACCGACGAGTGACGCAAGATCCCCGAGGTTTTCGAGCTTGGACTCATACTCCTCGATACGCGTCTGCAGGCTTTTAACCTCTCCATCTATGTTTATAGACCTCGAAGCCTCCAGCAACTCCTTAATGGAGGAAAACCTTCTCCTCGAAGTCACGGGTAACGGTGGAAGCGCCGACTTTATACTCCTGATCCTGAGTAACTCGTCGGACACCTCCCGCAGGGATTGTCCGCCCACCTCCTTCTTTAGGAGGTGGAGAGCTTCACCCGACACGGGTTCAACCTGCACTGCGCCCAAGTCGTGCAACACTGAGAGGATGGTGTGGCTCTTCCTCCTCAGCCCAACAACAGCAACCTTAACCATCTTAGCTGGTCTCAACACTTCTATGCACCGAAATCGGACAGCAAGACTTTTTTTGCTATCTCGAGGAGCCTTTCCTCGTCGTGAGTCATACTATCGATTCGTTTAGCCTGCTCCTCGGCCTCCTTGAGCAACCTGCTCGCCTCAGCTTCAGCTTCAGCCCTCGCAGCCTCAACACTCTTCTCTAACAGAAGCTGTGACTCAGCCCTCGCCTTCTCAAGTTTAGCCTCAAGCTCAGCGCGCAGCTTAGAGAGCTCCGATTCAAGCTGAGCCCTCCTCTCAGCGAGCTTCTTATCCGCTTCCTCCTCAGCCCTCTTAACCTTCTCCAAAACATTCAAATAGTTGTCTTTAGACACGACACATCAACCCACCAAGTGGTACACGAGCAGTCCGAAGGCGAGTACACCAGCCACCTTGGCTATCCTCAGCGCAAGCATAACCCTGTAGAACCTGCGCTGAGCGTCGTTAGCGAAAAAGGTGGGGTTCGCCTTCGAGTAGGCTTCAGCTGCACTCTTCGCCTGATCCCTATAGTAGGCGAGTATGTTCTTCGGGTTCTTTCCCCAATAATAGTATTTCGGCACACCAGGCAACATCTTCTCCACCACACCCAGCTCACCCTTGTCTTCCTGAGTCATCGCGGCGCACCCTCCCTCTGAGCCATTTTACGCTTGACGGTTTTAAGCTTGGTGAAGCTTTCACGCTCCATCTCATCGAAAACGAACTTGATGTACTTGGCATTCTGCTCGAGCCTAGGTATGAGTATATTCTCAATCGCATTAGAGCGCCTCTTAGTCTTCTCTATCTCGAGGAGCAACCTCCTAAGAGCGGTCTCCTTCTCCGCAACGTTGAGCAACGCCAAGTGCAGGTCCCTGTACACCCGCACAACCTGGTTTATGGAGGCGGGCATCTCGAGGAGGTGCTCCTCTCCATCGAAAGCCCCACTCTGAGCCAACTCGGGTATCCTAACACCCATCACGTTCTTTGTAGCAACACCCAGCGGACTTATATTGGGTATACGCATCGATTCATACTCGAGTCGAAGGGGACCTACTAGCATCTCGGCCACACGCACACTTTCATAAGCCCTTCTAAGCTTATTCCTCAGGTCACTTCTCAGCGCGGCGGCCTCCTTACTCATCCTGAAGAATTCGAGTATCAGGGCCTGCCTCTTGAGTTTGAGAAGCCTGAGACCCTTCCTAGCTATGGCTATCCTCCTACGTATCCTGAGAAGCTCCATCCTTGTGGGTCTCACATTAGTGGCCCGAGGCATCCAGCTCACCCACCCGAAGCCTTCTTCCTATACTTCTGAATATACTCGGGTCTTATCTTCTTGAGCTCTGAGTCAGGCAGCTCGGCTAGCACCTCCCACCCTATCTCGAGCGTCTGTTCAATGGTCCTATCCTCGTACACCCCCTGAGCAACGAACATCTTCTCGAACCTCTCAGCCACACGCAGATACCTGCGGTCGTTCTCGCTCAGCGCCTCGATACCCACGATGGCGGAGAGAGCGCGCACATCTTTACCCTGAGCGTATGCCGCGTAGAGTTGGTCAGCGAGCCCCCTGTGATCCTCCCTCGTCTTACCCCTACCTATACCCTGATTCATCAGTCTGGACAGACTCTCCAACACGTCTATTGGAGGATAGATACCCGCCCTCTCGAGCTCACGGCTCAAGTACACCTGTCCCTCTGTGATGTACCCTGTGAGGTCGGGTATGGGGTGGGTTTTGTCGTCGGCTGGCATTGTGAGTATGGGCATCTGCGTGATAGAGCCCTTCCTACCCCTGATCTTACCAGCCCTCTCATAAATCGTGGCGAGATCAGTGTACATGTAGCCGGGGTAACCTCTCCTACCGGGTACTTCATCCCTTGCGGCCGATATCTCCCTCAGAGCCTCACAGTAGTTGGTCATATCGGTGAGTATCACAAGTACGTGCATCTCTCTCTCATAAGCGAAGAACTCGGCTGTGGTGAGTGCGAGGCGTGGTGTGAGCACCCTCTCCATCGAGGGGTCGGAAGACAAGTTGAGGAAGAGCACGCTGCGCTCCAAGGCACCTGTCTCTTCGAACTCCCTCATGAAGAAGTTGGCCTCCTCGCTGGTTATACCCATCGCAGCGAACACCACAGCGAACTCCTCAGAGGCCCCAAGCACCTTAGCCTGACGCGCTATCTGCGCCGCCAGAACGTTGTGCGGGAGACCCGCACCCGAGAATAGGGGGAGCTTCTGACCTCTCACAAGTGTATTCATACCATCAATAGCAGATATCCCCGTCTGGATGAACTCTGAAGGCTCCTCCCTACTATACGGGTTTATCGCGGAGCCAACAATATCGAATTTCTCCTTGGAGACTATGGGTGCACCCCCATCACGTGGGTTACCCAAGCCGTCGAAAACCCTACCCAGCATGTCATCCGAGACACCCACACGCGCCGTCTCACCTAGGAAACGCACACTGGAGGAGTTGACATCTAAGCCGAGTGTGCTACCGAAAACCTGCACAATCGCGAGTCCCTTACCCGACTCGAGCACCTGACCACGCACACGCTCACCTAGAGCGTTTGTTATCTCCACGATCTCGCCGTACGCTGCGTCGCTCACACCCTCGACGAAGAGGAGGGGGCCCGCTACCTGCCTAATAGTCTTGTATGTGAGGGGTATCATTGTGCAACAGCCTCCCTAACAACACCCTCGATCTGCTCACCCATTTCCCGTTCTATCTCCTCCACAAGCTTGTCAACCTCCGCTTCAGGCGTCCACTTAAGCCTGGATATCTTGGACTTCACGGGGAGAGAGGAGAGCTGGGTGGCTTGGGCGCCCCTTCTTATGGCCTCAGCACTCCTCCTACCAAACGCCAATATGGTTCTAAGCATCACGTACTGCTTGTGAATAGAGGTGTAAGTGTCCACTTCATCGAATGCGTTCTGCTGAAGGTAGTCCTCCCGAATCATACGCGCAAGATCCAGCAGACCCTTCTCAGCCTCCGGCAACGCATCGTAACCCACAAGTTGAACTATATCCTGAAGCTCGGCCTCCTTCTGTAAAACCTCTAAGGCCTCCTTCCTAAGCCCCGGGAACTCGTCAGCCACATTCTTAGAGTACCACGCGGAAAGCGTATCAACGTAGAGGGAGTAGCTCGTAAGCCAGTTAATTGAGGGGAAGTGACGGCGGGATGCTAGGCTCGCGTCAAGAGCCCAGAAGACCCTAGTCACCCTCAGCGTGTTCTGAGACACGGGCTCCGAGAAGTCGCCGCCTGGGGGTGACACAGCCCCCACCACTGTGACCGAGCCAACACGTTTATCCGGCGACACAACAACCACCTTACCAGCCCGCTCATAGAACTCGGCGAGCCTCCTACCCAAATAGGCGGGATAACCTTCCTCGCCCGGCATCTCCTCCAAGCGACCCGAGATCTCCCTTAACGCTTCAGCCCACCTAGAGGTGCTGTCAGCCATCAACGCCACGTCGTAGCCCATATCCCTATAGTACTCCGCCATAGTGATACCAGTATAGATACTCGCCTCACGAGCCGCCACAGGCATATTGGAGGTGTTGGCGACAAGTATTGTCCTCTCCATGAGCGGCCGCTTACTCTTAGGGTCCTCGAGCTCTGGGAACGTGGCGAGCACCTCCGTCATCTCGTTGCCCCGCTCACCGCACCCCACGTAAACTATCACGTTGCTGTCAGCCCACTTAGCAAGCTGCTGCTGGGTCACCGTTTTACCGCTACCGAATGGGCCGGGTATAGCCGCTGTGCCCCCCTTGGCAACTGGGAAGAAGGTGTCAAGAACCCTCTGCCCTGTGAGGAGGGGGGAGTCAGGTGGCAGCTTTCTAAGTATCGGTCTGGGAGTCCTCACACGCCACTTGGTGGCCAAGAACAGCTCAACCTCACCCTGAGGTGTGGCGACCGAGCCGATTGGGTCACGGATCGTGTACTCCCCAGAGCGCAAACCCTTGAGTTTACCCCTAAGACCGATGGGCATCATGATTCTGTGGGTTATAAGCGGCGTCTCCTGGACTATGCCGATCACCTCACCCTCAACCACCTCTTCACCGTCCTTCTTCTGCGCCTGGAACTCCCACTTCTTCTTTTCATCGAGGGGTGCAATAGAGATACCCCTAGCTATGAAGTCACCGCTCTCCTCTCTTAACACGCTAAGAGGCCTCTGCACCCCGTCGTATATCGACGACAGTAGACCCGGCCCGAGCTCCACAGAGAGAGCCTGCTTCGTGTTAACAACCTTGTCCCCAGGCCTCACACCCGTCGTGTCCTCGTACACCTGCACGGTGGATTTCGAGCTCTGGAGGCGTATGATTTCACCCACGAGCCCAAGTTCGCCCACCTTGACGACATCGTACATTTTTGGTTCTTCTAAGCCTTCGGCGACCACAACTGGCCCCGACACCCTAACAACATATCCATCTGCCAATTCGACTCACCCTGCCTTTAGGTCCACGCCCAAAACCCTCTTCGCAAGCTCGGCCAGCGGTTCGTCTCCCGACTCCGACTGGGGGTTGGGCATGAAGACCACCAGTGGGAAGGTCGACGCCTCAAGCTTCTCCTTAAGGGTCTGGGGAAGCATTGAGGATACGGCCGAGCTGAGCACAATCAGACTATACTTATCCGAGCCCACCAATTCGTTGAGTAGCTTAACCGCCTCAACCTGACCCGATGGGGTGAACGTATCCTCGACACCAAGGAGCCTGTAGCCCAAAACCAGCTCCCTCTCACCCACCACAGCTATCTTACCCGTCACAACACCTTTCTTCGAACTCAAAACGCATCACTCAACCAAAAGAAGGAGTCGTCTTATATTTTCTTCGGAGAGGCCGTAGTGTTTTCCGTAAACTATTCTCCTAATATTACTCCTCTCATACTCTGCTTGAATCATAAACCAGAACACGTAAACAGAGGACATAGAGCTCGCACGCATCTTACTCACATATCTAGAAGCGAGCTCCCTGTCCAAGGCGACCTCGAGCTCGGCGATATTCCTAGTCGACTCATAAGCCTGCAGCGCATCGCTCAAATTGAACACACCCTGAAGTCTTTGAGCCACCTCGGTGAGCGGAGTGGAGTAGAGCTCAAGTATGGATTGCGTTGGGACAAGGCCGCCGTCAACTAGGTGTTTTTCAAGTCTCTCCCTCTCCACACCTGCCTCCCTAGCTTTGAAGAAGTTGAGTAGGTTCCTCTTGGTTATTTCAGCCTTCACATACTCCCTGAGCACACCCTCATCGCCACGCTTGAATCTGAGCTCCCAGAGCAGCTTGGAGTAATACTCACTGTAGAGCGCCCCACTCAGCACACCCAGATCCCTAGACTTCTGGTAATCCGGTAACCTCTGCAGCAGAACAGCCCCATAACCATACTTTACGAGAGACTCGACCACGGACTCCACGTCGGGTAACTCTAGAAGCGACCTCAACTCGGAGAAGGATATGAGACCACCAGCAAACCCAACTGGGATATTCCTCGAAGAGACCAGGAAAGCCTCAGTCTCACCTATGCTTCTCCCAACAGATTTGGCCGCGAGCACCAATTCGATGTTGTACACATCCCACTTAGCGAGATATGACCTCACGGCGTTCTTGTCGTAGGGTGGAGCCGAGTTCAGCGCGAGTGAGTTAAGGTTTACTAGGTGTCTGTTGAGTGCCACCTCCACCTGGTCTGGGAGGGAGTACTTGGCGCCAGCTTCCTCAATGTAGGGCGCATACCAAGTGGACTCTAACGCCTGCGCGACCTCCTTTACATCCTTTAGGCGTGTAAGGTTAAGTAAAAAGTCCTTTGAGAGGAAACTCGTTGATAGCACCTTGAGTTTACCGAAGGTGCCCGTCCAAATCATGTCGGGCATCGCTAACAACCCTAACTATTACTCTCAGCCAAACCCATTATGGCCGACCTTAGCTCCTCTCCCCTCAACCTGATGAGCTCCTCGAATCTGAGGTCCAGCTCTAGAGAGCCATCCGAGGAGGTGAAAACCGCGCCACCAACACTGTCAAGGTCTGCGCTAGATACGTGCGCCCCAAGCTTTTCGAAAACGGATTTATCTTGGGGTCTGCAGCGCACGCTTAGACCCTCTCCGAGGCGCTTCTTTGCGTACTCGAACATCTTTCCAAGAAGCTTCTTGTATTCTTGACTCGTGGAGTACTTCTGAAGTGTTTTAACCATCCATTCCACGCCGCGCTCAACGTACATCTGGTTGGCCCCAGCCACAATCCTCTTTGCTTGGAGGCGTGCTGAGCCGAGGATTCTAGTCTTCTCCTTTTCTGAGAGGAGCTTCACCTGCTTCTCGGCGTCCTCCTTTAACCTCGAGATCTCGTATTCAGTTGACCTCCGCGCTTCATCCATCTTCTGAGCGTACTCTGCTTCAAGCTCGGCTAACTGCCTTTTAAGCCTATCTTCGACCTCCCTGAGAAGCGCCTCGGCGCTCAATTGCGGCTAAGCCTCCGGGAGGCTAAAGTATGTTCAGCAGGATTATCACGCCGAGCACGAAGCCGATGATCCACAGCGTCTCAGGTATCACGAAGAAGAAGAGCACCTGGCCGAACTTCTCAGGCTTCTCGGCTATTATACCCATACCCGCAGCACCTATACCCTGCTGGGCTATGCCTGTACCTATGAGCCCTCCAGCCATCACTATCGCAGCCGCGAGAGCAAACTCGGGATTAGCAACCATTCTGCGTGTGCACCTTGGATACCCATCTGTGTAGTGGTATTTAACTTTCACGGATAGACGTATGCTCTGTCTGAACTTATCCCCGCCCTAGGGAGGAGGGTTTTCGGCTTATCCTGAACTCATCCCCCTAGGGCAAGGCTTTCAGGTTGCTGTAAAGGTCTAAGAAGCGTGAAAAAAGTCAAGGAGGGTTTACTCCACGCTGATGTGCACGCCGCTCGGCTTCGTCTGCTCCTTCTTTGTAAGGCGAACCTCTAGAACCCCGTTCTTGTAGCTCGCCTTAGCCTTGTCCGGGATGACTTTGACTGGGAGCTCCACTAGCTTGTAGTACTTCTTCTCAGCCTTTATCTCCAGTGTATCTTCGGTGGCGTTGAGCTTGATCTCCGACTTGTCCACGCCCGGCATCTCAGCTATGACCAAGACCTCATTGTCTGTCTCGTTCACATCAACGAGCGGCTCCCTTTCCTGGATTAGCCCGCCGCGCGGTAGGTTACCGAACTGTCTGACGATTGGTTTACCCTCTGGTCCGATTACCACCGACCAGCCGTAGACTATTGGTCCAAGCTTTTCACCCTTTGCTGGGGCGGTGTTTATGCCTCTAATGAGTGATTCGAATTCTCTCTCAAATTCTCTGTTTATATCTTCGAACATTTCCTCTATCTCATCAAATATGTCTTCGAACCTTCTCACTCCCGCCATGTTAATCACCAAAGGTTAGTATGATTAACTTAGAAATAAGTTTTTCGCGAATTCACTTCACAAAAAAACGCAAACCAAAAAATGAAACAAAGAGGCGCAAAACATAAGTGGATTCGTCCTGTTAAGTTATGGATGTCACAACCAACAAAAATCGTTGACTTAAAAGATTACGCTAGCAAGCTACTTGCGGAAATAGAGCAGGAGATAAGGCAGAAGAGTGACCAAATAGAGAAACTCAAGCTTGAAGTTGAGGAATTAGAGAAGGAGAAGTCCACAATACAGCAGATCCTCACAACAATTGAGCAGCTCAGCTCAACCTCTAAGCAACCGGGTGTAACCGTGAAGGCAGAGGTGGAGATACCCAAAGAGAAGCCGGTGCAACCATCCCCCGAAGAGCAGAAGCCAAAGCAGGAGGTGGTTGTTGAGCAGGCCAAACCCAAGCCCTCTTCCCACGCTGGTAACAACGACGCTAAACCCACTAGCCCACAGCAGCTTCAACCCGCACAGCAACCCCAGCGCGTAATATACCCCAAACCATTCAACGGTGAAAAAAAGTGGGAGCCAATTGTTGTGAACAACACCGAGTACGCAGCATACAGTGTGAGCCAGTCAACCATCTACTTGGCCTTTAAGTTTGGTGTACCAACGGATTCAAAATACGTGAGGGGCTTCATAATTGACAAGTACCTTCAGAAGATGAAGGAGGAGGCAGCGGAGCGTGTTGCCAAAGGTGAACTCAAAGAGAACGAGGCCTTCAACTTCGAGATAAGCACGAATGATAAGGGTGAGATAACGGAGATTAGAATCAACAACTTCGCACACGACCAGCTCCAAGACCTTCTCAACAAGATAAAGTGGTTCGTCGCAAGTGAAGTGCGCGACCTACGCGCCAAAGGCAGGCTGAACTAGCTTGCAGTTCTCCGAGCTCTGCGTGGCGCTGGACGCCCTGGAGACAAACCCTAGTAGAATAGAGAAAACCAAAATCCTCTCAGACGTCTTCAGGCGAGTTCAAGGCGACGAAGCCGGGTTCACAGTTTACCTCCTCCTCGGAAAACTCGCACCAGACTATGAAGGCATAGAGATAGGTCTGGGCGATAAGATGATTATTAAGGCTCTCTCCACAGCTAGCGGCGCAACAAGGGACTCCGTTGAAAAACTCTACGAGAAGCTCGGAGACCTGGGACTAGTCGCGAAGACGCTTCTAGAATCCAAGCGTGGCGCCACACTCCTAGACTACGTGGGTGGCCAGAGAAATCCTCTTAACATTCAGGATGTGCACGCAGAACTCCTACACATAGCCAAAATCAGCGGCGAAGGCTCGCAGGAGGAGAAGATAGGCCTACTCGCAAGGCTACTATCAAACTCTTCACCCACCGAGGCGAAGTATATTGCGAGGATGGTGAGCGGCGACATGAGGATAGGTGTAGCTGAGCCCACGATCATCGACGCGCTCGCAAGCGTGTACACCCAGGGTGACACCTCACTCATCGAGCGTGCCTTCAACGTTTCCTCCGACCTGGGATACGTAGCTAAGACTCTTGCCACTGGTGGCGTAGAGGGGTTACGCGCAATCAGGGTGACCCCGGGAAGACCCCTCCAACCAATGCTCGCGGAGAGGGCGGCCTCGTTGGAGGAGATATTTGAGAGGATGGGTGGAAGGGCTGCGTTGGAGTATAAGTATGATGGAGAGAGGATGCAGGCCCACTACTATGACTCCAAAATAACCCTTTTCAGCCGTAGAATAGAGAACATAACACACCACTACCCCGACGTGGCAGGCAACCTTCAAGAAGGTGTAAACTCTAAAAGCTACATCGTGGAGGGTGAAATAGTGGCGGTTGACCCCGAAACCGGTGAGATGCTTCCCTTCCAAGAACTCATGCATCGGAGGAGGAAGCACGGTGTCACAGAGGCCGTTAAGAGGTATCCCGCTAGGGTGGTGCTCTTCGACGTGCTCTACGCGGATGGCGTGGACTATACATCAAAACCCTACCTTGAGAGGAGGAGGAAGCTTGAGGAGATAGTCAAACCATCAGAGTTCGTGGTGGTTTCGACTGCAACCGTGGCCGACAGTGTTCAGAGGGCGCAGGAGTTCTTTGATTCGGCCATCGATGCGGGCTGTGAGGGCATCATGGCTAAGACACTTGACCCCTCAGTGGGCTACCAAGCCGGAAAGAGGGGGTACGCTTGGATAAAGTTTAAGCGTGAGTATAAGTCCGAGCTCACGGATACACTCGACCTAGTGGTTGTTGGAGGATTCTACGGTAAGGGGAGGAGGGCTGGGAAAATCGGTGGATACCTTATGGCCGCTTACAACCCGTCAACCAATACATATGACACTGTGTGCAAGGTTGCCACCGGCTTCAGCGACCAAGATTTAGTGGAGATACCCAAACTCCTCGAAGCCTACCGCATACCTCAAAGACACCCCCAGGTGAACACCAAGATTGTAGCAGACATCTGGTATAGGCCGGCGGTGATATTCGAGATAGTTGGCGCGGAGCTCACGGTTTCACCGATGCACACCGCCGCCTACTCTAAGGTGCGGGAGGAGAAGGGGTTGGCCGTCCGCTTCCCACGATTCACGGGGAACATTAGGACTGATAAGTCGCCCACCGAAGCCACCAGCGTGGATGAACTCCTCGAAATGTACAACTCTCAGCTAAAAAGGGTTGAGGCGGATGGAGCCTAGATAACTGGCTTCCTATCGTCGCCACCCGTAATGTAAACGGTTGTCCCCAGAGTGTTGGTGGAGTACACCTTAACATCTGCGGCTGAAAGCTCGGCCACAAGCTCCAATACGTTTGAGACGAGCTGCGCCCTCCGCGTGGGTATGTAGCTCACCGAGCCATTCCTCCTCACAGCGATCACCCTGAGATCATCCCCCAAACTAACACGCTCAAACCCCCCTCCACCATCCAAGTACACGCCCCCCCTATATTGCGGTATCAACCTTGACTCCTCGCGTAGCAGCTTGGGTCTGAACCTGCGAAGAGCGCCCGACACACTCTCCTCCAACCCCATGTGAACCGCGAGCGCCCCCAAGCTTAGCGCCAAACCCTCAACGTCGCGCATAAGTGTTGGGAAGCCATACTCCCTGATAACCGTGAAGCACAGCCCAATGTTGAAGGCCTCCCTAAAACCAGATATCACCTCCGAATCGTGCTCTGGGAAATCGTCTTTCGGCGTGGTGTATATAACCACCCCTCTATCCAAAGTGGCCGCATACTTTTTGTTCGAGTACTCGAAGCTCGCAAAGTATGGTGTGAACACTCTAATCAACCAGGAACTCCTCCACTTTATCGACTATCCTGCTTATAGCATCATAGTGCTTTAGCTTCTCCGCCACCTGGGCGGCCCTCTCAACGTAGCCATCACGCATAATGCTTGTGAGCGCGCCAGCAAACCTCTCGAACGTTAGCTCCCCAACCCTTATCCTGTAGCCGAGGCCCATCATACTCACCGACTCGGCTATCACATCGTGCTCGGTGTGATTGGGCGTGGGAACAACTATCATGGGTAGACCGTACTTCATAGCTTCACCTATCGATGTCTGGCCGCCCACGCTCACAAACACATCCGCAGCCGCGTACCCCAAGCTTCTATCGGGCAACCACTCGTACACCGTGACGCCTCCACTCCTTACAGGCTGGGTTGAACCATTAGGCTCCCCCTTGCTGAGAAGCACTGTGTAGCCGAGACCCGACACACCCTTCGCGAGCGGGAACAGCCTATCGAACAAAGCCTTCCTCTCCTCTGGTAGACCGCTCAGCCCGAAGTACACCACGGGTGAACCCTCCAACCCCAGTAGCCGCCGCGCCTCCCACTTACTCAGCGTCCCCCGCGCACTACCCACTGTGCCCACGAACTCGGCCTTATGCCTGAGGAACTCGGGTATGACCACGTTGTACTTTGACACAGTGTAGGGTGCTGGGTAATCGGTTATAAGCACCACGTTGGCCAGATCCCACCCTATACCGAACGTTTCGAGCACGACCCTCTCAACTATCTGTTTGAGCACACTAAGCCCCGGGAGTTTGTTAACGTCGAGCGGCAACATGAGTTTGAACTCATGCATTACGAGTATGGAGGGTATACCTAGGATCCTCGCGGCCAGCAGAGTGGATAGCCTACTATCCGACACTACGACACGCGGTTTATGCTTCTTCATCACGGCGAGCTCCGCCTCCACCTGGTCGGAGAACGCCTTAAGAAGTCGGGGCGCCCCCTTAAAAGTCTGCTTAAGACTCACCGAGCCATCCTCCCTCACAGCGTAGCTTATACTGCTCTCCCTGTAAGTCAGGAAGTTCTCACGCAGACAGAAGCCAACCGCGTCACCATAACTCGTGAACACGACACTGTAGCCGCGTCCAGCAAGCCGGCGCGCAACCGGAAGCATGCGCCCAACGTGGCCGAGACCTATACCGCAGGCGCCAATCACAACCGTTGGGCGCACACCTGGGCTGCGCATGAATCCCACAACCACCCTAACCAACAAGTATTTTAAGGTTTAGCTTCGCAGCGAGTCAACCACTCTCAGAGAACCATTTACCTTCGAAGAGGTAGACTTCGGTGTCCGGCTGACACCAGCAATCCTCTGGGAGTCCGCCCTTCAAACAAGTCTGGGAGAGGAACTCTGGGGCGCCCCAGCCGTACTCGATGGCCACCTGAGGTAGAAGTAGACCTGAGAAACCCATCCTCCGCACGAGTAGACCGTGAACACCGAGCTGAATGCTTGCTACTAGCTCCTGGGGCGCCTTAGAAGCTAGTGGTCTAAGCGGTCCAAGCAACGTCACCTCGAAGACCGATAAGGGAAGCTCACCAGATGTGAGCGGAGGGAAACGGGGGTCTTCGAACGCCGCGGCCATCGCTGCACGCCCAACCGCCTTAAGAAGGGGTTGACGCACCCCAACATAACCCATACACCCCCTCAAGTTATTCTCTATAGTGATCGTTACAAAGGCGCCATCAACACTTCTACCCTCTACAAAGATCGGGGTGGCGTCAACCCGCTGACCCAGCGCCGAGGCAACCCTCCGTTTCGCATACCTTGCGAGCTCGACCCCCAATTCACGGCTAACCCACGAGAGATCCTCTGTAAGCACACACTATATGTGGATGCACACTGATTTAACGCTTATGAGCAACCTTCACCTAGCGGCAGGCGCACACTGGAGCTATCTTTATAATACACGCTTGGATTGTAGGTTTGAGGTAGGTTGTGATAGAGTCCGAGTTGCCTGTTGTAAGAGTTTCAGAGGTCATGGAGACGGATGTTGCCACAGCCTCGCCGAGGAGTATCGTGGCTGAGGTGGCTCGCATTATGGCTGAGAAGAGGGTGGGCACTGTGATCGTGGTGGACAGGAACAGGCCTGTTGGAATAGTCACCGAGAGAGACCTTGTGACAAGGGTTATGGCGAGGGGTAGGGACCCCATATCCACCTATGTTGAGGAGATAATGTCGAGGCCACTAATCTGGGTGAGGCCCACCGAGAGTGTTGTTGACGCCATCAAGGTTATGAACTCCAAGCAGATAAGACATCTAGCCGTACTGGAGGGTGGAAAACTCGTGGGCGTGGTCACTGATAGGGGTATACTCCTCAACACACCACAGCTCCTTGAGCTCGCAGAGGAACTATTAAGGGTTTACACCACCGAAAGGGAGGGCGTCAGGGTGGAGACGGTTTCGGGTTACTGTGACAGTTGCAGGAACTGGTCGGATAGGTTGGTTGAAACAGAAGAAGGATACCTATGCGAGAAGTGTATGGCTGAGAGAGCTGAGTAGGTTGTCAGCGCGTATATCCAGCTATATGAGCACACCGGTGGTCACATGCCACTTGAATGATAACCTAGCACACGTCAGAAACCTCCTCCTCAGACGCGACATAGGCCGCGTGGTTGTAGTGGACGACGGACACGTGTTCGGCATAGTTACTTGGACGGACCTGATTAAGGCCTTCGTTTCCCTCCAGAAGCGTTGGGCGAGCCACCCCATAGATGAGGTGCTCGTAAAGCAGGTTATGACGAAGAATCCAATACTCATCAGGCAGACTAGGTCTATTAGGATGGCCGCCAAGACAATGGTGCGCTACGGTGTGAGCGGCCTACCGGTTGTCGACCAGCAGAAAATGCTCAGCGGGATAATAACCAAGACAGACATAGTCAGGGCCATACCACGCACTAAGTCGTCGAAGCTCAGCGTCTCCGAGGTGATGACCACGGATGTGGTCACGCTTTCACCCAACCACACACTATACAGAGCCGCATCCCTAATGGATCAGAACAAGATATCCCACCTCGTGGTAACCGAGGGGGGTGTCCCCGTGGGTATGATATCCAAAATAGACTTGGCAAGCTTTGCCCCCGCGGTGGCGGGTAGAATGAATGCGCCCCGTAAAAAATTCGTGTTTGATAACGCGAATGACAGGAGGGTTTACTTTGTGCCAGTTGCAGCCGACCTCATGACGACCGACCTCATAACGGTGAAGCCAGATGTCAGCTTGCTAGACGCCTCGAAGATCATGCTCGACCACGGTATAAGCTCCCTACCCGTTGTGGATGACTCCGGAAAACTAGTGGGGATAATCACGAAGTCCGACTTGGTTAGGGCTGTAGCCCGGTTCAGGTAACTGCCTCCACGGCGCGCAGGCAAATATGAGCCACTCGATGGCTACCCATAGAGGCTTTCAGGTTTGCTCCACGATCTTTGATGGCCCCGGGATAAGGGGGAGAAGCTCGTCCACCCTTAGTGTGAGCGCGTATTCCTGGTACTCCCCACCCGCATGCTGGAGAATTTTGAGTAACCTTTTTGCAACACTATCCTTGTCGTCTTCCCCCGGCACTATGCGGGCACAGGTGTATCCAACCTTCGCCGCGCTCGGCCACGCGTTGAGGCGTGGCTCTCCTTCTATTGCTAGGAAACCCACGCTGAGCCCCAGCGTGACGCCCCTCACATAGTTTTTTTCATGGAACATTACACCGCCTCTTGGAAGGTATTCGCCCGCCGGTGGTTGCAGTGAAACGCTGGAGGCGTCAGCGTAGAATACGTCCACCGCGCTCAGGCCAGCGCTCCACGCCCTACTATAGGATGCGGCGAACTGTGCCGCCTCATAGAGAGATTGATCGTCGGATTCGGCCATTAGGAGCGTGAGTGGGGCGCCCTGTATGTCTGCGTGTAGAGCCGTGTACCCCTTCTTCGCGTACCTCTTAACTATCGCCTGGTTCTGCTGGGCGTCCCTGCCAGCTATCACGAGTTTGTTGGCTGAGGTGAAAAACCACCTATACTTTTCATACCACTTCCTGTGGGCAACGGACAACCTGAGAACACGCTTCCTCTCTATGTCCGCTTCTTCACTGACTCCCTTTGCCTGCCTCTCCAGCTCCTCAACGGCCCTGAGCGCCTCCTCGTGCTTCCTCCTCAGGGATTTGACTTCGTCGTAGAGTGATCCCAGATTGTCGTACGCAGACCTGCGCGGGTCAAACCTGAAGGAAGCGCTCCCAAAAGACAAAACCAGGGATATACCGTTCACCTCACCCACACTCAGCCCCAGTGGGTGCATGAGTGATGAGACTTCTGCCGCCGACTTATTCCTAGCGGCTCTGAGAGCTAACTCGAAAAGCGAAGGATTCTGGGAGAGAGCTTCGGCCATACTCCTCAGGGCCTCTGCCTTCTCAGCCGACTCCTGTGCAGCCTGCCTGCTCTTGGCGGCCGAAGTGAGAAGCCTCTTAGCCCTCCCACTCAACTCCTCCACGGCCTCCTCTGAGAGAAGCCGCTTGAGCGCCGGTTCATAGTACTCAGCCACAGCCGATGAGAAACTAGGCCTCAACTCAACCCTAAGACCCTGGTGTTTGAAGAGTATGGGGTGCACATCCACAGCCTCACCGTCAGAGAACACCAAGTTTGGCTCAAGCATCCCACCACGCACACCACCAATTATCTCGGCGCACACACCCTTCACGCGACCAACGGTGTCGCCGTCAACGCTACCCGGGCTCAACGAAGGGTCCACCCCTACACGGAAGAGCGCTTCAGCCATGAGTTCAGCTGGGCAGTTATACGCGTGGACGAGCGCCTGCAGCAGTGTCTCACCCTTCAGCTCAACGCTCACGCCGAGGTTGACGCCACGGGGGGGTGGCGGTGTGTACTCTGAGCCGGGCTCCACAACCCTGTCCTTCACCCTAAAGTAGTTCAGGGCTGAAACAACCCTGCCCTCCTTTAGAAGCACGATGTTACCCTTACCCACCAACTCAAACACAAGTTTATAGTCCTCTGAGAACTCAAGGGTAACAACGCGGTCGAAGTCCAACTGTGATGCGCTTCTAAGCCAGAGACCCTTAAGCCTAGCGCAGCTTAAGGCGAGCTGGGAGGCCACAACACGCTTTGTTGAGGCATCCGTGAGAAACATGAATCCCCGGGCATCCAGCACGAGGGAGTGCGCACCGCTGTTTGGGACATAGAGTTCCAAGGAGAGGCTTCTAGAGTGGAGTGCCTGCACCCCGTTCACGCGGGCAGGTAAAGCCTTCTGCAACTCGTACACACAAGCTGCGAGGTCGAGCGCGCTGAGGGAGAGCTTGGGTTTAAACTCCACCAAGCCTAGCCTCCAAGCTTAGGCTTCAAACCTTTATCCACGGCTGAAAGCACATAGATAAACGCCTGCTCCAACACCTTAAGCCTGAAGTATTCCTCTTCGGGTAGGTAGAGCGCCTCCTGGGCGGCTCGAACAGAAGCCAAACACCTCTCAACCCAAACCCTATCACACCTCATCATGGCCTCAACCACCGAGTGATCCATGTTTGACTCAACCAAGCCCTGAATTAGGGCCTGGACAAAACCCATACACACCGAATCATAGCCAAGCAGGGGGTTACGCTCAGAGAACTCCTTAAGATACTTCTGAGCCGCGCCCACACCATCAGTGTAAACACGCTCCAACACGCCCCGGATAAGTCCGAAGCACACTTCATCAGAGGAGGCATCCAAGCTCTTAGAGCGACTCACACCAAACCCCACACGCATAAAGACAATCGTGCATCAAGTATATAAGTCAGAGGTAGCCAGAGGCATTTTCAAAGCCCAATATACAAATCAAGCGCTGTGCTCATCCCCTTTTTCAATAAAGCTGAGCAGACTCATGGTTGGCTTGAACTCCTCAAGCACACGCAGACACTCATCCTTATCCAGCCTCTTAAACTCGAGCCCACTATCCACGAGGAGTTTCCTCGCAGCCTTGTTTATGCTGGGCGCCGCGAGCACACCCCGAATACCCCTCTCCTTCGACAGCGCCCTCAACCGTGAGACGTACGCTATGAGCTGGTTGACATCGGCTGTCTTAGCGGGGTTAGCCTTAAACTCAATGGCAACAAGCCTCCCCCTCGAATCCAAGGCCATCAGGTCCACGAACCCCGACTTAACCTGGAATTCGTGGGTGAGAACCCTTAAACCCTTCTCCACAAGCTCTGGGTAGAAGACAACCGCATCCCTCATCTGAGCCTCGGTGCCCTTCTGCTCAAAGCTCGAATCATCCCTAAAGTTGAGTGTAGCAGCCAAGTACACCTTGTGGAAAACCACACGCATACTCTCAGAGCCCCTCTTAGCGCTGATCACAACGCTACCCGAATCACTCTTCGCATACACCATGGCCCCGGGGGGCATATAGTTCACTGGCTTATACCCCCAAGTGCGGTGAACAAGTAACGAGCCATCCTCCTTCACAATCACCAGCCTCTCACCCCTAGCGAGCTCAGATGAAGTCCGACCCCTATAGGACACCTCGCACACCCCGAGCACAATCACAGCCCTACGCTTCGAAGCAGCACTCATAATCACATCAGCGCACTCCTGCGCCCCAGGATTATTAAAAAGCCTAACAGCCTCCCTCTGCTCGCCCAACACCAACACACAACCCCGAAAACAAATATATACATTGCGTTACCAACAACCAATATCAACCAGATAGAGCGCAATGAAGGAACCATGCAAACCCGCCCTTAAATTACTTATGAATCAGAGGAGAAGCCGTATGCTCCCTTTGTCAGACCACCCCTCAAAGATGAAGACAATTTACTCGGCTGTACCCTACGGATACTGAGTCCCACCGTGAAACACACAATCCGCACAGGTTTTGTTACCAACGAGTCACCCAACACCAACCAGCAGAACAAAAACTTGTGATCGGGGCGCAATCGCCGCTAACAATGAATTTTGACCTACCGTACAAAGGCGGGACTCTGGAAGCCTTATGAATCTTCCAAAACCTCGCCCTTCAGGGCGGGGATCAGAAAAGAATAAATATGGGTGCGGGTGAACTGTGCGGCGTGTGTGCAAGGGCGTACAAATACAGGGCGTACTTCTCGAAAACCACTGCGCGGGTGTTGAAAACCCAGCTCGAAGTTGCGTGTAAGCTGTACAACGCGCTCTTGCACCTCGAACAGGAGGAGTATAGGAAGAAACACTCGATGAGCAGAAACGAGCTTCGACAACTCGCCTTGGACCTCCGAAAGAAAAACCCAGAGTTCCAAGCGCTACACTCCCAGGTGGCGCAGCAGGTTGCTGAGAGGTTCTACCAAGCACGGGAGAGGTTTTTTGATGGGTTGGCCAACAAGCCCAAGGAAAAAAGAAGCCCTACAAGTACCTTTCTCTGGTTTACCCCCAGAAAGGCTGGAAGCTTTCTGATATTAGAGAAGTTGGTCTCGGAAAAAGCAAAAAGAGGAAAGCTAGGCTTTACTTGAGCAAAATAGACTTCTTTACCGTAGTGATACACAGGGATTTCCCTTTGGGCCGAGTGTCCCAAGTTTGCATCAAACTCAATCCTTCGGGCCGAATCTACGTGATATTTCTAGTGGAGGAGCCCGAGGCTAAAGAGCAATCATCGGAGGGGGAGCCCAAGAGAGCTGTGGGCGTCGACTTAGGGATCGCAAGGCTTGCAACTCTCTCAGACGGTCGCTTCCTCGAGAACCCTAGGCCACTTGAGCATGCTTTAGAAAGAATCAGGGTGCTTCAGAGGGCTCTCTCAAGGAAGAGGTTTCTCACGAATAACTGGCTTAAGGCGAAGAGGAGGCTTGCGAAGGAGCACGAACATGTCAGGGATTTTAGGCGTGACCTCTTCTTTAAGCTCGGGGCTCTTCTTGCACAGGAGTACGATGTGCTGGTGTTAGAGGACTTAAACGTCCGGGATTTGATCCAAAAAGGCGAAACCAAGAAAAGAAAGATGGGGCTGTACGACTCCTCGTTCTCAGAGATTAGGAGAATCCTAGAGTGGCAGTTTTTAAAAAGAGGGAAACAGGTTTTACCTGTTCCCTCTTACAACACTTCACGTGAGTGTTTCCTGTGTGGTGGAATCAACCAGAATTTGACTTTGGAGGACCGAGTGTTCCACTGCCCCCACTGTGGTTTCACCTTGGACCGTGACCTGAACGCTTCTTTAGTTCTTTTAAAGCGTGCAGGGTGGGTGCCACCCGGTGTGCCCGTGGAGCTCCGCCCAATACCTCCTCTTTCGACCTTGGGGTTGGCAAAGGGTAGGCAAGGCGGGGTGCTGAGGTAGGAAGCTCCCGCCTTCAGGCGGGGTAGCTCACAAGTAGCTTGGGTGGGGGTCATAGTTTTCCACACATACTTTCCAATAAACGTGTAGGAATAGTACACGGTTACTGGGAGGGAATGCTCTTACTAACACAACGGTTGGGTTTAGCACTGCGCCTTAAGGAGGAATGGGAGTGTGTGCTAACGCTATTGTGTCTTGTCCATTTACCGTGCGCGTAAATTGTGTGAGGTTTAAGTTATTCCAATGGTTCTCCATTGATTGTGTTGAGACTTTTTATAGCATGTGATATAGAGGAGCCAGCTGTTATTGAGAAGATCGTTGGTTTCCAAAGAGGTGTGCTGGGGGGATTTGACCGCTTGAAGCTTGTTGAAGCGGGGAACCTACACTTTACACTCGCCTTTTTGGGTGAGCAGCGTGAAGCGGAGCTTGAGAAGATTGTTCACACCCTTAGCAAGGTTGAGCCAGTGGGTGGGGAGGTTGAGTTGAGGGGTGTCGGGGGTTTCCCTTCGACTAGTAATCCACGTGTGGTTTTCGTGGAGGCTAGGCGGGGTTCTGAGGTGATCATCGAGAACGCCAAGCGTGTGAGGGAGGCGTTGGAGAGTGCTTCTATATGGTATGATAGAACCCCCTTCACGCCTCACCTAACCGTGGCGAGGCTTCGATCACCCGACAGGAAGCTTGCGGGAACACTTATGCTTCACATGGATGACGAGTTCGGCGTGACCCCCGTGAGCTCGATCAGACTCAAGAAGAGTGAGCTAAAGCCAAGCGGCCCCGTGTACACAACCATCCAAGAATACCCTGCGAAGGGAAAGTAGAGATGAGTTTAAACCAAGTGCTCGACGAGGTTAGGCGTAGGGTTACACCCACAGTTGAGGAGGAAGGCAGGCTTCTCAGCCTTGCTGAGAGGCTTAAAAAGAGGATACTGGAGGTGTCCTCCGCCTACGGTGTGAGCGTTGAACCCATGCTTGTTGGCTCGCTCCCCAAGGGCACTTGGCTTAGAGGTGAAGGCGACCTAGACGTGTTTATGCTCTTCCCCAAGCACTACAACAAGCGAAGCCTCGAGGATATAGGGCTCAGAATAGCCAACGAAGTCTCGGAGGGTAGAGGTGTCAGAGCCTACGCCGAGCACCCCTACCTGAGGTTCTACGTGGACGGGGTCAAAGTGGACCTAGTCCCAGCACTTAAAGTCGACAGGGCCGACGCGAAGGCCACAGCCGTGGATAGGACGCCCTTCCACCTTGAATACGTGAACTCCAAACTAGACGACGAGCTCAGGGCTAATGTGCGTTTACTCAAAAGATTCATGAAGGGGATAGGCGTATACGGCGCTGAGGCGAGAACCCTAGGCTTCTCCGGCTATGTGTGCGAGCTACTCACAATCAAGCATGGCTCGTTCACACGTGTACTCGAGGAGGCAGCTGGGTGGAGGCCGCCCACACTCGTTGTACTCGAAGCGCAGCCAACCGTGGCCTTCAACCACCATATAGTTGTGGTGGACCCAACCGACCCCTCGAGGAACGCCGCGGCCGCCGTATCGCTTGAGAGCTACGCGGTGTTCATAGCCGCCTCGCAAGCCTTCTTAGAGAAGCCGGGAATCGAATTCTTCTACCCACCCTCATTATCACCGCAGCGAGGCGCACACATATTCGAGTTGGGCTATGGGGTGGGGGGTAGACACCTGGTGATGGTGGCGCTCACCGCCCCACAAGTAGTTGAGGAGGTGCTCTGGAGTGAGTTGAGGAGCTCGGCGCACGGGCTCACGCAGCATCTTGCGAGATACGGCTTTAACCCTCTCTCAACATGGTTCTGGTCCGACGGCGCAGAAGCCTACTTCTGCTTCGAGGTTGAACGCGTGGAGCTACCAGCATACGAGAAGAGGGTGGGTCCACCCGTATATGCGCGCGAGGACGCCAAGCGCTTCCTAGCCAAGAACAAGGGTAGAGCGCTGCGTGGGCCGTGGATAGAGGCCGACAGATGGGTGGTCGAGCTGCCAAGAAGGGTTACACGCATCGCCGAAGCCCTGAGGAGACAAGGTGAGGTGGACCTATCACCCCACATACGCGCTAACTACACCTCCGCGCGCATATTAGTGGACTCGGAAGCCCTACAAGTGATAGCCTCCAACTCCAAACTAGCAACTGAGTTCACAGGGTTCTACACCCACACACCAGCGTGGTTGAGTTGAACAACGCAGCCAACAGGGTCGCCAACTACCCCTGCCCACCAACACCACAAATAATCCAAGAACTCGAGGAACTAGGAGTCGAACTCGTTGAGCAGGGTGGCATCGTGGTCAACGGTGTAAGGGTGCTGGGCAAGGGTACAAGGGGTATCGTGGTGAGCGGTGTCTACCGCGGGCTTCCAGTAGCCGTCAAGATAAGGAGGTGTGACTCACCCCGCTCCAGCATGCTCCACGAAGCACAGATGCTCAGGCTCGCAAACACAGTCGCTGTCGGCCCCAAACTGATCAGCGCTTCAGAGAACATCATAGTGATGGAGAAGGTGGTGGGGATACCGCTTAAAGAACACTTCCACATCAGCGACCACCAACTAGCCGTGTGCATCGAGGACTCCCTTAAACAGGCCGTAAGACTCGACGAGATAGGGTTAGACCACGGGGAGCTAAGCAGAGCCCACAGCCACGTCTACCACACAGACGAAGGAGCCAAAATAATAGACTTCGACAGCGCAAGCACATCGAGGAAGCCCCACAACTATAACTCGCTCTTCGCATACTACTTTATGGGAAAAGGAGAACTGCAGCAGAGAGCGAGAAGAATACTGCCGGCATACGCCACCAAAAAACCCGTGGGTCAATCCACAAAGTGAGCAAGCCACCGCACACCAAGCCTTAAAAAAGATCACACAAGACAACTTTTGCCTCCAAACCAGCAATTTAATCACTCCCCCTCAAAATAAGCCAAGCAGGCGCGCATTGGCCAGAGTAAAACAGATAAGCTAATCACCCTGATATCCGAAAAAGTGGGTGGGGTCTTACATCTAATAAAGCTTGGGAGGCTGGCGATTCCGTGTTACTGCTGGACTTGTGCTAGAAGAGTCACTAGGTATTCTGTCTGGCCCACGACTAGGTCCAAGTGCACCGTGTAGTAGGGTGTTCCGTTTATCCCAGCCACCCTTTTAGCCGCTAAGAGCACCGTGTACTCTGCCTGTGAGTGAGCTGTAGTAAGGGTGCATTGCCCGCTGAGGTATCTTCCGTGTACGCCGAGCTGCGCTGCTCCAGAGGTCACACTATAGGTTTGGTTGCCGACTACTAGGGAGCCACGGGTTATGCTCAGGGTGTAACCGTTGTGGAAGACGCCCGTCACCTGAAGTATGAGTGTGCCCGACGCTGAGCCGTTAACCCCTTCGCCCACAACTCGGTAGCCTCCCGCCAAGCTTGTGAGGGTGAAGCTCACGCCGCTTGTTAGGATTTTGCCACCGCTGTTCGCACCCCCCACGCTGGTTATCCCAAGACTTGTCTGAGCCGTTATAGTGGGCCAGGCGGCCACCGCCAGCCCAACCGTTACAGCTAAGACCAACCCCAGTAGGACGAGTTTGGACAACATTTTTGCTCGACAACTCTATACCCCCAGAGTATTTAACCAGCTTGAATGCGTCGTCTGTACTCTGGGTTCACAAGGCTTTTAAGCCGGCCTCCACTCGACTCTTTGGTGTACCACCCACTGCAGCAGAGGGTTACATATTGAGCTACCATCTGTTCCTAGTGGGCACATTGCTCGACTTTGTGAGCGGCTTCGTGGGGCTCCTTGTGAGCTACTACGCCTACCGGTACAACAGGCTTCTTCGAAGCACCCCACTGCTCTTTTTGAGCTTCGGCTTCATGTTACTGGGTCTCGGCCTACTGAGCGAGGCCTCCGTTCACCTCTTCTCAGCGGTTTACACACGCCAGGTCAGAATCTTCGTGGAGGCCTCAGCCGTGTACCTAGTGATGCAGGTTGCCGCCTACCTTGTGATAGCCGTGGGCTACGCGTATGAAGCGTACACGAAGGCTGCACTCAGCGCGCCAGCCGCATCCCTGCTCCTAGTAGGCGTAAGGAGACCCCCGGTGCTTCTACTACCCTATAGGCTGAGCGTCTCCGCCGAGCTATTCTCAGTGATCATACTCGCAATAGTGGTCTATCAAGCCACACTTGTGTACACCACTAGCAAGAACAGGTTTGCAGGCATGGTTCTCACAGGCTTCCTGCTCATAATGCTCGGCCAAGCCATTTCGTTCGGCGGGGTGCTCTCGCTATCTACACTCGGCTTCGAGGTCGGGGAGCTCACACGCTTCCTAGGCTTCCTAGTGCTCCTAGTATTTCTTTTGAGGAGTGGTAGAAGTGGGCAGGCCTGAGGGTGTAAGAAGCAAGCTTAGAATATACTTGGATATACTCAGGGTTATCGAAGAAGAGGGGGAAGCCATACCCACACACATCCTATACAAGGCAAACCTATCACACGACAGGCTCACATCCTACGTCGGCGACTTGGAGCAGAGGTGTCTCATAGCCCAAGTCACTCGGGGGGAAAGCAGAGTGTACACACTGACGCCAGAGGGTAGAAAATTCCTGAAGGAGCTCAAGAGAGCCGAGGCATTCCTAAGCGGCTTCGGAATAAGCCTGTGAGCATGTCTCAAACACCAAGTGTTTATTTGACTCTGACGCATCAATCTAATTGGGAAACAAAAACATGAGCGACTCCAAAACACCAAACCAAGACAAGGCTGACAGGCACAGGTGGACCAAGATGGTTGCAAGGGTGCTCGAAGCCCTAAAACAGAGCGGCGTGGAACCCAAAGACTACCTGCTAAGCATGCCCTACATCATAGCCTACATGATGGAGGACCAAAGCGACGAGGAAATAAGAAAATTCTATGACGAGCTAGTAGAGATAACAATCGACATAAAACACATATTCAACGAGTTACCGCAACCCGAAAAACACGATTAAGCAACCAATCCAAGCGTAACCCCCAACCAGAACGTCAAAGGTCACCGAGAAATCTGAGCAGCCCCAACACTCTAACCATCTGCTTAGTTTATACTAAAACCACGAGCAACCAGTGAGAAAGGGTATAGGGATTCCACGTATAAAAGCGAACAGTTTAGCCCCACATATTTGATGGATGGTGCCCGGATTAGGGGGTGACGAGCGTAGTATTCGGGTGCGGGAAATGATTATCCGGACACCATCATTTGAGGAGAGCAATGGATATATACCAGTCCTATAGCATATCCAATTCCACAAGCAAATAAACCTCATGAGTATCCATAATAGAAATAAACCAAAAAAACGTTGAATAATGCAACCATTCATAACTTTTCTCGTAGTGTACCACCCCGTAGGACGATTTTGAACCGCGGCTCTTTTCAAGAGGATCTTAGCTGTTGCTCGCTTCGTCTATATTACTCAGATGCTTGTAATGCTTCTAAATATTCACTACATCATTGTTGAGGATGGTGTGGGGTTGAGGCTACGGGCAAGGATGGTGTATTGACCCTGAAGTGTGAGTGGGCGGTCTTAGAGACGCTCAGAGCGGACGTGATGGGGCCGGCGAGATTTGAACTCGCGATCGCCACCGCCCCAGGGTGGTATCCTGGTCCATGCTAGACGACGGCCCCAGCTTAATCCGAGCTCATCTCCTACGACTTCGAATATAAGCGCTTTGGCCACGTCTAATCCTACCTCTCACCGTAAGCACAAGGAGTGTGAGCGCAGCCACCGCTCCGGCAACAGCTATGGCCAAGTATGTGGTACCGCTTGGGGGTGGTGGCCTAACTATATTGGAGTATGAGAGCTCGATGTAGCCCCCAGGTGGGGGAACCTCCAAGAAGACGGCTACACCCGTCTGGGCGTCGAAGTAGGCTTCGAAGCCAAGCGACTTATTGGTGTAAACGTAGGCTGGGAATGTTCCAGCGGGTGTGTTCACACTTGTTTTGGCTACATACACGAGTGGGGCGTCGAAGCTTAGGGAGACTCCCAGCTTAACCACCTGCTGGAATCCGTGCACCGCGGGGTAGAACAGCGGCTGAGTATAGTTATCCAAGAAGAAAGCGGGTGTCTGAGGAGAACCCGTGACATAGTTCACCTTTTCAAACATGAACTCACCATCCCCCTCGGAGAATAGTGTGGTGTAACTCATGGTCTCAGGCGGCTGCCCCGTGGCTGTGTAGTTGAGCTGCGCCCCCGGTTGGGCGTAGACAGGCGCTTCGAAGCGCAGAGGGTATCTAGCCGGGTCGGCCGGTTCAGAGAACGCCTTAAGCCTCATTGTGAAAGTGGAGTTGGTGTAAGGGTTAGAGAGATTTTCATAGAGTATTAGCCCGTTGAGGCTTGAAACATAGTAAAACTTCCTAATCGCTGAGGCGCCACCCACTCCCTGTGAGGCTGTGACCAGGTACACATACGCAGAGATACTTGAGCCATCAAACTCGAAGGGGGTTGTACCCTTATAGGTAAAGAATATAGCGTACCCCGGCGATATAACGCTGAAGCTACGCAGTGCAACCATATAGGAGGGTAAAACGGGTAGGTAGCCTGGGAAGAAAGGGTCATCCGCCACACTTCCGTTAGGGGCTAGGGGTGAACTCACCGTGGACTCGAAGTTCAGCCTAAGCGAGCCGTTGGGGTAGAGACCCATCACACTCACACTAGCCATCCCAGAGTAGTGGGTGAAACCAGTGAGGTAGGGGTAGCTACCCTCAACGGTGTAGCTTAGGTTAACTCCCTGAGAATCGAACCAAGGAGTGTATTCACTCACACCCACAGAGATGGGTGAGCCGCTAGGCGGCGGGGTCTGCTGGGCTCCCGCGGAGGGAAGCAGGGTCGCGGCTAACTGGAAAGCCAAAAGCGCGGCCAAGAAGAGCGCTATTGGGCGAAGTGGCAAGCAGCATACCTCCCAGGCCTCACCTCTCTGAGCAGCGGCTCCTCCCTCCTGCATATCTCCTGGGCGAGGGGGCAGCGGGGATGGAAACGACAACCCGGTGGGGGCGCTATAGCGTTGGGTATCTCCCCCTGAGCCAAGCTCTTAACCTTCTGTGAGGGGTCGGGTACGGGCACCGCTGCCACTAGCGCCTGGGTATATGGGTGAAGGGGTTCATTCACCACCTCATCTGTTGGTCCGACCTCCACCACCTTGCCGAGGTACATAACCGCCACCCTCTCAGTGAAGAACCTCACGGTGGATATATCGTGTGTGATCATCATGAACGTTTTACCCACCGACTTTAGCTGACCCATCACATTGATTATCTCACCCTTAACCGAGGCGTCCAGCATACTCACAGGCTCGTCCAAGATAACCACCTCCGGGTTCATGGCGATGGCGCGCGCAACACCAACACGTTGCCTCTGGCCACCTGAGAGACTCGTGATGCGCCGCTTCGCATAATCTTCAGCTGGCACGAGCCTAACGGTCTCAAGCGCCCTGTAAACCGCCTGGTCAAGCTCAGCCCTATCAGAATACACACCGAGTATCCTCAGACCTTCGGCCACTGCGTCGTGAACAGTGAAGAGTGGGTCGATAGAGTCGAACGGGTCCTGGAAGACCATCTGAACACTTCTACGGTACTTCTTGAACTCGCTCCTACTAAGTTTAGAAACATCTTTACCCTTGAAGAGAACGCTTCCAGCGGTTGGTTTCACAAGCTTCATCAGAGCCTTGCCAAGCGTGGTCTTACCCGAACCAGACTCACCCACAACACCCGTGGACACACCACGCTCCAAGCCAAGCGTCACACCGTCAACAGCCCTCACATTAGCCCTCTTACCGCCAACCTTCACCCTAAAGTACACTTGTAGGCCGTTTGCCGCAAGAACATGGTTATCGTCGGACACCCAAACTTCACCCCAAACCAAGGTCCTTCCTAGATGATATCACGTGGCAAGCCGCGTAGTGATCCTTAGCGTACAACTCCATGGGGGGCATAAGCTTCCTGCAAATCTCAACAGCATACGAGCACCTCGGGTGAAAAGGGCAGCCCGAAGGTGGGTTAACCAAGTCCGGCGGGGAGCCAGGGATATAACCGAAGCTACCATCCTTACGCCTGATATCGGGCACACTCCTCAGCAACCCCTGCGTATAGGGGTGAAGCGGCCTCCCAAACACGTCTTCAACCGGGCCGATCTCCACTAGCCTCCCAGCGTACATCACACCCACCCTGTCAGCCACGTTCGCGATCACCGAAATATCGTGTGATATAAAGATGGTTGTGAGCCTCTCAAACTGTTTGAGTTGCCTGAACATCTCCAGGATTTGAGCCTGAATTATGGTGTCCATCGCAGTGGTGGGCTCGTCGAGTATAACGATCTTGGGGGAGAGGAGGAGCGCTAAGGCTATCATAACCCTCTGCTTCTGCCCCCCTGAAAGCTCCCATGGATAGGAGTTGAGCTTGGATGGGTCCACACCCACGTGTTTAAGGAGCTCCGACGCCTTCTCCAAAACCTGCTTCTCACTCATATCGGTGTGTGCACGCACGGTCTCAACGAACTGGTCGCCCACACGGTAGAGGGGGTCCAAGGCGTTCTGCGAAGCCTGAGGCACATATGATATAACCCTCCACCTCACCTCCCTGTTGAGCTGCGACTCACTCATAGAGCCCAAATCCTTACCATACACCGTCACCCTACCCCAGCTCCTAGCGTTGGATGGGAGAACCCTGATGATGGCGCTCGCAAGCGTGGTCTTACCCGAACCAGACTCACCCACGATGCCGAGCGACTCACCCTCGTAAACCTCGAAGCTCACATCGTTCACAGCCCTGAGAGCACCCCGGGGGGTGTAGAACTCAACGTTCAAACCCTCAACCCCAATAGCCCTAGTCTGAGACACCAACATCTACGTAAACCTCGAAAACTCCTCCTGAATAGCCGTCCCCACAAGATAAAAGCCCACCGAAAGCAGAATAATCGAGAAGCCAACGGGGATAAATATCCACCACAGGTAGCCGTTCGTGGGCGTCATATTGTTGATCAGGTTAGATAAAATGTTACCCCACGTGGGCCTCTGAGTTATACCTAAGCTAAGGAAATCCAAACCAGCATCGGCGATCACCAATGCAGGCACCATGTAGGTTACAAGCGCGATTATGAGCGCCGCCGTGTGGGGTAGGACGTGGCGCCTCAGAATATACATACTCCCACCACCCATAGCCTGAGCGGCCTGAACATAACTCCTACTCCTAACAGTGAGCACCTGGGAGCGCACAATCCTCGACACGCCAGCCCAACCCAGAACCCCCAAGATAATGATGAGCAGCAAAACCCTGTTAGGTGTGACGTGGGCAATCGTGAAGGTTGTGTCCAAGTCGATAAGAAGAATCAAACCGGGTATGAGTAGTAGGAAATCGAACACGAAGAGCAACACGTTGTCAACGAGCCCACCCAAGTAGCCCGCCAACAGGCCGAGGAACACGCCTATCACCATCACGATGGCCGCGGAGCCGAAGCCTATCTCGAGCGCTACACCCGTGGACGTCGCGTACTCGCTAGCCACATCCGACCCATGGGGGTCGGTGCCCATAAGCCCATAGACACTCCCGAAGATCTGGAACTTAATATCCGATTGGTACAATCTAACACTGTAGTCCCCGTGTGGGAAAACCTCTATCAGTTCACCCACAGTGTACTCCCCCGTATGGGAGAACACGGTCTCGGGCACAGAGTACACGGATACACTGCGATTCAGATAGTAGAGGGGCATAAGCGTGGACGCCGTGGTTATACCCTCCAACAGGTTCCAACTGGAGTGTATGAGTGGGGGGAGGGTGGGATTCGCGAAGTACTGCGCGTATAGGGAGCCGAGCTGGGGGTTGGACTCCAACGCGGCTTCACCCTGCGGGTCAGCCATCAGCGCCACCGGGTAGACCCCCGCGGACGACTTGATATAGAGGAAGACGGCTAAACCCGCACCCTCAACCTGGGCTGGGTACACCAGCGCCTGCGCGTAGAACATCTTAGGCGGCTCATATGTATAGTTAAAGCTGTGTGTTAGGTACACCGTCACAGGCGCATCGGAGCTACCGCCTATCGAGATAAGCTCGCTACCATTAGCCGTGTTGAGCAGGGTGTACGTGGCCCCAGGGTTAGGTAGACCCGTGGGTCCGAAGCCCGCCGTATAGGTGCTAACCACGTTGGCGCCCCCAACCCCGGGATCCGTCACAGTCCAGTAGTCCACGGCGGATGGCACCTTGAATGCCTGTAGCGGATAGGTGGCGGGTAGGATTATGTTTGCTGGGAGCTTAGAGTACCCTGGGAAGATTTTAACCCAGGCTGGGAGGGCGTTGGGCGCGGCCACATAGTATGCGGAGGGGTTATAGGCATTCTTGTATGGTGCGAGCGCTGCGCCAACCGTGCCCACCAACACGAAAAACAGGATGATGGCTAGCCCCACCTGTGCATCCCTCCTCTTCAAAACGTTGATTGTGAAGTTGTCCAACGACTACTCACCCAGCCTTACCCTCGGGTCGAGTAGGGCGTACACGAAGTCGAGCGCGAACAGCACCACGAGTATATAGACACTGAAGAGGAAGGTGCTACCTATGAGTAGGGGTATATCGAAGCTCGTAGCCGCCTCGGTGGTCACTATCCCGAGGCCGGGGAACTGGAATATTATCTCAACGAAGAACACTCCGTATATCAGGAAGGCCACATCAAGCCCAACCTGGGTTACCCATGGTAGCAGCGCGTTCCTGAAGGCGTGCCTGTAGAACACTGTGCTCTCATCCAAGCCCCGAGCCCTCGCATACATCACGTAGCCCGCCGAGTTATACTCTTCAATAATATTGTTCCTGATGAGCTGCTGCCTGTGACCGAAGCCCACGATTGTTAGCAGGATGATGGGTAGGGAGGCAGCCCACAGGTAGCGTAGATAGTACTCTACCCCAGTATAGTTATGGAGCCCCCCGCCCCTCAGTGCGAAGAAGAGGTTAATCGGGAACCAGTGGAGCTGTGCGGCCAACACCACGTACATTATGATGCCAAGCCAGAAGGCGGGTATAAAGTAGGCTCCAATGCTCGTAAGCGAAGCAGCCTTGTCACCTATCTTCCAACGCGACTTGAGGAAGGATTTGGCTGCGACGACACCTAGAACAATGCTTATCACACTCGTGGTCACCAGCGACACAGTCACGAGCACAAGCGTGTTGGGTAGATACTGTGAGATCACCGTGAGCACTGGCTCCTTATAGGTTGGGCTCATCCCGAAGTGGAGCGTGAAGAGGTTATACAGGAACTTTGCTATCCTTATGGGTATCGGCGCATTCAAGCCGTACGCCTGCTCGGCGGCGTCCACAGCCGCAAGCTGAGCCTGAGCGGTCTTCGGGTTAAGCTGGGTTATACCCACGAAGAAGAAACCCAGTTTGAAGCCCAGCGACTGCGGTATGAGCTCGAAGACGAGGAAGGAGAAGAGAACCAGCATGAGGAGTGTGATAAGCCTGTTAATAAGCCTCCCAATAATGAAGCGAACAGTAACCACAAACATCCACCCACTAAGTTAGAACTAATTAAATATGGAAAAAAGGAGATAGATAAGGGTTTTGTGTCACGTGGTAGGCCTACCACGCCGCATAGCCAGACCCACACCTAGAACCACTATGGCGATCACTATGAGCGCCACCACCACAACCAGTGCGGTTGGGAACCCGCTCGACACAGTGGTCGACGGTGTAGGAGTGCTTGGTGTAGTGGGTGGTGTAGTGGGTGGTGTAGTGGGTGGTGTAGTGGGTGGTGTAGTCGATGGACTCACAACCGAGAGTGTGCCCATGTATTGGAGGAAGTACTTGTTGCTCGAGGTCTGCCCACCGCCGAAGTACATATAGGAGGCACCAGTCCAGTTCACCTGCGCCACAAGCGTGTATTGGCCAACACTTAGGCTCGAGGTGGGTATACTCGCAGTGTAGGTGCCATTACCCTGGAAGCTCATCGGGTAGCTGGCCAAGACCTGCAGTGTGCTGGGGTTGAGCACATACACGGTGGCGCTCGCCCCATTCACCGGTGAAAGCGACGCGTAGTACCCACTCGAAGTGGAGCTCAGACCCGAAGAACTCCACACATCCGCGTGGACAGTGTAGGTTGCACTCTGACCCTGAGGCGCCGTCACCACGCTGCTGGTGGGGTTGAACAAGTAGTAGGGTTGGAAGACGCTCACCTGAGCGTAGTTCGAGGAGGGACTCCAAGCGTTGAAAACGTAGGCACCACTCCACAGCTCATCTGCGAGGTACTGGGACTGAGTCATCGACGCCCAAGTGGTTGGCTGAATACTACCGAACAGGTGCTCTGGTAGGATGGGTAGACCGTAGATAGAGAGTATGTTGTTCACCGAGCTCGTGTTGAAGTATACCTTGATCTGATATGGGTTGTTGGGGGGCACATAGCTATCCACAAGCCCAGAAGCAACACCGAACCATTCGAGGCCTGGGTTGGCGCTCTCAGCGGTATAGTTCACCGTTACGCCGGGGTCGATTGTTATGGTGTCCGACTTGGGGTTATAGGGGTTCGATGAGTATCCACCCACGTCGAGGTACCAGAGTGTGAAGTTGTAGTCTAACGCGGTCATGGGCACACCGTCCTGCCACACGCCGTTCGGTAGGAAGTTAAAGGTGATAACCGAGCCGTTAAAGTAGTGACCGTTCGGGTCCACACCGCTAGCCGTGGTTATCGAGTAATTGTAGGCTGCGTTCGCGAATAGCTGCACGGGGTTACTATATGAGACGGTGAGTGGTGTGGTGTAGAGTAATCCGAGTATATCGAAGTCGTAGAGGGACGTAGCCTCGTATATGTTGAGTGTGTCCGGGCTCTGAGGCATCCCGAACCTGTAGAGGCCGCCGAAGTTGGCGCCAACAGGGTGCACGTTAGCCGTGAAGAGCACACCGTAGGGCGCCTCAATAATGTAACCCTTCCACGAAGCCACATTCACGGGTGTAAGGCTCACACCCCAGTCGAGTATAACGTAAGGCAAGTCCTCCTGTAGAAGCGTGGCCGACTGAACCGTGTAGTTATACAGCGCCTGATAGCTTGATGCGTCGAGTAGCTTGGTTGTGAGGCTCCAAACAGTCTGGTTATCATAGTTCTGATAGAACGTATTCAGAACGTAGGGTCCAAAGATATAGTAGAGCCAAGTTGGCGACACCGGTGAACCAAGAGACCAGCCCAACTCGTACATCTCGTAGTTACCCGTGGGTAGCAGGTTATCGATGAACGTGTTAAAGTTCACTGGAACAATGTTTATGGTGAGGTTGATGGCCGCCGCGTTACTCGTAATCGACTGCAATATCTGCTGCCTCAGGTCGAACCCAGTGCCCGAGCTCGTGTAAATCGAGAGGGCGCCCACCTGTGTGCCGTTGGGGTAGGTCCAGTAGCCCTGCGCTGGGTGGTCAACCAAGCCCGCGAGCTCGAGCTCCTGAATAGCAGCGGTGAGGTTGAATGTACCATACTTCTGGTAGGCCTGAGCCTCCTGGGAGCTGAAGTATTGGCCGTAAACCGAGGGGTACAGATAGTATGGTGACGCGATGCCCAGTATACCGTTATCCAGAGCCGAGGCGATTGCCTGATAGTTTGTGAGGTGCTGTATCGCCCTCCTAAAGTGGACGTTACTCATGGGGTAGACGTGAACGTTGAAACCCAAGTAGCCGAAGC
>CADDZQ010000008.1 GCA_902812505.1 archaeon
AAACCACCGCGCTGGGCGTGTTCCTCTTCAGCTTGAGTGTGTAGAACCACACGTATAGGAAGGCTCCCAGTCCTATTATGAAGGCTGTAAGTGGGTTGAGTAGAATGGCTGTAAGGACAACTGATACACCAATAAGCACCAGCCCAAATAGGAGGGCGTTCTTCGGCGGAACCCTCCCCGACGGTATGGGTCTACATGCGGTTCTATCCATCTTGGAGTCTATATCCCGGTCAAAGTAGTTATTTAGAGCCGCTGAGCCCCCTAGTCCTATAAACCCCAATACGCCCATTTCGACCAGCGGTCTAACACCTAAAGCCTCACCCTTCGCGACAACCATGCTGGCTATTGCAACCAATAGGAGTAATGGGATAAGCCGGGGTTTCATGAGTTCTATGTAATCAGGGATCTTACTCATCACGATTTAGAGGATATAGATTTGTTATAAGGCTTACACCTTACGTTGTCAACGTCATAGAGTCTGGCACAAGCTATTTGGATATCAGGTCCGCCCCTTAATCTCGACCGTTAACGATGTGTGGGCTCGTTTAACTGGCTTCTTACCGAGCTCCACAAGGCCTCTATGACCTCCATGCTTCTTATGAGAGCCGAGTAAACTGTTAGCCTATCAGCTCCTTTTTGGGAGATCGCGTACACGTCTTCAAGGTCATCCAGTAGCTTGGGGCTTATGACACGTGCCTTCGCGAGCACCCATGATAGTTCAATTATATTTCCGTTGGCATCCAGACCCATTCTCTCCGCG
Organism: archaeon; assembly: GCA_902812505.1. Lineage (GTDB taxonomy): Archaea > Thermoproteota > Thermoprotei_A > Marsarchaeales > Marsarchaeaceae > ECH-B-1. The sequence continues at coordinate 761 of CADDZQ010000008.1, forward strand.
AGCCGTTTGGCCTCACCCTCCGTAACCCGTAAGCATCCACGTATCCCTTCAAGAGCTTTATCCAAAAGCTTATCGCTACTTGCAAACTCTTCGAAAGACGAGTGAGCCGCCTCCTCGATTTCCGAATAGCAGCTCCAAAACTCCTCTTCACTCACACATATGTACTAGGTCCTTGTGTATATAAAACACACATGGTCAAACGTTCGCGAGCAAACCCACGTCTACACTAGACGATTTTTCACACTGCATACTTAAACTATGATTATTCTTTAGAGAATAACTAAGCATCCACAGATGGACTCATTTAGTTATGCCGTAGACACATATACACGCGTAGGGTGCGATTCAACGCCTAATGTGTGAATAGTAGGCTTTAAGAGTTCCGTGGTATGCTATCTGTATCATGATCGGTAGTATTACCGATTGGGTCATTCTACTCGTGGTTGCGCTTTTACTCTTCGGCGGCTCAAAAAAGATCCCTGAGTTGGCTCGTGGCTTAGGTAGGGCTATGGGTGAGTTCAGGCGTGGGCAAGCGGAGGTTGAGAAGGAGATAAGAGCCATGACTGACGCGGCGGTCGAACAGAAGCCACAAGCCGCTTCCGAAGCGAATAGTTCGGCTTCTACGCAGCAGGTAGCTGCCACAGCTGGGACGGGGTCGAAAACGTCTCCTTCAATTCAGAGCGCTGACCGCTCGTCCATAGCAGCGAGGATAGAGCAGCTCGAACGCGAGCTCAGAGAGCTCAAAAAGACTCAGTCCGCTGGTTCCCAGTAGATTTTTTCGAAAATTCTAGGTTGGTTTAAAATCACTGTTTTTAGTGTTTGGTTTAGTCTCCTTTGAGCCTTGACCCAGCTAAGAACACTCCACTGTTGTCACATATATCTGAGCTCGTTCATAGGTTAACTGTGGCGCTTGTCGTATTCGGCGTCGAGTTCCTCTTTTTCTTCTTCTTCACTATTAGGAGGGCAGACTTGGGTTCAATAGTTGTGTATTATCCTTTTCCAAGCTTCTTCGACAGTGTGAGCACCCAAGTTTTCCATCTAATGGTTGACCACTTCCTCTACCAGAAGTTCACTCTCATCAATATTGGGTCTTTTGATACTCTTATATCAACGCTTTACGTCGCAGCCCTGCTAGCTGGCGTGTTCAGCGTGCCTGTGTGGGCGTACGAGATCAGCGCGTTTGTGTCACCCGCACTTACACGCCGTGAAAAGAGGCTGGCGCGGGCACTCATCATACCTGCAACACTGCTATTCGTAACTGGCGCATTCTTCGCATACTGGATTATTCTACCCGTGCTCTTCAGCGTTATACATTCACTCACAGTGAGTTTGGGTGTTGAGCCCACCATGAGTGTACGTTCATTTATCACGATAGTGGTAGCCTACATGGTTGCCCTAGGGCTCTCCTTTGAATTACCCGTATTCATGGTGGGCCTATCATATATCGGTGTTGTAAGCTATGAGACGTGGAGGGCTGGTTGGCGCTGGGCTGTGCTGGGCTGCTTCTTTATAGCCTTGCTAATTTCACCAGGCGCCACAGGTGGGCTCATGGAGACGGTGATAGGGCTCACCCTCTCTAGCCTATACTTGGTCGGCTTACTCCTAGTGCGTTTTGTTGTTAGAAAGCAGAACAACAGAGTCTAGTTATTGCGTTTTTGGAGCTATATTGGATTTGTAATATCGAGGGTCTATTGTGTTAATATAGTTTACGGGGACACATGACTTCAACGATTTGGAGGCGTGGTCACCCTAACATTCGGTAGAGAGTGGAGCTTTGTGAATGGGGTGGGGAGCCTCTCTTTTCTGACGAGCTTACAGTAGGCCTCATAGTATGAAAATGTGTCTAAAACCCATGATGTAGTCTTCTAGTTTAGTGCGGTCTAATCATTTGGAATACTTATTGGTCATTCTTTTTGTCATGCACGTAAGAGCTAAATACATGGGTGAGGAGATTCAACGGGTCTGAGATGTCCACTTTTAAACCGGAGTTAAAAAAATATGAGTTGCCTCCTCTTCCGTACAACTATGACGCACTGGAACCCTATATAAGCAAGGATATAATGGATCTTCACTATAACGTACACCACAAGGGCTACGTGAATGGCGCAAACGCGGCCATAGACAAAATCGAGAAGATTTTCAAGGGGGAAATCAAGGATCACGACTGGGCCGGTGTAGTCAGGAACTTTGTGTTCAACTCGAACGGGGCGCGTCTCCACAATGTCTTCTGGCAGAACTTGGGTTCACCGGGGTCCAAGGGTGGAGGTAAGCCTGGAGGCAAGCTGGGTGACCTAATAGACAAGCAGTTTGGTGGCTTCGACAAGTTCAAGCAGGTTTACACCGACGTTATGAGGTCTCTAACTGGTTCTGGCTGGACAATAATGTATTATGAAAAGGACTTGGGTAGATTGGTCTTCACCACGGTTGAAAACCACTTCATAAATCATATAGTGGACCTACCAATAGTTATACTACTAGACCAATGGGAACACGCCTACTATCTCCAATACAAGACTAACAGGAACGCGTACATCGATGCTTGGTGGAATGTTGTCAACTGGGATGACGCAGAAAAACGCCTACAAAAACACCTCTAAAGTTTCCCACCCATTTTTTTCAGATAATTTGTACGAGCTTTATTCTAAAAGTGTGGACACCCAACCATTCACATGAGTGTCCTAGCGTTTTGGTTGCTTGTTTTTTGTTAAATCTGATGCCTATTTAATTAATTCAATGTGTTCGTTAGGGCTTCCATGTTGTTAATGAATGCCCATAGAACTCAAGGGTTGAGTTTTTAATTCTTCAGCAGGCCGCTTGAGAGGAGTGCGTTTCTCACAATCTGGCGTTGCTCTTGGTTAAGTGGCTGGAGTGGTCGCCGTACTGGCCCCGCTTTTAAACCAAGCATGTTGGCCATTTCCTTTAAGGCGGCTGGGAAGTCTCCGATCCCCATGGCTTGGGCGAGTGGAAAGATTTCTTTCTGTATTCTTAAAGCTGTGTCGGTGTTGCCCGCCTTGAGCTGGGAGTAGATTTGGACACACTCTTTGGGCGCAATATTCGCCAGCCCAGTAACGGCGCCGTCACCCCCTGCTTGGATAGCTTGGAATATCATGCTGTCGGATCCGATCATAACCGAGAACTTATCACTCTTAAGTTCATATGATGCTTCGAGGAAGCTTTGAAAATCGGTTGTGGTGTACTTCATACCCACGAGCCTATCGAGTTGAGCTATCCGTTTTAATGTGTGTATGGGTATCTCGGTATGGGTGTAGGATGGTATGTTGTACACCATCACGGGTATGGACACTGAGTCGGCTATTAGTTTGAAGTGTTCAAACAAACCCTCGGGTGAAACATGATAGTAGTATGGTGGCGTCGCGATAACGGCATCCGCACCCAGCCTTTCAGCTTTGAGAGCGTTCTCCACCGCGTTCCTTGTCCCGGCGTCTGAAACACCAGCTATGACTGGTACGCGTCCATTTGCTTGATGAACCACTGTTTGGATGACTTCTGCACGTTCATCTTGGTTTAAGAGTGCGAATTCACCGCTTGTGCCGAGGGGTACTATACCGTTCACGCCGCTCTCGATGAGTTTGTCCACAAGCGTCCGAAGCCCCTCTAAATCAATGGCCCCTTCATTTGTTAGGGGTGTTATGATGGGCACATATATTCCTGAAGGCCTCATAAGATACTTACGGTTATGAGTAATATCAAACTTAACGCTAACGGTGTCCTTCTATGGAGCGCTAATCCTTAATCTGTGTTACAAGTTAGGTATTTGACTTGACTGTTATAATAAAGGTCGATCCGCTCAACCCTGAACCTTGGGGGGTGCGCTTTGGGGCGCGTATAATAGCTGAGGGAGGCCTTGTGGCCTTCCCTACGGAAACCGTTTATGGGCTGGGTGCAAACGCCCTCGATGGTTCAGCGGCTCGTAAGGTTTTCAACGCTAAGAGTAGACCCGTGGATAACCCGCTCATTGTTCATGTTTCTAGTTTTGATGGGCTACGGATTGTGGCCGAACCGCCTCCGTGGCTGCTGGAGTCGCTTCGAAAGTTTTGGCCGGGGCCGCTTACGGTGGTATTGCCCCGTAAGAAGGTCGTCCCAGATGAAGTCACCGCTGGCCTAGACACTGTAGCTGTAAGGATGCCCGCTCATCCAGTGGCGCTTAGACTCATCGATGAAAGCAGGGTTCCAATAGCCGCACCTAGCGCTAACACCTCGACGAAACCGAGTCCCACTCGTGCTGAACACGTGGTGGAGGACCTCTGGGGGAAAGTGGATTTAGTGCTCGATGGGGGTGAAACATTCTTCGGAGTGGAGTCAACAATCCTGAAAGTTGAAGATTCACGTGTAACCGTCATTAGACCTGGACCCTATACCCCTGAAGAGCTCTCAAAACTCTTCCCCAAACTCGAAGTGTCCATCTATGCCCGCGGGGTAGCAGCGGATAGGCCAATCGCTCCGGGCATGAAGTACAAGCACTACGCACCCACCAAGCCCCTGTTCATGGCCGCAGACCAGAGTGTTCTCGTACAACTATCCCGCGAGCTGTCTATGAGGGGAGTTAACCACGTAGTACTGTGTTCCCGTGAAACCTCCGCTTATATAGGCGCCCCAACAATCGTGCTGGGTAGCCGAGGAGACCTTTACGAAGTTGCAAAGAACCTTTTCCACGCCTTGCGTGTTTTCGACAGGAGAACAGAACCGTTAGGTTTAGTTGAGCCGTTCAACGAATCTGGCGTGGGTCTAGCTGTGATGAATAGACTAAGAAAGGCGTGCGGGGGAACTGTGGTCAAAGATGCTGATCAAGTTCTGCGAGAAGGAGGTATTTCGGGTTCAACACATCCTCTGTCTGGATCCAAAGCTAGGCATCAAGAAATTCGTGCTTGATAAGCTCACTAAGACGCTGAGTTTTTCCAACAACTCGTTATACTAGCTCGTGTTTCCACTCGGTGCAGAGTTAAGAGAGTGTCTGGATAAACATCAATCATGTGTAAGTTTCCATGGTGTGGGGGGTCATCTGAACACTTAGCCACGCTGGCCCGCTCTCACTGATCACACACCCACCGTGCTCAGGTAGCCCGAGAAGGGTGTAGTATTATGAAATGTTGTTTACGGAACAATGGGAACATATTCGGGTTTCCAATACGCTTTGTCTGGACCCTACTCTAGCTAAAGAGCAGATGGGTAATTAGTGGGTGAATGTTGTGCAAGGTTTATTATGCGGGGCTCACGTAAGTGTTTGTCTTGTGCGGCATAATAGGTGTTGTTAGGCTGTCGAAAGCGAGGCTGGGTCAACCTCTTGGCCAAATCATTAGGCAGAGCCTAGAGAAGCTCGAGTATAGGGGTTATGACTCCGTAGGGCTTGCGTGTATAGTTGAAAATGAGTTGGTGATCAGGAAGGGTAAGGGCAAGATAAAGGATGTTAGTGTGGCTCAGGGGTTTGACCGTCTTAACGGTGATGTTGGTATGGGTCACACGAGGTGGGCTACTCACGGTAAGCCAAACGATATTAACGCTCATCCCCACAGGGACTGTACGGGTAGGGTTGCGGTTGTTCACAATGGTATTATATCAAACTATTCGCTTCTTAAGCAAGAGTTGCTTGCGCGTGGACACAGGTTTATGAGTGAGACGGATACGGAGGTGTTCGCCCACCTAATCGAAGAGAAGCTTGCGGCTGGCTATGGGGGTTACCACGCCTTTAAGGCTGCGCTAATGAGTATAGCCGGTTCGTATTCGTTTCTAGCCTTAATAACACAGGAACCCGACAAGATATTCTTTGCGAGGCGCAACTCGCCTCTTGTTCTCGGAATATCTAGTGATGCCCTGTTTGTTGCGAGCGATATCCCGGCTTTCCTAGAGTACACTGATAGAGTGGTGGCTCTATCTGATGGTGAGGTGGGCTTCATTGCTTTAGACGGCTCAGTTGTAGTGGAGGATTTGGCCTCGGCGCGTAGGGTGGAACTATCTGGTAGAATACGCAAAATCGGGTGGACACCAGAGCTAGCGCGTAAGGGTGGATACCCCCACTATATGATTAAGGAGATACATGAGCAGCCCCGTGTTCTAGCCGACACTGTGAGGTCTCTTTTGGATGACGGCTCATATCAGAGAGCGGCTGAGGTTATGCTCTCTTCGAAGAGGATTTTCTTGGTCGCCGCGGGAACCGCCCACCATGCTACACTTGCGGCAAGAGACGCCCTACTGACGCTTGGAGGCAGGGTTTCTTATCCAGTGGTTTCCTCGGAGTACGCCCTGCACGCTCTGGGTGTTGAGGAGGGTGATTGTGTGGTAGCTGTGAGCCAGTCGGGTGAGACGATAGATACCTTGCTCGCACTCAGAGAGTTCAAGAAGCGTGGGGCTATGGTGGTTTCGCTCACAAATATGATGGATAGTGCTATAGCGCGTGAGTCGGATCTGCAGCTGTACACTAAGGCTGGTCCCGAGATCGGTGTTGCAGCCACAAAGACCTTCGTCACTCAAGTGGCTTCGCTTGTGTTTCTCGCGGCCAAGCTGGGCGTGATGAATGGGAAGCTACGTGAAGATGAGTATACAGCGTTCCTAAAGCATCTAGAAGAGGCGCCGGAACTAGTCGAGAAGAATATTAATGTATCGGAGCCAAGTGCTAAAGAGTTGGCTCGTATTCTTAGAGATAGGTCTAGTATGTATTGTTTGAGTAGGGGGCTTGGTGTGCCGCTTGCAAAGGAGGGCGCACTCAAAATCAAGGAGGTCTCTTACATTCACTGTGAGGCATATGAGGCAGGAGAATCGAAGCATGGTCCAATAAGTTTGGTGGCTCGTATGTTCCCCGTAGTGTTTGTTGCATCTGACACTGGAACCTTCGAGCAGTTGTCGTCCAACCTAATGGAGATGAAGAGTAGGGATGCTTACACGGTGGGGTTGATACCAGCAGGTGAAAACCATACACTCGCAGTCTTCGACTACACCTTTACTCTTTCATCTGCTCTACCAGTAATCAATACAATTCTGTTCGCGCCCACATTACAGCTCCTCGCGTATTATTTGGCGTTGAGCAGGGGTTACGATCCCGACAAACCACGCAACCTTGCAAAGACTGTAACAGTGGAGTGAGATGCATGGATTCATTTGACTCCTCTATTAGATACGCTGTGGTGCTATGTGGAGGCTCTGGCAGAGACATGGAGCCCCTCTCGGTGGGGTTGCCTAAATCTCTGATAACACTTCTCGGCGTGGATGTGCTAACCCGTATACTTCAGGGGCTCAAAACTGCGGGAATAGAGGGGGTTATCGTAGTTATCCAGGGCAGCGAGCAGCTCAGACGGAGGGCACTACAGGTGGGTGAGGAGTTAGGGCTCGAAGTTGAGGTGGTGGAGCAGGGCTCCTTAAGGGAGGTTTGGGGTGCACTCGTTGCGGCTAAGAACTCATTGGTCGGCCGTGTTGGTGAAGGAAGCTTCCTTCTGAGCTATGGCGACATAGTCTCAACCCCCCGCTTCTATGCGAAGCTTGTAGAGGATTCATCAGCCGCTGGCTACCCTGTTGCCTCAGTTGTGCTCCAAAAGGATGTTACCACTTATGGTGTGGTTAAACTGGGGTCGAACGGTGCTATAGAGAAGATAGTGGAGAAGCCCGTGTCGCTCGACCCAAATATGGGCGGCTATGTGCTCGCAGGCGCGTTTGTGCTTCCAGCATCGATATTTGAGTTTGGAGGGGAGGAGGATGGGTTTATCGGCGTGCTAAACAGATTTGCTGAGACTTACACTCTTGGAATAAGCGTTTGGGAGGGTGTGTGGGTGGATTTGGGCTACCCTTGGGATGTTCTCACCGCGTCCTCAAAGCTTCTAGGCGAGTTAAAGCAGAGTTCTATCAGCATTCACTCTAGGGTGTCCCCTACGGCGATAATAGAGCCCCCGGTGGTTATCGAGGAGGGTGCAGTAGTTGACCACCACGCGGTTATTAGGGGACCAGCGTATATTGGTAGGAATGTGTACGTGGGAACTGGCGCCTTGGTTCACAGCTTTTCCTCTCTTGAGGAGGGGGTGTCTATTGGAGCGTACACGGAGGTTAGTGGGAGTGTGTTAGGGCCTGGAACATGGGTTGGGAGGGGTTGCTTTGTTGGTAATAGCGTGGTTGGTATGAAGGTTGTTTTTGAGCCACATGTGACAACTCTGAGTGTTCTTCGCGACTCTGAAATGCCTGCAAGGCTTGAGCCCACAATAAGTAACGGTCGACCAATCCATAAAATGGGCTCAGTTATTGGAAATGGTGCAAGAATAGGTGCTAACAGTGTGCTCTATCCCTCATCTAGGGTTGAAACCAACGCGACTATTTCCCCGAACACTGTTTTGCGTAGCCGCGTGTAAACCCACTAGCGTAAAACCTTTTAGAACCCACCGCTCCTCATTTTTTCGTCCAAAAAGTCTATATAATGATGGCAGAGTAGTGAAGCAGCATTGACCGAATTAGCAATATTCGTTTCAGCCTGCCCAAACTGTGGTGGGATGATTACAAGTAGTAGACTTGAGAGAGGCCTTCCCTGTGAGAAGTGCCTGCCTGAACCAGTTGACCCCGCTACTCGTAGTATTGAAGAGTGGCACAGCTTGGTCGCGTCGCAGCTAGACAGGCAGGGTACGCTTAACCGCTACCGTGAGTTAGTTAACCTCGAAGATAGAGCCAAGGAATTCGTGAACGTCTTCCATAGTTTAACATCCAGGGAGCCTTGGAGTGCTCAGCTAACCTGGGCTAAGAGGTGTCTGAGGGGGGAGAGTTTCTCTATAATAGCGCCCACCGGAGTTGGTAAAACCACGTTTCTGAGTGTGTTGGCGGTGTACATGGCGAGGATGGGTAAGAGGGTGCTTATGGTGTCGCCCACAGCTCTGCTGGCACGTCAAACCGCTGGGTGGGTTAAGAGGTATTCGGCGGTGTACGACCACACAATAAAGGTGGCTGAATTACACGGTGAAGAGCCTGGTAAGGCTAAGAGGGAGGCGCTGAGCATGGTTGATGATGCTTCGGCTAACATAGTGGTGGTCACCGCCGCTGGATTGGGTAACCTTTTTGAACGTCTCCTCAAAATTGGCTTTGGCTTAATACTTGTGGATGATGTGGATGCATTGCTTAGGAAGAGTGTGAATATTGACAGGGTTATAAGACTGTTGGGTTTCAGCGAAGAGGTGCAGGGGATCGCCACTGAAGCCATACTCCTGCGCATCCGCCTTGCAAGACTCTTCGCTCAGGGTGAAGTGAGAACTGAGGAAGTGGACTCACTGCTAAGTAGGTACAAGACGCTGAGAAAACAGATAGATGAATATAAGAATACTCATAGTAACCTTGGGCAGCTTATTGTGTCCAGCGCCACCGCTCGACCTCGCGGCCTAAAGGTGAAGGTTTTCAGGGAGCTATTCGGCTTCGACGCTGGCTCCTCCGCTACCTACCTTAGAAACATTGTTGATGTGGAAGCCAAGCTCGATGATGATGTGTTGGGGCAGGTTGTGAGTTTGGTGAAAAGACTGGGAAGAGGTGGCCTCATATTCGTGGCGAAGGATTATGGGAAGGAGACCGCTAAGAAGATCGAAGAGGCTCTGAACCAGGCGGGTGTTAAAGCGTCACAGACAAGGTCGTATTTCCACAAGCGTGTGGATGAATTCGCGTCAATGAAGATAGACGTACTTGTGGGTACGGCTAGCTACTATGGCAAGCTTGTGCGGGGAATAGACCTGCCTCAGTCGGTTAGGTACACGGTTTTCGTAGGTGTCCCAAAATTCTCGAGTAGGCTCGAGGATGAAGAGCTCTCACCACTTGGGATAATAAGGCTATTGTACGCCATGTCTGAGCTCATTAGGGACCCAATCGAGCGTCAGAAGACGTTCCAGCAAGCGGTTAAGCTCCGTAAGATGGTGCAGAACCTTTCCCCTTCAGATTTAAGGATGGTGGCGCTCGCAATAAAGGAGAACAGGCAGCTCACGGGCTATTTGGGTCAAGTTCAGGAGGAGATAGGGGTGGGTAGGATGATATTTCATAACCAGCTTGCCACACCCAACATGCTACACGAGCTCACACAGTCCGATAGACTGATCATCCAGGAGACCCCCGAAGGCCCACTTGTTCTCGCACCCGATGTTAAGACGTATATTCAGGCTAGTGGTCGTTCGAGTAGGCTTTTCGGGGGTAAACTAGCCAAGGGCTTGTCAATTGTGCTTGTGGATAACCCACGGGTTATGTCCGCTCTGCAGCGGTCGATGCAGATAGCCTCATCTAATACGAAGTGGTATAAGCTGGAGGAGTTGGATTTGGATGAAGTATTAAGAGATATAGATCAAGACCGTAGGTTTAACGCAAAGGCTAAGTCGGAAACCGATCTTATAAAGACGGCTCTACTCATAGTTGAGTCACCCAACAAGGCTCGCACGATAGCCAACTTCTTCGGCAGACCTGGTAGGCTCTACTTTAAAGGTAAGGTTTTCTATGAGGTTGTAATAAGCAACACTCTCTTCACGATAACATCCTCTGGCGGCCACATTATCGATTTACCCAATGAGGCGAGTAAGAGGGAGAATTATGGCGTTATTAAGATGAACAACCACTTTGTGCCTCTCTACGATTTTCTAAGCCGATGTAGAAGCTGTGGTGTACAGTTCACTGGTACCAAGAGTGTTTGCCCCAAGTGTGGCTCAGAGGATGTTCAGAGCTCGATGGAGGTGGTGGAGGCTCTTAGGAAGGTTGCCGCCGATGTGCCCACTGTTTATATTGGAACAGACCCCGACTCGGAGGGTGAGAAGATAGCGTGGGACCTAGTTATGCTTCTTTCCCCGTTTACCCCAAACATTAAGAGGGTGAGGTTCCATGAGGTGACCCCCAACGCTGTTCTAGAAGCCATAAACAATGCTTCAGACATAAACCTAAACATGGTCACGGCGCAGATAGTCAGACGTATAGATGACAGGTGGGTCGGCTACGGGCTCACAGAGTTGCTTACAAAGAATAAGCGTAAAGTGTTGACCCACGGTGTGGAGAGGTTGCGTGTACCCGTGGGTAGAGTTCAGCTGCCAACCCTTGGCTATGTGATAAAGAAAAGCGAGGAGTTTAAGGCTAATAAGGTTAGAAGGTTTAGGCTAACGTGCGACGCCGGGGGCGGTCGAACGCTTACGGTCTCGCTGACGGTGCCCTTCAAACAACTCGACGCAAAACAAGTTAAGGTTCTCAGGGAGCGTCTCGCCAGCTCAGCGGTCATCGTAACCACAGTGGAGAAAGAGAAGGTTGAGGTCAAACCACCTCCCCCATATACCACTGACGCCATACTTGAAGATGCGTCTCGTAGCTTCGGGTGGTCTGTGGGTGAAATAATGCGTCGCCTACAGGACCTCTTCGAGGCTGGGTTAATAACCTATCACCGCACGGATCACACGCACGTTTCTTCTGCTGGTATCGAGATAGCCCGTGTTTATCTTGAGTCGACTTGGGGTAAGGAGTGGAAGCAGCTCTTCCAGCCTAGGAAATGGGGTGAAGAAGGGGCTCATGAGTGTATCAGGCCAACCAGACCCCTTAACGCCGAGGAGTTGAAGCGCCAGATCGACCTGCTGGAGATTCAGGGCGCCGAGTATCTCGATTATAGGCATCTGAGACTCTACGACCAGATATTTAGGAGGTTTATAGCAAGCCAGATGTCTCCCTCAGTGTTGGTTAAGCAAAGAGCTCAGCTTGAGGTTGAAGGTCTCCAAACTCAGGTGGAGGGGTACGTGGATATCGAAGTTGATGGTTTTACCCGCGTCAACCCGCCACGTATGACTATTCCTCTTTCTGAAGGTCAAAGCCTACGTGTTATGGAATTAAACTATGCGGTGTCTTCAACGGCGCCTCTACCCACGGAAGGTGAAACAGTTGCATATATGAAGGCTAAGAGGATAGGTCGACCCTCCACGTATGCATCCACAATTGAGAAGCTCAAACAGCACGGCTACATTTTTCCCACGCCGCGTAACAGGCTTGTGCCAACCACCACAGGTAAGAGTATTTATGGCTTCCTTAACAGCGAGCTAAAGAGCTTAACCACAGTGTTAGGAGAAGAGTACACCGCTGACCTACAGCAGAAGCTTCAAGGCATAGAGGATGGGTTAATAGACTATAAAGCTATAGTGCAACAGTGTTTTAAAGATTTCCAACTTATCAAGAGTATAGCTAAAAGGGTGAATTAGCTTTTGCTACGACCTTTATGTCTGGGTGCGGGTTGTCGCGTTTAGTGTGAGCCATCCGAAGAGGCACACTAGTCCACCCATCATCGCGGCGTAGAGGGGGTTGTGGCTCACGCTAAACGTGAGGCCAATCATGCCTATAAAGAGTATGAGTACAACTATTGTGTAAACAAGCTTGGTGTTCACTTATGCGCACCGTTTTAACCAAAAGCGGGGGGCACGAAGTCTGAGAGAGCCTTCTTCCCTTCAGCTCTGCTACGCTTAAAGCGCATATAGGTGGCAACACCGAGCGCCACTAGTATCACGCCGTATGCAAGGGTTGGAGCGGAGTATGGCCACGGCTTAAACAGAAGCATCCCAAGCAGTGAGTAAACCAATTCAACCACTCCAAGCACGGCTGTAGCCATATAGGATTTCTCCTCTCCAAGGTATGCTAAGAAGAAGAGTATGAGTGAACCTACCGCCATAAGAGCGAACATGATATAGCTGAGTAACCCACCGATAAGCACGGCTCCAGCGATCAACACGGGTATGTTAACTGCTAGAGAATATCTGTGGACCGCGTAGACTCTAGCTTCTCCCATACCTTTCGAACAAGGGTGACCCCAATATATCTTTTACCAAGCGCTAACACGCCCTGCAGGTTTTTGTCGCGATCCATGACTCTATGTGTCTCCCAAGTTCCTCAGCTATGGGTTGTCTTCTTTGGCTGGTTGGACTGGTCTTTAAAGAATTTGAAGTAGCGTGCTCGTAGCTCCACGTACCTATGTGATTCGTAGACCAGCTTGTCCCTGGATCTTATGACTCGAAACACATCCTGTTCTCTTCCCTGTAACCTGAAAAGTGTGTTCCTGAATTTGGCTACTATTGCTAGATATGCGCCGAGTAGTATACTAAGGGGTGTGTCATCTTGTTTTCCACTAAACGCCGTGGGGGGTTGTTTTCGTGGTGGAGGTGAGTTGAATCTCGGATAGTATGCCTTTATCCATTCAGTGTTTGCGAGGTACCAGCCTAGTGTCTCCCCTCCTTTAACCGGCTTTAGGTTTATGAGTTCGCGTGCGCTTAGGGGATCACACCGACTCTTTAATAACTCTTCGAATCCGCGTTTTGTGAAAATCACACTAAAGCAGAGGTTAGAAATGTTTTCCGAGTCGACTCTTAGAATCCTTCTGACGCGTATGTAGAGTAGAATCTTAAAGAGCGTGCTCCAAAGGGCGCCATTCTTTGTTATGAGGAATATGTCCACGTCGTCCCCTTTCTTGGCTGAGCCATAGGACGCAGAGCCGGAAACAGCCACTACAAGTGTGTCAGCGAAGAGCTTGTGATGTGAGTCTACGAAGCTTTTTACCTGCTGAATCTTTTTGGCTGATTCAAGCTGCGTCATCCTAGTGGTCTCTGCGAGCTCTGGGGCTCCCCGCGTAACTACGTATCCCCCTTCAACGAGCAGTGTTTCCCCCAGACACTCTCTGATGATGTCTTCTAGCTGATCCGCACTGTGCACTTGGTCAGTGGGCATCAAGTTGAGTAAGTCTCGTAGAGATATCGCAGCATTATTGCTTTGGGCCACTGAGACGAAGAAGATTATCCGTTCCAGCACGCTTTTAGGTATCCGCTTCTGCGTACTCAACCCTCTCCCATATCCAAGGCTCACTGCCAAACATGTACCGAATCATGGCCACGAATAGCGATATACCCTCTATCGCGGTGGTCTTTATAAAACATATCAGGCCCCGCCTTATCACTTGGTGGGCGAGCACATCAATGGCGAGTTTTGGTTTCAGGATTACTGTGCTTTCGAATGTGTCGGATGTGACGCCGAACCTCTCTTTGAGTAGAACGTGGCCGAGAACTATGCGGGACCTCTGCTTTATAAGCCCGCTAACGGTCTTTGGCACAGAGACGCCCACTATGGCTTGGGAGCAATACTCACGCTTCTCGCCCTTAACCGCTAGAAGCACGGAGAAGTATGCGCCGTCGTTTACCACCTCAGAGGGTATCCGCCAGCTAACGTCACTGGAGAAGCACATTAGCTCGTCGGTGCAGTGTGGCTTCTCGAGCTTTGAGCCCACCTCTAAGAATAAGTTGTGCAGCTCCCATATGAATTCATAGATCGAGTTTAGCCGGCTCACTGGGTGTGTGGATGGCTTAGGTGAGCCGCACACAAGCCTAGCCCCAGTGTGTTCTGCGTGCTCGATGAGCCTATCCACGGCTGCTTCATCTAGTTTTGTATCGCCATTCGTGACAACAAGGTAGTCGTATGGATGAGTGTTGAAGAACTCGAAAATCTTATTCAGCGCGGAGGCCTTACCACCCCGTGTCCCTTCTTCGAGGAGTAGCAACCTTGCGTCAACACTCTGTTTTCTCTTTACAAGCTCCACCGTGTTATCGGTGCACCCACTGGCCACCACCAGCACATTCTGGATATAACATGATCTTTGGGCTTGGTTTAACACCTTCTCTAAGCAGCTAGTGATGGTTTTCTCGGAATTGTACACTGGAATGCCTACCAATACACTTCTCTTTTCTCCGCCTGCATTGCTAGAGTGTATAACCCTTTCTCTAGATACCAAATCCCACACCTATAGAGAGCCAGAGTAGCGACCTATTCCTAATATGTGATTCTAAAAACCTTGTTCCGAATATTGCTCTCTCCGATCTAAAGTGGGATAATAAGCTATCTAGGTTTGTATATACCGCTTTAATGGCCAAACCACGCATAAATATTTGAGTCGGATATAAAAGTAAAAAGGTAATTCACAATGCCTTACCAATCTATTGCAAATAGTTGCAGGTGCAGGCTGGGCTGTTAGCTATATACATGGTTCGCCCCGGATGGGTGAACTCCGAGTCAAACATATGGCTACGCTTAGCTATGTTGAGTAGAACTCTACATACCCCTAGCGGAGGTAGAGTAGCCAGTCTTCGTGTCCGTCCACTTCGCCGTGCACAACCTCTAGATATCGTTTTCTTATCTTCGCTGTTATAGGGTAGTTTGAGCCGTCGCCTATCTGCCTACCGTCAACCTCTCTTATGGGTACCACCTCTGTGGCGGTGCCAGAGAAGAATAACTCGTCGGCCGTGTAGAGCTCCTCGCGTGTTATGTTCACTCTCTCAGTGGTGATATCCATTTCCTGTGCGAGTTTGAGCACGGTGTCACGTGTGATTCCCCGTAGAACCCCCGCGCTTGCTGGGGGAGTTGAGAGCACGCCGTTTTTAACCCTGAAGATGTTTTCACCGCTACCCTCGGTAACATATCCCTCAGTGTTGAGCATTATGGCTTCATCGAAGCCGTTCTTAACAGCTTCCGCCTTAGCCAATCCCCCGTTAGCATAGTTGGCTGTTGACTTAGCCTGAGGTGGCAGGGATTGGGCGTTTATTCTTCTCCAGCTGGAAACCATGCATCTGACACCCTTCATCGGTGTTTTTGAACCAAGGTATGAACCCCACTCCCATGCCGCAACGGCCACCTGCACGGGGCTGTTCAGGGGGTTAACACCCATCGTACCATACCCCCTGAAGACTATTGGCCTTACATAACACTCTCTGTAACCGTTTGCGTTAACAGTGAGCCTAACAGCATCAATCAATTCCTCCATGTTGTATGGTATGTCCATCATGTAGATCTTACTACTCTCGAAAAGTCTTTTTAGATGGTCTTTAAGACGGAAGGCCGCTGGCCCCTTAGGTGTGGTGTACACTCTTATACCCTCAAAAACAGCTGAGGCGTAGTGTAGGGCGTGGGTTAATACGTGTACTTTCGCATCCTCCCAGTCCACCAGCCTTCCGTCAAGCCAGATTTTGGAGCCTTTGAGGGACACCTTCAATCAAATACAAATCGAACATGGGGTTATAAAAGCTAGTCGAAATCTCTAATTCAAACTAATACAGTTGCGATAAAGAACCATTTAAAAAGTTATTAAAAGTTTGACATTAAACTATATGTTTTTAGTATGTGTCATCCTTTGGAGGATTGATGACACGCATCTTGAGTAGCTGGATGGCTAGAGCTGGATCCACACCCTTGGGGCAAACACGCGAGCATGCGCCCAGAAACTCGCAGCCCCACACACCCTCAAACGTGTCCAGCGCCTCCAATCTGGCCTTTGCACCCTCATCCCTGGAGTCCGCAATGTATCTATAGGCTTGGGACAATGCTTGTGGACCCTTAAAGCCTGGGTTTAGGTTTGAAACTGGGCATGCATCAACGCATAGACCACACTTTATACAGTATGTGAATGGCAGGTATTCATCGAGCTGTTTGCTTGTTTGCACATACTCCTTTTCCGCCCTGAACTTTTCAGCCCTATCCCGCCTTATGAGCCATGGTTTGACACTCTTGTGCTTTGCGAAGAAGTCGTCGAAGTCGCACACCAAGTCGCGTAGCACGGGGTGACCCAGCATTGGTTCAACTTCAACTGTGTCACCGCACTCTTTGAGTATGTTGGTTTCACACGCGAGCCGCGGTTTACCGTTAACAACCATGCCGCAGGAGCCGCATATACCCATCCTACAACTATACCTGATGGACAGTGTTTGGTCCTGTTTCTCCTTGATGGCTATGAGTGCGCTGAGGACGGTTGTGAATCTGTCAACTTCTAACCTATAGGATTTAACTGTGAACTGTTTTGTCTCAGGGTCAAACCTCTTAACCCGTATTTCAACAGTTTTGGACTCGCTCAAAGCACGTCTCAACTCCCGTGAACGTAGGCGTCCCGTATACCCACCAAGCCGAACACGATTGCTCCAAGGGCTGCGAGGAAGCCTAGCACTTCCCTAGCAGTCGCTGTCTGATTTAATGGTGACATAATGGCTATAAGCCATAGTAGGATGGGTACACCCACCATGCCTAGATAGCTTAGAAGCATAACCCTGCTTGCCCTCATATGGACCACCACACGGCTGCAAGTATAAAGCCTACGACCCACAGGATCATCACAGCGTAGGGTAGGGCGCGGTATACGCCTGACTTTGATCCATAACGCTTCTTTACTAAGAAGAGGTAGGACTCGTTTAGGTGGCCGAAGGCTTGTCCACGTGATGCGATTAGTGAGAAAGCTTTGGCCGTCTCGTATACTTGTGGTGTGAAGAGTATCCATTCAACGAGTGTTAGGGGTTTTAACAAGAAGTCTAGACCGCCTAGGAATATGCCTATGAGTAGAATCAGCCCGTATATGATGCTATAGGGTATGAGTATACGGTAGAATAGCGCGTGGATAAACGCCTCCCTATCAAACCTCCATGACCTGCCTATGTTTGAAGCCCTCCCCCTAAAGTCGTACGACTTCTTAGCCAAACCAACCACGCCTCCCTAATAGGTTCTCTCCTTGGGTTCCCATTTTGTTAACTTCACTGGTATATAGGATAGTCTTGGCTCCTCACTTGTCCTATAGGCCAAGGTGTGTTTAAGCCAGTTAGCGTCGTCCCTCTTTGGATACTCCACCATGGCGTGGGCGCCCCTGCTCTCCTTTCTGGCTATAGCGCTCACTATCACCACCTCTGCTAACTCTATCATGTTACCTATCTCGAGGGCATCACGGAAGTTAGTATTGTACACCCTACCCTTGTCAGTTATGTATATATCCGAGTAGCTCCTCTTTAGCTCAGCAACTCTTTTCTTGGCCTCCAACAGACCCTTTGTGTCACGGTACACATAGACGAGTGTGTCCATGGTTTCCCAAAGCTTGAAGCGTAGCTCATAGGGATTCTGTGTGCCCTTGTTGTCTAAGAGTTTGACTATTTTGTTGTATTCCTCCTCGGCTCTCGCAGTGGTCTTGGAGCGGCTGTCGCTGGGTTCCCCGGTGTTTGAAGCCCTTTTCGCAGCCATCTCACCCGTTATTCTACCCCATATCACACACTGGCTTAGCGAGTTGCTTCCAAGCCTGTTTGAACCATGCACACTTACGCATCCACACTCTCCAGCGGCCCATAATCCCTCTACGGGTGTTTTCGCGTCGTCAAGCATGACTTGACCTTGGATGTTGGTGTGTATTCCACCCATCGTGAAGTGGGCTGCAGGTCTTACGGGTATCGGCTCTTCCGCGGGGTTTATACCCAGCATCTTGATTGCCATCTCCTTTATCATAGGTAGTCTTTCATCTATTTTCTCTTCACCTAGGTGTCTTAGGTCGAGCAGGAGGTGCTTCATACCCGAGGCTTTATGCGTTAATCCCCTACCCTCGTTTATCTCTGTGACCATCGCCCTCGAAACTATGTCACGTGGGGCTAGCTCCATCTTGCTCTTAGCATACCTCTCCATGAATCTCTCCTCCTTGTTGTTGAGCAGGTATCCACCCTCCCCCCGAGCCGCCTCGGTTATGAGTATACCGCTTGGAATAAGCCCTGTGGGGTGGAATTGCACAAACTCCATGTCCTTCAGTGGTATGCCAGCCTTGTAGGCTAAGGCTATTCCGTCGCCCGTACTCGAATACGCTGTTGTAGTGAAACCGTATATCCGTGAGAATCCCCCAGTGGCTATTATACCCGATTTGGCTATGAATAGTTTGGGGTCGCCGCTTGCGAGGTCTATTGCGAGGAAACCCCTGAACACGCCTCCATCAAGGAGTAGGTTGGTCACATAGTGCTCGTGGAATATGTCGAGGTTGCCGTATTCTAGGAGGCTGTCGTAGAGCGCGCTCATCATGAAGAACCCAGTCTTATCCGCGGCAAACGCAGTCCTAGGAACACTCATCCCCCCAAACGCTCTGAGCACTATCCTACCTGAGTCATCCCTATTCCAGGGGACCCCGAGGTGGTCGAAGAATCTGATTTCTTTTGGCGCCTCGTTCACAAGGAGCTCTATGGCGTCTTGGTCTCCCAGGTAGTCTGAACCCTTGGCTGTGTCGAAACCATGTAGCTCTATTGAGTCGCCAGCCTCCCCTGGATAGAGCACACCGGAAATACCCCCCTCAGCGGAAACAGAGTGGCTTCTCATCGCGTGAAGCTTGGATATTAATGCCACCCTAAGCTTCCCCTGAGATACCTCAGATGCCTGTAGCGCGGCCCTCATACCGGCCAGACCGCTACCCACTATGGCTACGTCGTACTCGAGTACATCCATTTTATCCGTATTGAAAACGAGGCAGGATGTATTAGTCTTTCCATACGTCTAAAGCATAATTGCCGTGTGCAGTTAAACCCGGTGTAGGCTTGGGGAAAGGTGAGTAAAGGTTTTAGCCTTCCTAAGGGGTGTTTACATGATCTGCACTTGATTATAAAGAACTTTGAAGCGCTCGCAGATTCCCCCCACGGTGAAGGTGTTAGGAGGCTGCGGACCCACGTGTTAGAGGCTGCTGAAGCAGCCATTAGAAGCGTTATGCCGGAGAGCCTATTCCGCTCAAAGGTGCGTGTTACTGGTAGCACCCTACATGTTTTGAATGATGCGTTTGACCTTGACGGTTTCAGTGAGATATACGTGATAGGTGGGGGTAAAGCCTCCGTGGAGATGGTCGCCCAACTCAACAATATGCTTGGGGAGAGGATAAGTGGGGGGGAGGTGGCGGCGAAGGTCGACGGTGAGTTGAAAGTTGGTGCTGTGAGGATTAACCCCGCATCACACCCTGTGCCAAATGAGAGGTCGCTTGAAGCAACCCAACGTATAATCGAGCTTACGTCTAAGGCAACACCACAATCACTATATATCGTCGTTATATCTGGCGGTGCCTCGGCCATGATTGTCTCACCAAGGGAGGGTGTTAGCCTTGAGGATAAGGCGGAGACAACCAAGCTGCTACTCGAGTGCGGTGCGGATATCGAGGAAATAAACACGGTGAGGAAACACCTCTCTAGGGTTAAAGGTGGCCAACTGCAGAAACTGATTTATCCCGCAACTACAATTGCGCTCATAATATCTGATGTGGTGGGAGATAAACCGGAGGTTATAGCATCGGGACTTACAGTACCCGACCCAACGAGTTTTCGTGATGCGTATAGGGTTTTGGAGAAGTATGGTCTGCTTAACCGTGTCCCCCAAGCGGTATTGAAGCTCTTTGAGAGGGGTGTTAAGGGTCTCGAGGAAGAGACGCCGAAGCCTGAAAGCACCGTTTTCAGAACAGCCCACAACTATATAATCGGTTCGAACACGGATGCGTGTATGGGGGCTTGGAGTTCACTCAAAGAGAGAGGCTACAACCCCCTCCTACTCACAACCCGAATGCAGGGCGAAGCACGGGAGGTGGGTAGATTCCTAGCGGGTGTTGGCTCATCGTTGAGTAACCCTCCGTTTGATGCCTACGTTATAGGCGGCGAGACCACGGTGACCGTGAAGGGTAATGGCTTGGGAGGTAGAAACCAAGAGCTGTGCCTATCGGCGCTCATAGCCCTAAGAGGTTGCGGTGGTGTTGTTTTGGCTTCGGTGGGCACAGATGGTGTAGACGGTTTCAGTGAAGCGGCGGGTGGCATCATCGATGGATATACCTACTCGGATGCCCTCGAAAAAGGAGTCTCACCGGAAGAATACTTGGATAACAACGACTCTGGAACCTTCTTTAAAAGGGTCGGTGGAGCAATACTCACCGGGCCAACGGGAACCAACGTCTCCGATTTGGTTCTACTAGTAACACATAAAGACTAAGCGTGTTTGACATTAGACGGTTTTCAGATTCCTAAGCGTTTCTACCTCACTTTCTTCGAAACACAAATTAAGCTTTGCGTAATAGTTGTGGTGTGGTTCATGTGTCGTATGAAAACATCTTGGTTGAGAAGAGGAACGGGGTGGGTTTGATAACACTCAATAGGCCAAGTGTGAGGAACGCCCTAAGCACACAGTTGATGCGGGAGTTGCTTGCGGCGCTCGAATCGTTCGCTGAGGATAATGAGGTGGTTGCCGTTGTGATAACGGGTGGACCGAAGTTCTTCTCCGCTGGTGCCGATATCAAGGAGATGAGTGAGAAGACACTAGTTGAGGCGTATCTCGCAGATATGGCTAGGTTCTGGGATGCTGTTGGCGACTACCCCAAACCCCTTATAGCGGCGGTTAATGGCTACGCCTATGGGGGCGGGCTTGAAATGGTTTTGGCGTGCGATATAGTTGTTTGTTCTGAAGATGCCAAGTTCGGTCAGCCAGAGATAAACATAGGTGTGTTCCCCGGCGCTGGGGGCACGCAGAGGCTCCCACGAATAGTAGGTAAGTATAGGGCTATGGAGATGATACTCACTGGTAGGCCGATAAGCGCTCAGGAGGCATATATGCTTGGCTTAGTTAATAGGGTTGTGCCCGCTGAGGGTGTACTTGACTACGCCTTGGGCATAGCGGGTGAAATAGCCTCCAAGTCGCCCATCGCCGTCCGCCTCGCAAAGGAGGCTGTGAAGGCGGCGTTCAACACCACGCTTGACGCTGGACTACTCTTCGAGCACAGGCTGTTCTATATGGCCTTCGGATCCGAGGATAAGGCTGAAGGGATGGCAGCGTTTCTCGAGAAGCGTGAACCAAAGTTCAAGGGCAGGTGAGGGCTTTGGAGTACGCTGAGATAACATACGCTGTTGATGGCTGTGTTGCGAGGATTACCTTCAATAGACCGAGTGTGCTCAACGCGATAAGCGATAGGATGGCGAGAGAGTTCTCTGATGCGCTTCGTGTGAGCGCTTCCGATACGGGGGTGCGAGTGGTGGTTGTCACGGGCGCGGGCAGGGGGTTCTCAGCTGGTGAGGATCTGAACGAGCTTATGCAGCATAGAAGGAGGGTTGGGGCGTTAGACATGGGTGAGAGACTAAGGAGAAAGTATAACCCAATAATACTGCAGATGGTGTCAACCCCCAAACCCATAATTGCCTCGGTTAACGGTGTGGCAGCGGGCGCTGGGTTCAGCCTAGTGCTTGCATCAGACCTGCGGTTGGCTTCGGATAAGGCGAGCTTTATACCAGCCTTCTCAAGGGTCGGCCTCGCCCCCGACTCGGGGATCAGTTTCTTCCTCCCCCGAGTTATGGGTTATGCGAGGAGCCTTGAGGCTCTCTTTACGGGTGAGCCAATCGACGCCCAAACCGCTGAGAGACTGGGGCTTGTGAACAGGGTTGTCAAACACGAAGAGCTCGAGGGTGCGAGCTTAGAGCTGGCGCGGCGACTGGCCGAGGGGCCCAGCCTAGCCTACTCGTATGCAAAGAGGGCGGTCAACTATGCGCTCAACCACTCACTTGAGGAAGCACTCGAATATGAATCCTCCCTACAGAGTGTGGCTGGTAGGACCGAGGACCACTCGGAGGCCTTGACAGCATTCATAGAGAAGCGTAAGCCCACATTCAAGGGTAAATAGCTGGAGGATCATCTTCATATCCCCGCAGGGATTATATTACGTCGAATTGGTTTTTGTTGCGTGGAGTGCGAGCTTGAAGAGTGGGTAGCTCGAGTGGGAGGGGTGATATCAAAGGAGGAGCTAGGGAGCGTGCCCGCCTGCTGTAAAGAGACTTGGCTAGGCGACCCGAAGGGCGCGCTGAGGCAGTACAGATGCGCTCACGGCTTCCACGTCAGGGAGTACGACTCTTGGTTCGAGGTTCACCGGGACAGGTTCGATCCAAGACAGAACCCTATCCAGCATGTACTTTATGACACGAGCGCCCCCAAAGTGGTCGCTGGACTGATTGGGTATGCAATTGTGAAAATGGTGTATGGGTGAAGTGTTTGGCTCCACCTCTGCGTAGATTCATTAAGGTGGCCTACAAGCTTCTACCCATACTCATCGTCTACGCTTGGTATAGGAAGACGCATAGGGGGAAGGAGCCCACACCCAAGGAGGCCGCTAGGCTATCAAGGCAGGGTAAGGCGCTCTACGAGGCTCTGGCATCTCTGGGTCCAGCGTTCATAAAGCTTGGCCAAATACTCTCCTCTAGACCAGATATACTGCCACCGCAATATATACGCGAGCTAGAAAAACTGCAGGACGATGTGCCCCCTGCTGACTTCGGTGAAATCAAACGCATGATTGAGGAGGACTTGGGCCCGCTTGAGAAGGTTTTCGAGGATTTTAAACCCACCCCTATCGCCTCCGCCTCCCTTGGACAGGTCTACGAAGCCAAGTACAGAGGTGAAAGGGTGGCGGTTAAGGTGAATAGGCCGGGTGTTAGGCGTATGATTGAGCAGGATGGAGCCGTTTTGAAGTGGCTGTTAAGGTTACTTGGGTTGTTCGTTGACAAGAACGTTGCCTATAGTATTTCATCAGTGGTTGAAGACTACTTGGAGCACGTAGATGATGAGATAGATTATCTTAAGGAGGCCTCTAATATGGAGATACTTGCTAAGGGGCTGAGGGGGCAGGGCGTGGTGGTGCCTAGAGTCTTCAGGGAGGTTACCTCGCACAGGGTTCTCGTAATGAGTTATCATGAGGGAACAAAGATAAGCCAGGTGGAGGAGTTAAGGAGGGCGGGCGTGGACACTCAGAGGCTTGCCCGCAAGGTGTCGAGGCTATTCATAGGCATGGTTCTCGACAAACCCATCTTCCACGCTGACCCCCACCCAGGCAACATCTCAATAGGTCAGGGCGGCGAGATAATCCTCTACGATTACGGGATGGTTGGCTCCCTAGACGCCCACACGAAAAAACACTTGGTGAGGCTTTACGCCTCTTTCTCACTGCGCGACCCCAAATCCATAGTCGACGAACTACTTGAGTTAGGCGCCCTGGACCCCGAAGCCAACAGGTATGTTGTGGAGCGTGGCTTCGAGCTTGCGATAAGGGAGCTCGGTGGTGAAAGTGTTGCGGAGTGGGAGTTCGAGCGACTCATGGATCTGGCTAACCGACTTATCTACCGTTTCCCTTTCAAGCTTCCAAGGCAACTCGTACTCTATATGAGAATGGCTGGTATACTCGATGGGGTGTGCTTAAAGCTTGACCCCGAGTTCAACCTCCTCAAAATCATAGTGAGTCTACTCACCGAGAAGGGGTACCTCGACGAGGTGCGCATGGATAATGTGCGCTCATTTATATCATCAATGCTTGAGACAATAGTGCTCGTCAACAGAGTGGGTCCGAGCTTACTGAGGAGACTCGAAGCCCAGGATTTCACCAACCACAGGGGTGGCAGGCAGAGTAGGATGGCGGTGCCCTCAACCTTCATCTTCGCCGCGTCACTACTCTATCTACACTTCAACGTTCACGACCAGCTCCCAGCTTATCTAGGAATGGTATTAGCATTTATACTATTACTATATGACGCACTGAAAAGGTGATTTCTTGGCTACTCTATTCTAACTCTTTTTGCCCCTTTCATTGTGAGTTTAACTGTTAGGACACCGTTCTCGTATTTGGCTGTTGGCTCAACCGTTTCGTCGACATCCACGGGAAGCCTTATGACTCTGTGTATACGTGAAGGCCTCTGTCTGAGATAAACACCATCCACCTCATCTGTTTGCTCCTCCCTTTTAGCGGTTACGCTCAGCGTGTGAGCGGTGGCCTTGATGTTTATGTTGTCCTTAGCGAAACCTGCGAGGTCCATTTCAACCACGAGTTGGCCTCCCAACTCGTATATGTCGATGGGTGGAAGCACCACCTCGTAGAACGCTCTGGAGTACTCACCCGCCTCCCTCATGAACGCGGACAGCAAACCTCTACCCCTCATCATAATGTTTCATCTAAGTATACGTCAAAGCGTGTTAAAAACCTTGCTTGGATGCGTTTCTATTCAAATCGATGCCTCAAAGGCTT
Source organism: archaeon (assembly GCA_902812505.1). Taxonomy (GTDB): domain Archaea; phylum Thermoproteota; class Thermoprotei_A; order Marsarchaeales; family Marsarchaeaceae; genus ECH-B-1. Next base: position 25,560 of record CADDZQ010000008.1, read on the forward strand.
TATGTTTAAGGGTTAAAATTCTTAGTTGATTACGATGTCATCTGAGAATACGGTGGTTCTACACAAGGGTTTGGACAACGTATACGTAGCAGAGAGCAGTATATGCTATATTGATGGTGAGAATAGCAAGCTCTTCTATCGTGGCTACAGCGTTGAGGATTTGGCTCAGAGGTCTACATTCGAAGAGGTGGCGTTCTTGCTGATATACGGGTGGCTTCCAAAGAGGGAAGAGTTCGAAGGATTCGTGCGTACTTTGAGGGAGTCGTACACTCCCCCTCAGGAGGTTTTGGCTTGGCTTAAAACACTTCCAAGCCAGGCCCACCCGATGGATGTGCTCAGGACTGCGATATCCATGCTCTCTCTCTATGATAGGCAGGGGGTAGATGGTGGCCTTGAAGCCAACAGATTGAGGGGGCTAAGGGTGATAGGCGTCACACCAACGATTATAGCCTCCTTCGCCCGTATCAGGCGTGGTGTGAACCCAGTTGAGCCGAAGATGGACCTCCCTATTGCTTCAAACTTTCTGTATATGCTTAGGGGAACTGAGCCAGACGCGTTTGACGCATCAGTGATGGATAAAGCAATGATACTTCACGCGGAGCACGAGATGAACGCATCCACTTTCTCATGCATAGTTACTGCGTCAACCCTGAGCGACATGTACTCTGCAATAACAGCTGGCGTAGCAACCCTTAAGGGACCACTTCACGGTGGGGCGAACGAAGCCGCCCTTAAGTACATCCAGTCGGTGGGCTCACCGGAGAAGGCGGCTGAAGCGGTGGATAGGACGCTGGCTGCGAAGCAGCGTATAATGGGCTTCGGTCACCGCGTGTACAAGAACTATGATCCCCGATACATGATTCTGAAACCACTCGCAAAACAGTTGGGTGAAAGAAAGGGTACACTGAACCTCTACTTGACCGCTGAGGCCGTTGAGCGCGCCGCTGTGGAGAGGCTGTCCCAGCACAAGCTTTTCCCCAATGTGGACTTCTACTCCGGCCTCGTATTCAACGCCCTAGGTATAGAAACAGACCTTTTCACTCCAGTGTTCGCTATGAGTAGAAACGCTGGCTGGGTGGCACACGTACTTGAATATTTGGCTGATAACAGGCTTGTGAGACCGAAGGCTTACTACACAGGCAAGTTGAATAGCCCATACGTGGAGATGGATCGTAGGGGTGATAAAGTTGAAGGTTAAGGATCTTATCAAACGCAAACCCGTGGTTGTGCGCAGGGCTTCAACGCTAATTGAGGCAGCCCGTATAATGGTTCAGGAGAACATCGGTCTACTTGTGGTCGTGGATGAGAAGGGTGAAACACCGCTCGGGGTTATCTCGGAGAGGGATATAATCCGCGCCTTCGCGAACAACCTTCCACCCAACACGGCGGTTTGGGATGTAGCAACAAAGAACCCAGTTACAGCCACACTTGAGGAGGATGTTGGGAGCGCGGCCACAAAGATTGTGAATAAAAAAATCCGCCACTTAGTGGTTGTCGATAATGCAGGTAAGCTAGCAGGAGTGCTCTCAATCAGGGACCTAGTGGCTGAGAAGTCAACACTTAGAGCTATCGTGTCATCCTATGAGTATGAACCGTTAGCAGGCGGGGACTGAGTACCCGACTTGGCGGTGTACTCGATTATACCCTTCTGCAGGGTCCTCAAACCCAGCATGGCACACTTCACCCTCATAGGTGTGAGTGACTCGATGCCGAGCATATCCAGTACATCTTTCTGACCTAGCTCCAAGACGTCTTTAATATTCATACCCTTTACTTTCTCTGTGAGCATCGAAGTGGAAGCCATGCTTATGGCGCATCCCACACCCTGAAATTTAATGTCACTGATAACGTCCCCATCTAGTGAGGCGTATATGGTGACCTGGTCACCGCAGAGAGTATTCAGGTCTCTGTGCTTGATCTGAGCACCCTCAATCACCCCCCTGTTGCTGGGGTGTTCATAGTGGTAGAGTATCTTCTCCTCGAATATTTCACTCAAATTAATCCCAAATAGTTATTACCTTCCACATGGATTTTACTTTTACTAAGTGTCCACAACCCCTAAAGGAGACCGATGCCTGCTTCTCATGGCTAAGCACAGGTGAAGTATAATTTGGGAACTAGTATTCAGTTTATAGCTGTGTAATTCATTCGGAGGAGTATACCTACATGTGGGTTCGCTGGCTTCTGTAGACGCATATCTCTGCGACCCAGTACGATGCGCCGCCCAGGCGAAGGAGCGATTGTGGTTGGTGGTTCACGCCTAATGGTGTTGCTACCCGGTGGCTGTGCACGTTTTCTAGGATTGATTTCCCTTTTAAGTGTTGTCCGCCATAAGGGTGACACAGCCACGGGCTGCTTCAAGGAGCGCGAGAATCTTCATAATTGTCACCACGAAGCCTATATTAACGCTCACTAAATATGTTGGTGTATGGGTGGCTATTATGTCGCTTTTGAAGGCGGACACTATGAATAGATAGCCTAGTAACCCTAGGCCCACCATGAACGCCCCCCTGATTCGGGTTGTTGAAAACAGCGCGGACACGGCTTCCAGAGCCACTATGCCCACCGCCGCGTAAATCGACTCTTGGGGTAGTATTTCGTTTGGGTTTGAGCCAAAACCAAGAGCTGAGAGCGCTCTGGGAAGCAGGTATAGTAGAAATATGTAGCTTACTAGGGCTGAAATGACGGCTAAAATCATCCTCGAAGGGCTCAGCCGCAGAGCACATCACCCGTGTAGGCCTGTGTGGCTGGGTTATAGGGCAGCTCGAATTCACCCCACATGGTTACTATGGACACTGTGATGTTTCCGGCGGTTGGCTGCTCAACGAGGGTTTTCGAGGCTGATATTTGTTGTGATGGGTAAGCGTTTATTGCTATACTTAGCGATGTGTTTTGCGGGGGTTGTGCCACCGCTAAAAGTAGGGTGGCGTTAATGGGTAGATAGCTATTGTTATCGGTAAAAGAGTACTGAATGGTGTATACTGCCTGAAGGGGTGACTGCTTAGTTTGAGTTACCCTAACCGTGAGTCCTCCTAGTAGTGCTCCGAAGCTTGTATTCGTATAGGACTCCACGTAGATGGGGAGTATACCACCCACACTTGTGTTGAGGGAGAACCCAAGCGCTACCTCCTCGCCATGGAAAAGTAGCTCGCATGCCGCTGGTCTAGAAGGCTGTATACTCAGGTTCACAGGGAGCGTGATGTTGCCACCCACACCCACAGATGCGGTTTGTGAAAGGGCTACCACCCTGAAGTTGGGTGATGTGCTGAAACTCAGCCCTGCGCTTGAGTGTTCGAGGGGCAGCGGCCCGGGGTTTCCTATCACGGCTTGAGCCGTGAAGACGGGCTCACCGTTTAGCTGTGATATGCTCGCGTCGGAGAATCGTACGTTGTGGGGTAGCGCGCTCACTGTTAGACCGATCAGTAATAGAAGGATGATTAGTACGGCTGTGAGGGACAGCATGGCGGCACTGAAGGCCTTAGTGATGGGCTGACCGAAGCTCAAAACAAATCGCCTTGGGTTAATACAAACGTAGTGCTACGAAACTGTGCGGAAGGGCAGATTTGGAAAGCTATCATGCATAGGGGCGCAGCAAATCTGAAGCCTATTACGTTGTGTGTTCCAGTATTCATGGCTGGCTACACCCCTTTGCCCCGTCTCGATGTGTGGCGGCACACCGGCATAGACAACTTTAGAGGCATTGTGCACACCTTTCCGCTATGATTTTCGAAGACCTCTGTCTAGAAGTATGGTTCCACCCCATATCATTACAGCTAGGAAGAGCACCTGTATTATCACCGCTACGAGTTCCCCCAGGCTCTGCGTTAGGATGGCGTTGACCACTGGTTGGTTGAGTAGCCTGAGGAAGGCAAAGGCGACCGATAGTATAATTATTGATGTCCCCAAACCAATCAGAACCCAATGTACACCTGATCGTTCAGACATCGGTCTTAGAATGTGTTAATCGAAATAAGCTTTTTCGGTAATAAGAATGTTGGTCAAACGCTTAGCGCACCTAACGAATTAGCACATATTTCTTAGAAATTTTCTTCCCTCCTTTAACGGGCGTTGACACGTGGGGTTTAAGCTTTGGCTGGTTGTCCATTTCTTATGGCTTCAACCATTTTCGCCCATAGAAGAGACGTGGACGGCCTGATGAGTGCAGCTATATTCCTGAGAGTCGAACCCTCTAGCGGTGTGTTCTTTGTTGATTATGGTGAATTAAATATGGGGGAGTTTTTAACCCGATTTTCCGAAGCTTCGAAGAGTTCAAGGCGTATAGTTATAGCCGATTTTGGCTTGGATGACTTCTACTTGCAGCGTGTTAAGAGGGCTTTGATGGAAGCGGTGAGCCTAGGTGTTGAAGTTTACTGGCTTGACCACCACAATTGGTCTGAGCGGGCGCTTAAAGAGGTTGAGGCTACGGGTATCCACCTTGTTAAAGCTGGGGATAGAGATGCTTGTGGTGCCGAATTGGTGTATAATGTGTTTGGGGGGTCGGACCCCTACTCCCATCTACTAGCTCAAATAGCCCACCGCACAGATTACCATTTAGAGCTCAACTGTGTGGACCGCGTGCTCGTGGATGTCGTAGACTACTATAACACGCTTACCCCCCCAGATTGCAATGGGGAGATGGTCTCGCTTGCACGGCGGGTCGGGGAGGGCATCCTAGTTGACAGCAAAATCTATGAAGACTACTTCAAGTACTCTGAGCTTGAATCGGATGCTGTCAGAAGCCTGCTCGCCAACATACACCTCTTTGAGGTGGGGGGATTCAGGGTGGCCGTGGGCTTTACGCGTGACCCGCTCAGCGCCACAAAGACGTGTGATATCATAAGGGAAAAGGTTCAAAGCGACATTCAGGTTTCGGTAAAAAACAGGAAGGTGAGTTTTAGAAGGAGTAATCCCTCGGTTGACTGCTCAGACCTTGCACGTCTCTTTAAGGGGGGTGGACACGACTACGCTGCAAGCGGCGAACTCGATTTCGAGGTGGTGGATGAATCCACCATGAGTAGGGCGCTCGACGTAATAAAGGAGAGGCTGGGTTTGGCGCTCAAAACTAAAGGCTAGTTTGTGGCCGCTGCTCCTTAAAGCTACTACGGATTGTGTTGGCTATAGAGTTAAACTCCTCCTCGCTCAGGTTCAGCCTGCGAAGCCCGAAGCTATTCTCCCCGAGCTTGAATGGTAGTATGTGCACGTGGACGTGTTTGACCACCTGTGCAGCCGATTCACCGTTGTTCTGCATTATCCTGAAGCCGTGCGCACCCATAGCTGGGACTAGGTTCATGGCCACTAGTTTGACTGTGTTGAAGAGTTGGCCTATCGAGTGTTCATCCATGTCGATAAGCGTGTCAAAGTGTTTCTTTGGGACAACCAGTGTGTGTCCCCTTACGAGTGGATGAATGTCTAGGAATGCGATTTGGCCTTGGTTCTCATACACCTTAAAACTCTTACTTCCCCCCTGCACGATGGAGCAAAAGATACACTCTTCCATTTTGAAAGCTTTCAAGTCTAGAGTTCTGGGACGACTAAAAGGTTTTGCGAATGTGCTTTAAACTCCACAAACGTAATGGCTTTACAGTAAAAATGAGGTGGTGCTCAGAGGCCCCCGATGAGTTTGGTTTGAATCCTGCTTGTATAACGCTTAAGAGTTTCTTCCATTATTTATATGTATAATGGCCAGACTCAAGAGAGCGGTATCCGAAGAACTCGACAGGAGAATTATTAGTGCGCTTAGGGAGAACGGTAAGATGACGTTCGCCGAGTTAGCTGAGAAGCTAAACGTGAGTGCTTCCACCGTTTACAACAGGGTTACGAAGCTCGAAAAGAAGGGTATCATTAAGGGTTACACCATAATTGTGGACAGGTCTAAGAGTGGAAAGGGGACCGGTGCAGCCCTCCTTATAACCGTTGATAACCAGGCTAGTATCGAGGGTGTGTGCCGTGATTTGGCGCGCATACCAGACGTTGAGTCGGTGTATGAGATAGGTGGAGAGTCGGACATTATGGCGCTCGTGTACACTGCCAGCATCGAGGAGATGAGGAAGCTTGTGAATGAGAAGATCAACTCTATTCAGGGCGTAGAGAATGTAAACCCACTCGTGATAATGAAGACATATAAAGAGAACGGCTCGCTATTCTGAACATTAGATATATTCTCTAATATTTGCAACCAGATGCCACTTAGGAAGAATATCAAGACTCTAACTCAGCCAGGGTTGTATAGTTAAGCATAGTTTCACGCTGGTTACCACCATCCTCAGTTAAACTTCAATGTTTCCCCTTTCTTCTTGTTGATTCTCTAGGTGTAGGCTTAATACACTTTGTTTTATTGGTGTAGCTGATTTAGCCATTCATGGGACAGTGTGTAGCCCTTTTTACGTGAGAGAAACTTGTTGTTGTTTCCACAGTGCACTGTGTACACGCACTTAGGGCAGCCATCCTCGCAGTCACAGCTTCCAAGCATTGTGTCTGCTACTTCTAGTGTGGTTTCAAAGCGTTTGAGTAGCTCTTGGGAGGCGCCCGATCCACCTATCTGTGCATCATAAATATACACCTCGCCGTCAGGTGTGCTTATACCACCCAAGTCAGCATCCGACACCCCCACCGTTATGCTTGCAGCTGATATAAGCGTGTGCTCTAGGGCGTGGAACCCTTCAGCGTTACCCTTAATTCCCCATTCATTCTTCGGTTCGAGCCTGAATCTTATAGCTTTGGTTTGAAAAGTATAGCTCACAGCTTCGTCGAGCACACGCTCAGCTAGGGTGTTGTCGTCCAAATCTTTCACGACGAATCCGGTTACATCTAATTGCAGTGTTAAACCCCCATAATCTATGGCTACACCTTCGATAACCCTGCTTTGGATGGCTTCAAAGCGCTTTGGTACGCGTTGACTTAGGCTCTTGGTGAATATGTTGTCTGAGTGGATTCTACGCACATAGGCTAGCCTCCTTTGTATGTCGAGTCTTGTGACAATGTAGGGTATGCCCATGTGGTTATAGATGGCTTGGGGATGTAGTTCGGAAACCGCGGTTGGAAGGTCTCTATCACCGAGTTTCCTACCATCTTCGAGCAGTATGCTCACAGTGTCTGTTGAACCTCTGAGACCATGCCAGGCTTTGAGGTAGGCGTAGCCCTCCTTCGTACACCTATAGTAGTAGCCCCCAAATGAGGCGACCAGCCCATGGCTCACAAGTGTGTTTAATGCACCCACAGAGCCCGTCGCCCCCACCTCGTCCCATCGGAGTGGGCGCTCAAGCGTGGATGCGAGAAGGTGGTGTTTCGCTATCTCCATGTTGTCTGGGTCCAAGAACACTGGTTCGAGCCTCCTCTCTAAGAACTCGCTGGGTCTCTGCTTATAGTATTGGCTTATGGGGTCTTCACCTAGTAGCTGGATTATAAGGCCTAGGTCACCGCGCCTTGCGGCTCTCCCCGCCCTCTGAATGTATCTGCTGTGATTGGCGGTCACGCCATAGTTGATGACTGTGTCCAGTTCACCAACATCTATTCCTAACTCAAGCGTTGGCGTGGAGATGAGACCCATAATCCTACCAGCCCTCAGATCCTCCTCCACTCCCTCCCTCTGCTCCACTGTGAGTCCCGCCCTATGGAGGGATACCTTCGCTTTGAGTTTGGGGCGCACCATCTTATAGAGTAGTTCCGCCACTTGGTGGCTGTCCACGAAGAGTATTGTGCGCCGCGAAGCTGAGACCAGTTTTTCGAACAGCCTCGCAGCCGCAACCCTCTTGGAGCGCCCTGCACGGAAGCCTAGAAGCAGGTGGAGCTGATTGGCTATTCGCGCATTACTCGACACAATCCGACACCGTTCGCCGAACACCCGCTTAAAGAGTGCCTCGGGATCTGAGATGGTTGCGGAGGAAGCAATGAAGACGGGTTTTCGGGCGAACACCCTTTTCAGTCTCCAAAGCAGCCATGAGGCATTGGCTCCGAAGACCCCCTGGTACACATGGAAGTCGTCCATCACAAAGTAGTCTAACTCTGATATTATCGATCTGAAGGCGGGAGCATGCGCCGCTAGGTTAAGCATATCGGGGTTAGTGATAAGAATATCCGGTGGATGCGCGAGTATGCTTCTACGTCTAGCTATAGGCGTATCTCCATGGTAAACATCCACCGATAGATTCACACACTCACACATCTGGCTGAGCCTTGCGAGCTGGTCTCTCGCCAAAGCCTTCGTTGGGTACACAACTACGCATCCAACTCTATTAGGCCTGTGTTCAAGCCTTGAGAGTATGGGTAATAGCCAGCCCTCTGTTTTACCACTCCCAGTACCCGCCACAATCACGGTGTTCTCCCCTGAAGTTATACTTTGATAGGCTTCCCATTGGAAGTCGGATAGGGTGGTTATCCCCCTAATGTTTAAGCCGCGCTTTAAACCCTCCGGTAGGGGTAGACTCTCCACTGGAAGTGTGTGGCTGGGTTTCACCGCGGGTAGGAATCGGTGGGCTATGACCTCTAGTCCCAAGTCACTGATTATATCATGCAACCAATCGGCAATCGGTTGAGCAGAGCTATTAACCATTCAATATAGTATCTAAAGCTTTTGGTTCAATATCAAATCCTCGATGGCCTCAACCTAACTGCTGCAGTAACACTCCTTAGTGCTGTTTTATAAAGCTTCCAAACTTCGCTCTTCATGGCGGGGTAGCTCACATGTGTGTTATGTTGTTAGCCCATCTACCGTGCGTTATTCGGCTTTTCTATGTGTTTCTTGTACGTGTTCAGCATGTATCTTTGCTTTCTTGGGTTGTTCATAGATGAAGTAGTGTTCAGGATAGGTAAAGCCTATATAGGTAGAATTAGAGGATGAAGGTGTGGAGAAGGTTTATTGGTCGAGTTTTAGGCATAATGGTGTTTATGTTCCTCCTCCACCCGAGTACTTGGGTGTATGCGTAAAGTTCAACGGAGAATCCATCAAGCTCAGCCCTGAGGCGGAGGAGATGGCAATTGCTTGGGTTAAGCTCCTAAAGACCCCTAGGGTGCTTGACCCAGTGTTTAAGAAGAATTTTTTAAAGGATTTCGTCAGAAAGCTCAAGGTTGACAAGAAGCCTTCTTCCATTGATGAGATAGATTTTTCAGAGGTAGTTCAGGTTTACAAGAGGCTCGCGTTAAGGCAGAAGCGCAGTAAGAAGCTGAGTAGGGAGAAGAAGCTTCTCAAACGCCAGCTGAAGAAGACCTATGGGTACGCGCTTGTAGACGGAAGAAGGGTTGAGATAGCCAACTGGATGGTTGAGCCCCCAGGAATATTCTTGGGTAGGGGTGATCACCCGCTTCGTGGGCGATGGAAGCCGCGTGTGAGGCATAGGGACATAACACTAAACCTAAGCAAGGATGCACCAATTCCACCAGGAGACTGGGGTGGTATTGTCCACGACCCCTCGGCGATGTGGGTTGCTAGGTGGCGTGATAAGCTCACTGGTAAAATGAAGTATGTTTGGCTACACGAGAGCTCTAGAATACGTCAAAA
>CADDZQ010000009.1 GCA_902812505.1 archaeon
GACGCCAAGGAGCAACGCAGGCCACATAGGGATCAATACTTCTATGTGCTTGACTATCTACCAGGTGGGTCGCCTGCCGAAGGCCGTCAACCACATGGAAGAGAACCTGTCGCCCAAGTTATAGGTGAAGAATACTTTACCTTGCTGGAAGTTGTTCCACTGGAGGGCATCGCTATCAAAACTGGGGATAGAATATTCGTTGGGAGGGGGCCAGAAGACAGGCTATACTCTCAGGTTTCACGGGTGGTTCGCCCAATCACCTATAATGATCTTTCAATGGTGGCCAAAAGGGAGCTTGAAAACGTACTCGAGATGATCGTTGATATAAATGAGGCGCGTTTTGTTGATTTTTTTAATAACGCTAAACCCTTAACTGTTAAGATGCACCAATTAGAGCTGATACCAGGTATCGGTAAAAAACTGATGTGGGAGATCCTCGCTGAAAGAGAAAAGCAGCCTTTTAAGAGTATTGACGACCTCCAAACTAGGATTAAAGTCATAGGTATAAAGAAGAAGATAATTGAACGCATACTTAGTGAGTTACAGGGCAATGAGAAATACCGAATATTTGTGATGCCGCCTTAGCTAGCACATGGATGACATTTTTCGTAAGATAGGTTTCACACCGAAGAGGAAATGGGGTCAACATTTCATAGTTGATAAAGGGTTGGCTCTCAGGGTTGCAGGAATCCTTCCGCCGAATGTGGATGTGGTTGAGGTTGGCGGGGGGCTTGGCGCGCTTACAAGCGTAATAATCGAAAAGACCCGACAACTAACTGTTGTGGAGATAGATGAAAAATTAGCGGACTATCTAGAGAATAAGTTCGACGAAATCAGGCTGATACGAGGAGACTTTCTTCGAATAGAGTTGCCTCGAAGTGACTACATAGTGTCAGCTCTTCCCTACTCGATATCTAAGCCATTCATCTTAAAGTTAGTGAGGGATGGTAGCAAGTGGAGGCATGCTGTGCTTATATTGCAGAAAGAGTTCGCTGAAAAGCTTACTGCTAAGCCCTGCGAAAAGAATTACAGGGAGATCAGCGTCTTGGCTCAGTACGCGTGTGATATTAGGCTGCTGGAGAGAGTATCACGCAAATGCTTTTATCCAGAGCCACGCGTGGATTCTATTCTAAGCGTGCTGAGTGTTAAAGACTCATATAATGAGCATACAGCGCGACTTCTTGAAGGCCTAACTTCAAGGTTGTTTAACTATAAAAATAGGACTTTGCGTACAGCTTTAAACTTAGCTAAATTATCCACTTTGCTACAGAATTTAACAACTAATCCCGATCTTCTCAAGATGCGGGTCGGCTGCCTAGATGTGGCGGGGTTTATCGAACTTGCAAAGAAGCTTTGAGTTCATGGGGTTCAAAATAATTGTCGATAGCAACGTGTATGACCCATCCACTGATACTTTCCTTATGGCGGATGCGATCTTAGAACACCCTAGAGTTGGCCAAGCTATGGAGTTAGGGACCGGGTGCGGCATACTCTCTTTGGTCGCCTCACAGGTGGCTGAGAACGTGTTCTCCTACGATACATGTGTATATTCATATAGAAATGCGATAAAGAACGTGGTCATAAATGGATTAAGAGATAAAGTTCACGTGTTTCTGGATGATGGGTCCGATTCTCCCATGGTTGACCTAGTAATTGTTAACCCACCCTACTTACCCAGCGGTCCACTATACAAACAGGACGCGCTGTCATGCGCTTGGAACGGGGGGCCAGATGGTTTGCGAATAACCCTGAATATGCTGGAAATAGCGAGACGTAAAGTTAGGAGGGGAGGTAGCGTTCTAATTGTGCGTAGCTCAACGCAGGATTCCGACTTGTTTTTCAACGCTCTAAGGGAGAAGGGTTTCGAGTGGTCGCTTGCTAAGAGACAATCGGATTTTTATGAACGGTTAGAAGTCTACAGATGTAATAGGTTATGACTAGAAGGTTGAGGGTTGTCTTCGTGGGTTGTGAGACCGGTGAAAATGCGGGTTTCCTTGCGAGAACGATGAAGAATTTTGGTTTCGACGAACTGTGGTTTGTAAAACCAGTGGTGGATGTCAAGTTGCTGGGTGCTAAAACAGCTATGCACGCAGCGGATGTGCTAGATAAGGCTACAATCATAGACGATTTGAAGGACGCAGTGAAGGATGCTGATGTTGTCGTCGGAACAACGTCGACGAGGCCCACATCGGAAAAAAATTTTACTAGGAACTATGTGACACCCCGCGAGTTCGCTGAAGCTTGGTCGAGAACGAGTGGCCTCACCGCGCTATTATTTGGTAGAGAGGGGTCGGGCCTGAGCAATAAGGAGCTTGATGCATGCGATTTAGTTGTTAGTATACCTACAAGTAAGTTATACCCAGCCATGAATATAAGTCACAGTGCAGCTGTGATCCTATATGAGTTGGCGATACACACTGGAGCGGTGAAGCCCTCTAGACAAGCGGCGTCTCACCATGAAAAGGAAATATTCGTGAATATAGTCGTCGACCTACTTGAGAGAACACATGAGGCAGAGCATAGGAAAACCCTAGTTAGGAGGGCGTTACTCAACTTGCTTGGAAGAAGCTACGTCTCAAAGAGGGAGATGGCCACCCTCACAGGTGCGTTAAGAAGAATATTTAAGTACTGTGAGGCACGTAGTGTCAACAATTAGGAGGGTATGCGTTATTCGGGGAGCTGGATTCCCAGACTTTTCAGTTTTCTCACTTCATCTTTCTCGTATTTGTACACTATGTCACCTCTTGTATCCGACTGGAAATCCCAAGGAGCAACCAAAACTATGTCATTCTCTCTAAGCCAGATCTTTTTCTTCATACGCCCAGGTATCCGGCACACACGCACTTTATAATCAGAGCAACGTACTTTGGCTCTATCGTAGCCCACCAATTGAATTATGACACCTAAAAGTTCACCTTCGGCTGGCTTCCTAAGTTCTTTATCTGATGGAGTGTTGGCTTCTACCATTACCTAAAGGTTAGCTGGCTGACTGATATAAGGCTACTGAATTTTATCTAAAGCCAAATAATATAGTGGCGACTCGACTTCTTCAGACACGTGAATATTAAGTACTAGTTTACGTTCATATTTATTATTTGTTTAGTTTGTTCGATCATCATTCGAGCTAGTTGTGGGGCTAAACCCAAGTATTTCTCTTTTACAATCGCTTCGAATTCTTTGCTTACACGTTGAGAAGGACTCACAGATCGTGCAATACTCTCGATTTGTTTAAGTGTATATGTGCGACCTTTGACTTTGCCTAGAACCTTGAAATAGGCCTCATTTACGCCTTCCCTGCGGAGGATTGTCTGCAAGGCCTCTGAGAACACCTCGCCGTGATTATTCAAATCTTCCGTGGCCCGTTTTTTATTGAAGGTTAGGCGCCCTAATTCCCGACTCAATCTCCGGTAGGCGAGTATCGAATGGGCCATCGCCACACCGAAGTTTCTTCGTATCGTGGAATCAGAAAGGTCTCGTTGGAGCCTGTTTACTAATAGCTCATTGGCATACAAATTTAGCAAAGAGTTTGCGAGCTTGAGGTTTCCTTCGCTGTTTTCGAAGCCCTTAGGGTTAACCTTATGGGGCATCGTGGAGGACCCCACCTGTAACTTTTCTGATTCAAGGGAAATGTAGCCAAACGAGTAATACATCCACATGTCTCTACAGAGATTAGTGAGTATTGCGTTCACGGAAGCCACGTTATTAAACAGGTCTATGTATGACTCATACGGCAATATCTGTGTGGAAAAGAGCTCTGGTTCTAACCCTAATTCCTCAATAAATATGGGCACTTCCTTGATCCAATCAATATCGGGGTAAGCTGCTACTAGCGCATTAAAGTTACCCACAGCGCCGTTGAGTTTACCACTCACCCGTATACGGGATATCCTTCTTAGAAAACGAGCCAAACGGTAGGCATAAAGGCCAATCTCTTTACCAAAGGTGGTCGGAGAAGCGGGTTGCCCATGAGTCCTAGCCAGCATCGGTGAATCAGTGTGCCTGGTAGCGAGCTTAACTAAGCTCTTAATGAGCGCCACTAAAGCAGGTAAATAAACCTCCTTCATAAACCTTGTAAGAAGTCTACCATACGCCAAATTATTTACATCCTCAGATGTTAATCCAAAATGGACGTATGGCGAATATTCGCCCACAAACTTTTCTAGGTAGACTTCAATAGCTTTGACATCGTGGTCAAACTTTTCTTCAAGCTTTTTTATCTCTGTGGCATCTTCAACATCGAAGTCTTCGTAGACACCTTCTAGCGCTTTGGTTAGTGATGAATCAACATTTTTGCCGAGTAGGCGTAAAATAAAGTTTAAATACTTAATCTCTATATATACTCTTTCCCGGATTAAAGCGAATTCGGAAAAATATTTGTGAAGGTCACCGATCTCCTTTTTGTATCTTCCATCGATAGGAGAAATGGCAAATAGTTCAGAAGACACTATGATGTATCTTTTTACCAAGCTTTAACGCTTTTGAGGTTAAAAAAGTGTTAATGCAAACGAATCTAACATGGTGCGAGGCAATAATCTTATCGACCTATCCAGAATTAGTGCCGCTTTCGTCACTGTGCTTTCACGTTTACACTACAATATAGACCCGTGCTGAGTTAGCACTTCGACCTTGTTCGATTTATACATGCTAATTAACTCGTGCTTTGTGAATACCATGTTTTCTCTCCCTTTAATCGCAGTCAAGAATACTTCGCCGTTTTCTACACGCACAACCTCATATAGATGATTATTAATGCGGTAAACGCTACCCACACTTGGACTGAGAATTCTATACGAGTAGGTGGTTTTAAAAACTCTTGTTCTATCGTGTTTCTCACTTACAAGCTTAAAAGACTGCGTCAATCTACCATCAAATTTTTGCTTTAACCCCCCAACTATTTGCTCCGCGAGTTTTTTACTCGATATTAAAACATCGACGCCTTCTTTGTTCTTCGAAAAACGGTAAACAAAGTCCTGGTCCAAGCTCTCTAGGCAAGTTCTCCTTATTGAATCCATTAGATACATTGCTTCTCTTGGGTTCATAGCTCTTCCTTCGACTCTTATTTTGACCTCGAAGAGATAAGAATCATTTTTCTGGATGAGGCAATTCATGCAGAGTGATTTCTTAAGCTGATACTGAATAAGGGTTTTTTTATTTGAATCAATAACCTCATACACTAGCCTATCTTTTGCACGTGATACGATGTTACCTTGTTTTTGCAGTTCCTGTATGAACTCGTCGAATGAGAGATTTGATTGCCATTTTCCACCTATCCTAACTCTACCGCAAACACCACAGAACACAATATTCCTTTTTTTACGCTCACGCGCAGAAGGTTCAGAGGAACAGTTTTTACAGAGGTTGTGTGTTGCCGCATTCGGGTCTGTAGGCGAACCACACTTGGGGCACGGTATCAAACTCTAGCCACCTCAGCGTACATGATCTTCCCAATTCTTCTTATTGATAATGGACTACATATTCCTAGAGAGATAGCCCGCTCCACTACACTGTTGCCGAGGAGTGTAGCATAATCAGCTTCTTTTGCAGTTATGAGCGCGTTATCCAAATCCGTTTGAATCCCCCCAAAGTATCTTGGGTCTACGAAAAAACCCTTTTCTAATTCTTTGTTAACGAGCGCTTCTTCACATACTACAACATATGTGGCTTCTTCTGATGTGAATCGGTTAACCAAAACTGTAACTACGCTGTTGTCTTTATTGGTGCTTCTGCGCCGCAAGCTTCACACACCATATATACCACTTTAGCCTTTTTAATAAGCCTCGTATCTGGTCTCCCACAATTTTGGCAACGAACGAAGAAGCTTACATAGCGATTTAGTAAATTCATTATTTGATCCTCATTAAAATGTCCTTGGAGAACTAGTTTTAGGTCATCGGTTACATAGCCAGCCGTAGCAAGATTCCTTACTAAGAATTTCATGATGTGACTCGGCTCTCTTCTGAATAGTTCACAGATTTCCTTAAAGTTTACCAGTATTGACTTATCGCCTTCATACTCTATTTTAAGTTGGGGTATTGCGAACCATTCCCCAGTGGAGCGGACGCGTGGAACATCTTTATAAACCTCGTCAAGCATCCTCAAGTATTCTGAGTAATCAGATAAAGACTTTCCTTCACCGTTTTGCAATTCTTATCACTGATTATAAGCACCACCATGGAATTAAAGGCTTACTTAGATCACAACCCAAAAGAGAATAGTTCAAAAGTAGTAGGTAACTCGTGTTGCCGTAAAAAATAATGAACTTTCCTACTCCACAATCTCTGAAAACCTAGTTTTGACATATGCGTTCTGTATTTATCGAGCGTGTGCGGGGAGTGGGATTCGAACCCACGCAGGCCTTCGCCGGCAGATAACTCATATGGGATCTTGAGTCTGCTCCCTTTGACCAGGCTCGGGCATCCCCGCGTACAACAAGAACAAACCTTTTATAATTTAAATTTTTCACCCCAATTTAAGCACAGCATCAAGTTAATATACTTAAAAACTGGCGTGAGTTCTAATAGAAGGTATAACTTTTCGCATCTTATGGCGATGCTTTAACTCCCTTGATTCGAATTTTATGGGCTAGTCGCCTTTAATATTCAATATGTGATCACTGTTCCTGTGGATTTAAACAAGCTAGCGTCAATTATGATGTTATCACGTTTGCCACTTGTAATTATCGCGGGTATATGGCTACGTTTAAGAATCTTGATCGAGGCGTCATCTATTAAATCATATGTGCCCGCAAGTGCTGGCTTCTCGGCAATAAGCTTCCCAAGTTCATCTATGTGAACTGATGGTAAAAGCCTTGCGTTAGGCGAGGATGGCTCATCGGTATACACTCCGCTCACCGACGTCAAAATTATTAGTCTATCAGCCCTTATACGCTCCGCTATAAGGGCTGCGACGGCCGTCGAGGACTGCCCAGGTGTAAGGCCACCCAAAACCACAGTGTTAGAAGTGGTCCAAGCTGAATCGAACTCGTTAAAGGATGTGGGTGGGTTAGGGTAGCAGAATTCGGGTAGTAAGTGTATCATGATATAAGCATTTATACGTGAAACTTGGATACCTATATCGTCAAGGAATGATTCGCTGAGTCCGAGCGTGCGTCCTATGTTAATCATTGTTCTCGCATAAGTACCTCCTCCAACTATTACCGCCAATTTGTGGCCTAGCTCCGTCAAGCCCCTTAATTGCTCTGAATACTTTCTGTAGGCGTCTGCTCCCTCATCTAACAGGTGACCACCTATCTTTATTGTAAAACGCATGTTTTATCCCATCAATAACGTAACTTATATTTCATAAGTTTACCTATTAATAGGACGCGTGATGTCGGATCAGCAAAAATACGATTCTTTCGACGAGTATAAGATTCGAAAGCTTATTTCGGAATTGGAAAGTAAGGAGGGTAGGGGGACAGAGCTTATCAGCCTCTATATCCCCCCTAAGAGGGCAATTAGTGACGTGGTAAGAGATCTACGCGAAGAAGCGAGTACGGCGTCTAATATTAAGTCGAAGACGACAAGAAAGAATGTTATGGACGCGATAGAATCCATCCTACAAAGGTTGAAGCTGTTTAAAGAACCGCCGCCAAACGGTCTTGTTATCTTTTGTGGTGCCATACCGCATGGCGCCCCAGGAACAGAGAAAATGGAGATACATGTGTTAGAACCACCTTTACCCATAAACATCTACCTCTACAGGTGTGACTCTAAGTTTGTAATAGAGCCACTTAAGAAGCTCATCGAAGAGAAGGATGTTTACGGACTAATAGTTATGGATAGAGCAGAAGCCACATTCGCAATACTTCGTGGTAGGAACGTCGAAGTCTTAAACACGATCACATCGGGGATACCAGGCAAACACCACGCTGGGGGACAATCCGCTAGACGTTTTCAGCGAATAATAGAACAAGTCGCCCACGAGTTCTACGTTCGAATAGGTGAGTATACTACCAAGTATTTCCTTGGGAAGGATATTAAAGGGCTTATAATAGGTGGGCCTGGCCCAAATAAATACGAATTCTATGAAGGAGAGTATCTACATTACGAACTGCGGAAGAAAGTATTAGGCTTAGTTGATATAGGCTACACTGGTGAAGAGGGCATTCGTGAACTAATAAATCGGTCCGAAAACCTTTTACAGCAGTCCAAACTAATGCATGAAAAGCAAGTTTTCAATAATTTAATGGCCACTATGGTTAACGACTACACCAAGGTTGCGATAGGTAAGAAGGAGGTTCTTGAAAAGCTAGACAGGGCAAAAATACTAATAATGTCAGAAGAAAACGATGATTACCACTTAACATTCGTGTGCCCCAATTGTGGCTTCCAGCTCGAAGCAGATGTCCAAGACGAACAAGAGCCAAAAGAAGGCAGAACGTGTCCAAGATGCGGTACGCAGATGGATTTGATCTCAAAAGAGCCGCTCGTAACACATTTGGCCGAAATGTTTAAGAATCATGGCACAGTTGAGCTTATGTCAACACAAACCGAGGAGGGGGAGCAGCTCAAAAACTCCTTCGGTGGGTACGCAGCTATACTCGAGTAAAAACTGCTTTTGTATACTAGGTCTCTGTATCGCGCTGGGATAACGCCCTGTATTATTTGGCTGCCAACTAGCGTAAGCACTCTATCGGAACAATATATAGCTTTAGAGAAAACTTAAAGCTACCAACTAAGAAAACACCTTGACTCCCGATGGTTAAAATTCGCTATCTTGGGCATGCATGCTTCACTGTTTCAGAACAAGGTAAAACAGTGATTATAGACCCCTTCCTTTCTAACAATCCACTAGCGGCTGAAAAACCAGAAGCTGTTAGAGCCGATCTAATTCTGGTGACCCATGGGCATTTTGATCACTCAGGCGATGCGGTGACCATCTCGAGTAAAACTGGTGCCCCAGTATATACTACATTTGAGCTTGCTTCACGCTTAGAAACTCTTGGTGCAAAAATCGTTGGGGGAAACCACGGTGGCACTAATGATTTTGGCTTCGCCAAGGTTAGAATATGCTGGGCAGCTCATAGTTCATCTTTTGGCGAGAAGTTAGAATATGCAGGTAATCCATGCGGTTTCGTTTTGAGTATGGGTGGTAAGAGTATTTACCACTCCGGAGACACCGATTTATTCGGGGATATGAGGCTAATAGGCGAACGCTATAAATTGGATGTAGCCCTGTTACCTATCGGTGGATTCTTTACCATGGATGCTGATGACGCACTTGTAGCAGTGGAGTATCTGAAACCGAAGTTCGTTATTCCAATGCACTATAACACTTGGCCGCAAATCGAAGCCGACCCAGCATCCTTCAAGAGCAAGGTCGAGTCGAAGACGAGCACTAAGTGCGTGATACTTAAACCAGGCGAAGAGTTCATGATTTAGCATTCAAAGCACTCTTAGTTCGCCTCTAAACAAGCAATAAATTTTTATCAGGTTAAAATGTTTTTGTTCTATGCGGGGATGGCCGAGCCTGGTCAAAGGCGCGAGTGAGTGCTCCGCGAAGCTTAGGACCTCGTGCGGCAGCGCTTCGTGGGTTCGAATCCCACTCCCCGCACACGCTCTCGATAGGAGTTTAATGATCCCTTCTTTCAATATCTTGAGGGGGCAAAGATAACAAGACTACAAGCCTGAACATTACTATCTTTGAGCGCTTGGCGGAACCAAATCTTCTACTGGTTTAATTACGATTCACTTCACTAATTGTAGTTTAGCTGCCTAGATCTACCAGGAAAGTGGGCTTTCAAATATAATTTATCGATATATAGTGGAGCGTATGCGTCGAATCCTTGAGTGGCGTGCACGCTGCCTAGATTTAAACCAACTTTACTTCATCTATAACTTTCCTAGCTTTTTCAAGTGTTATACCGTTTCCTAATATCGTAGGCCTGTCTGGTCTGATCTTGTGTGCAAAGGTGAGCGCACGCACAACGTAGACGGGGGGTACTCCTAGTTGACGCGCATTCATGGGCAGACCTGCTTCTAAGGCTTTTTCTGAAAACTCTACCCAATCCTCTCCATGCAACGCAAGCGATATTTTGGTGCCTAAAAGCACCGTGAAGCCATGGAGAATTGTTTTGGATGTGAGTAAGTCAAGCGCATGCCCGAACAAATGTTCACTACCGCTGCACGGCCTACTACTCCCCGCTATGGCCATAGCTATACCGTTGCTGATGAGCGCTTCGAGGAGAGTTCTAATACCATTGTCGCTTAAACTGATGATCTGGGCTAAGTTGTTGAAAACAAGCTTGGCTGACATTTCAGCTAACGATATAGAGTAGTCTCCAATATATTCACCTAAACTCTGCGCGAGCCTGCTATCCAAGACAGATGAAAATTTTGCTAGGACATCACCTATGCCTCCTAATGTGAGCTGCTTAGGGGCTGACGCTATTATATATGAATCAGCGATCACGATGAAAGGAGTATCAACTCTGATGGAGTGGGAGCCATTTAGCCCTTCAAGCGAAGCCTGGGGCGATGCTATTCCATCGTGTGAAGCACTCGTTGGTACACTTACAAACGGTTTCTTTAATTTATAAGCTAGGACTTTGCCAACATCGAGTACTTTCCCACCCCCTAAACCTATTATCGCGGAGGTAGAAAAGGGAGCTTGTGTGAGAAGTCTTTCAACCTCTGATATTTTTGGGGAGTAAACAGTATCGACATGTGGTTTATAGCCATAATCCATGAGGGAGGCCGTGACGGTATTGGAGTAAAGTGGCCTTATGTTTGGACCAGTGAGCACTGTTACTTCGTCGCCTTCAAGATGTTTGGCTATTATCTTACCAATATACTCAATGACATTCTTACCCACGATTACTTCGACGGGTAGGCGAATCGTATGTGGCGTGTTAAGCGGAACCATCTTTATCAACGAACGAGCTACCTGCTCAAAAGCCTTAAGTAAAGGCTTCGCCTATCCTGATTGTATTTAGGGCGTCTTATTCTTGCTGTTGATGAATTATGGTGAATGGTTTTACTCCAAGAAAGGGGACAACGACAATTGGTATAAAGGCATCAGACGGTGTAGTATTAGCTGCAGATAGGAGAGCCACTGCTGGCTACACGGTAGCAAACAAACACGTAAAGAAAATTCTGACGGTGACAAGCTATTGCGCAATCACAATAGCAGGAACAGTGGGTGAAGCATTCAACCTAGCTGACAGAGTAAGGTCGGAAGCGTATATGTATGAGCTTAGGAATAACGTTAGGATGGGTGTAAAAAGTATCGCTAACTATGCTTCTCTTCTAATTAACTCTAAAAAGTTTAGTGTTTTCCCAGTGCAGATTATAATAGGAGGATACGATTCTTCCCCAGAACTTTTCATGATAGATTTTTTCGGCTCGCTTAGCGCTGAAGATTACGTGGCGACCGGTTCAGGTATGCATACCGCCTTGGGGTCAGCGCTAAACCGCTTAAAGCCAAGCCTTTCGCTCGCCGAAGCTATTCCTATCGCGATAAGGAGTATATCTGCGGCTATGGAGTGGGATACCGCTACTGGCGAAGGAGTCGACGTGGTTTACGCTGATAGAGAGGGAGTTAAGAGAATGGAGGAGGATGAGGTGGCTGAATACATAACTGGAGGCCATATATAATGAAGATAACCACAACAAAGGAGCTACTCACCAACATAAGGTCCACGATTTTCACTAATTTTCCTGTAGAAGCAGAGCTTAAACGAATCGAATTCGAAGGGCCCGAAATAGCACTTTACTGTGGCAACCCTTCTGCTATAATGAATAATAGCGAGGCCATAAAAAGACTTGCGAAACTGCTCAAAAAGAGGGTTGTTATTAGGTCTGACCCTCAAGCGCGTTTGAACAGAGATGACACAATAAAGATGCTTAGGGAGCTAATCCCTTCAGAGGCTGATGTAAGGAACTACACTTTTAACGACGATAAGGGTGAGGTTATAGTTGAGGCATTAAGGCCTGGTGTGGTTATCGGTGAAGGAGGGTCTCTACTGAGGGAGGTTTTGGCTAAAACGGGGTGGAGACCTGTGGTAATCAGAGTCCCAGAAATAAGGTCTGGAACTGTTGAGTCAATGCTTAGAGTTCTAAACACCAGCAAGGAATACAGGCAACGGTTTTTAAAAGAAGTGGGTGAGAGAATTTACAAGCCTCCGGTTATAACTAATGGGCCAATAAGAATAGTTCCTTTAGGAGCATTTGGTGAAGTTGGGCGTTCAGCGGTGCTGGTAGACACCGGAGAATCAAAGGTCTTACTTGATGTTGGGTTAAAGGCAGAAGCAAACACGATCACGGAGGAATTCCCCGCCTTTCACGCCCTAGACTTTCCACTAGAGGAGTTAGACGCAGTCATAATTGGGCACGCACACATGGACCATCAAGGAGCTTTACCGTATCTTTTTAAGTATGGTTACCGCGGGCCGGTCTACATGACACCACCATCCAGGGACCTTATGGTGTTAACGCAAAAAGATTATATTGATTTAAAGCAGAAGTTGGGTGAAGTTCCTCCCTACGGCATCGAACATATAAAGAAGGCAGTCGAGCATACAATAACTATAAACTGGGGGGATGTTACCGATATAACTCCTGACATAAAGCTCACCCTGAATAACGCTGGTCACATACTTGGCTCCTCCGTTGTTCACTTGAACATCGGAGAGGGTAGATACAATATATTATACACAAGTGACCTAAAATACGCCCAAACAAGGCTTTTGGATAAGGCTTCTACTGTTTTCCCACGAGTGGACTGTTTAATAATTGAATCCACTTATGGCGGTAATATTATGCCAAGTAGGCTTGATGCGGAAACAAAGTTTATAGATATAGTTAAGAAGACGGTCGAACGCGGCGGTAAAATACTTATACCCACGTTGGCTGTCGGTAGGGCTCAGGAAGTTATGATGATAATAGCAGAAAAAATGGCTACGGGGGAGTTACCGCGTGTTCCAGTCTACCTCGATGGGATGCTCCTTGAAAGCACCGCAATACACACAGCTTACCCTGAATACTTAGCTTTGAATGTAAAGAGGAAGATTTACCAAGGCGATAATCCTTTTCTGCGTGAAGAATTTATAAGAATAGATGATTCCTCAAAAAGGGATGAGGCTCTCTCGCAAGGACCCAGTATAATAATGGCTACGAGTGGCATGATGACTGGTGGTCCAGTTATAGAGTACTTTAAGGAACTGTCATCCAACTCCGATAATACCTTAGTATTCGTCAACTATCAAGCCGAAGGAACGCTGGGTAGAGCTATCCTAAAGGGAGCTAAGGAAGTAGAGTTGGCTGATAATTCAGGTATGGGGAGAAGGTTATTTAAAGTGAACATGGAAGTGCAGGCAATAGAAGGATTTTCAGGCCACTCAGATAAATCTGAGCTAATAAGGTATATAACAGCTGTCAGGCCAACGGAAAAGATTTTGATAAATCACGGCGAACCGTCAAGGTCGGCAGAACTTGCCCACTCTCTTAAAAAGATTTATATTAACCACAAGGTCAAGCCTGAAATACTTACCCCTACTAACCTAGCTACCGTGCGTTTGCGCTGAGTATTACGGTTTTTTATTTATCCACGAATATGTCCTTAGCCTCTTTGACTGGCCGAACCCACAGTGGGCGCATCTGTGTTTTCTAACGTGGTATGACCTATGACCGCATCTTCGGCAGACAATATGGGTTTTAGATCTACCTCGTTTTCCCTGAGAAGCTGTTCCCTTCATTTCTGGGTCACCTCGGGCTTGGAGATATTAAAATCACGTTATCTCCCCGTACAATAATAGTGCCCAAGCTTCTTACAGTGTTATTATCGAGCATTTCCTCCGCATTCTCAATCAGGAGATTTAAGTGTTGGTCAAAACTTTTCATCTTTCCCCTTACGTATATACCACCCCGTAGTTTTACTAGAACCACTGAGTCTACCGCTTCCCCAAGCAAAGCTTGTGTGTTTGCCTCAGCCAACTTTATCGATGGAATGACGATATTCTGACTATTAAGCTTAGTTGTGTTCACATCGTTTATGCCCAGTAATAGTAGCCGCTAACGTTCGCTCTTAGAAAGCCAGCTATTGTTATAAAAAGCTGGGCAAACCTTAATTTTTCGACCACCATTAAATATTTCAGATTGCATTTTATCAGCTTTAAACTCAGCAAGCAGGAGACTGACAGATTCAAGGTTTTACTCGACTATATAGGTTTCGATAAGAAAAAGGATGAGTTATGGGTTCTAAAGATAGATAAACATTTGAAAGCATATCTCCTAAATAACAAGTTTCCTCTTCTTTTTGAGAAGGATAACTGTATCTTTCCGACTGTTATCGCAGCCAAAACGTTTGAAGGTTACTATTCAGAAGCCATGGTTGATCAGGGTGCTAAACCGCATATTCTAAATGGTGCGGATCTTATGGCCCCTGGAATTTTAAGTATTGATTTAAAAGATTCGAGCAACATAGTAGTTATCAAGTCAGAAGATGGTGCTGTACTGGCTGTTGGTAGGTTGGTGGAGGATTTTATTGATTCGCTGAATAGAAAGCATGGAAAAGTCGCTGAAAATATACACTATTTGAATGATAAGCTATACAGACTTTTGGCTTTGAGACGTGGCTCATAATACATACCTGTGTTACGCATCAAGGTGAATGAGGGGGCTTAAAACAAAATACGACAAACTTAATACTAGTAATATTAATAGTTTGTTGATACGCAATGAGCATAGGCCTTAGGACGATTGCTTCGGAAACACGGGTTATGCTTAACAAGCAGGTGCTTGTAGTTCTTTCGAACGGTAAAAAATACAAAGGAATTTTGGCTTCATTGGACCCCGAAACACTTCATATTTGTTTACTTGACGCTAAAGAGGTAAGCGGCGACGGCAAAAAGATTTCACGACTAGTATTGAACGGCTCAGTTGTGTCGGAAGTTGCGGCCGAAGAGGGCGGCCTTCCTATGCGAAACCTGTATGAGCAGTTATCTAAAATCTACCCCAATAATATTAGATACCTTGAGGATGCGGAAACTATTATTGTGGCAGAAAGAGTCAAGGTTTATAGCGATGGTAGGGTTGAAGGAGTCGGTCCAATTGCAGAACGCGTCAGGCAGGTTGTTGAGTACTTTCAGAAAGAGGCAAAACAGTGATATTATCCAGTGACTCCGACCAATGCGGCTTGAACCAGACGCTGTTTTCGAGGTAAAACACCGATCGCTTTGCGGCCGAATAGGTAGGATAAAGACGAAAAGAGGTTACCTTGAGACTCCAGCCCTCTTTCCTGTAATAGATGTGAAGCGGCAATTGGTGGACGTTGAAAGGATCCGTCAACTCGGATTTAAAGCCGTTATGACAAATTCCTATCTTTTACTTAAACGCGGTTTTAAAGTAGGTGACATACACCAGTTTCTCAAGTTTGACGGTATCGTAGCGACTGATTCTGGCGCATATCAGATGCTTGAGTTCGGTGAAATAAATGCCACACAGGAAGAAATCATAAGGTTTCAAGAAGAAATAGACGTGGATATAGGAGTTATACTGGATACACCCACAGGGAAGACAAATAGCAAAGAGTGGGCAAAGCAAACTGTAGATAAAACCCTAAACAACGCTGTCGAATCACTTGAGCTTAGAAACAGAGACGACGTTTTATGGGTTGGCCCGATTCAAGGCGGGGAGTACCTAGATCTGGTTGAGTTCTGCGCTAAGAAGATGGCGGACCTACCTTTCCATATTCATGGATTGGGAAGCCCGACAGAATTCCTTGAGGGTTACCGGTATCAAACCATACTCGAAATGATATTAATCTCAAAGAAACACATACCCCCCTCTAGACCCGTGCATCTGTTCGGTGCTGGCCACCCTGCTATTCTCCCATATTTCGTAGCTCTAGGAATTGATTTGTTCGACTCGGCGTCTTACGCTTTATTTGCGAAAGATGATAGGTATCTTACGTCGCAAAAAACATATAGACTGGAAACTCTGACTGAGCTACCATGCAGGTGTAGAGTCTGTGAGAAACATACGGCCAACGAGTTACGCTCTATGGTTCAAAAGCAGAGGACGAAACTACTTGCTGAGCATAATCTAAGTGTGCTTGCAGAGGAATTATCACGAATTAGACTCGCCATCTACCAAGGTACACTTTGGGATCTTCTTCAAAACAGAATGCACTCACACCCACAAATATTTGATGCTTTTAGATGGATGGTCCGTAGGGCTAGATATCTTGCCAAGTATTCGCCGATAACAACACCTAGCGCGAGCGGTCTATTCGCTTTCGGGTATGATAGACCTGAAGTTATCCTGTTTAGAGAAAGAATAAGACAGTTTGTATCACAGCTAGAACCAAAAAGATTAGTAATACTTTCATCTAAGGACCAAGTTTTAATCTTAAAGGATGATTGGAGATTTGACGACAAGACCCTAATTATGGTCTTGGATGGGCAATTTGGGCTTGTGCCACTTGAGATGCTGGATGTTTACCCTGTTTATCAAACTGATTCTCGAAAAACTAAGCCCGATATTAGGAAGATACTTAGTATAATTAACACTCAAGAGAATGTATTAGTGACTACTGTTGATACTGAACTCTATTCTGCTCTCCACAGAAAGCTGAAGAATGTGGAAAGATTAAGCGTTACATAATGTACCGCAATGACTCTGAAGATAGGTTGGCGTGGGATTCTGCGCTCTTTAGTGCCTCATCTTCAATTCTCTTTGCGTTAAGGATTAGTTCATCCACATTTACGTCTAAATCCAGCTCTTGATTTATGAATTGGATTGCGTTTGCCGACGCCCTCAAATCCACCTTGTCTCTGGATGCGTAAGGTAGAACTGCAAGGGCTGGAAAATCAGCGATATAGAAGTTAAGCATAAGCAACGCAAGCGGCCCAACAACGAATAGCCCATCTTCTAGTGTAGAGGCCCCCTTCCTAAGCCCATTATATTGGGATGTTTTGATAACACGGAGATTATCTTCAGGGTTGGCGGATGTGGAATAGCTTGAATCAAGCCCTCCTACGAGTAAGGCTTTTTCAAATCCCGATTTAATTACCCATTCAGATATACCGCGTGAAAACCGGTGTATTCTCGTAGTAGGGGGCGATTCCGCATACATAAACACCACGTGTCTATAAATATAGAGTTCAAGTGGGGGTTTTATTTCACCGTTCTCCATTGTTATAATTGGCGGCATGGACTCCGTTACAATAAACCCTATCTTCTTTGCCTCAAGCTTTTTAATGAGATATCTAACGGTCACATAGCCAACAAGGCCTATGCCATGGAAGCCTGTAACAAAGGTTTTCCCAGATAAGCTAACATCGCTTTTTAGCTTCACGTCAATATATTGAGGCATTATGAGGCTTAGCGTCTATGAGAATATTAGCTTATCGTAGCGCCGGGGACGGGATTCGAACCCGCGCGGCCACAAGGACCAGCAGATTTCCAGCCTCTACAGATAGATCTCGAGTCTGCCGCCTTAACCACTCGGCCACCCCGGCAACCTAGAATAAATCACCTACCGGTTTTTATTCCTTACAGAAGAGAGTGACCTAAATCCTTTAGTGCGCGATAAATATCATGTTGTCTTGAATCCGTACCGATATAAAACCCCCATAGTGAACCGAATGAGTGTATGAATTCACCATATGGTACCACTGTAGAAAACACCTGCGTTATAAGTTTTCCAACCTCTGAAAAGTGTTGCTTAGTAAACCATGCGGAGCCAGCCTGTGTGACCATGATACCATTCTGAGTCAAGTGGTCCTTAACACATTTAAAGAAAGCTTTATTATATATTGTTTGGGAAGGCTTACTGAGGCCGGGGTCTGTGACATCAACTACAACAATGTCGAATAGTTCGTTAGTTTTTTCCATAAAATCTTTACCGTCCATAAAAATTAACTCTAGATCCCGATTCTCGAACACATCGTGATGGAACTCTGGTAAGTATTCTCTACTTAGTTCCACAACCTTTTTGTCCAGTTCAACCATCGTCACTTTAACCTCCTTCTGTGCGAGCACCGTGTACGCGGCTGAACCATCCCCTCCACCAATTATTAGTATGTGTTTAGGCTCACGGATAACTCGGAGAGAAGGTAGTATCAGCGCTCTGTGGTAGAGCGCTTGATCTGCTTCTGCGCATTGCAATGAGCCGTCTAAAAATAGGGCTTTGCCGAAATCTCTCAAAGTGCAGATCAAAATCTGTTGGAAACGTGAGGCAGTTTTTATCCAAATGCGGTCGACTCTAAAAACGTGGTAGGTACCGCTACCGAGTTTGTCCCAAATAAACATTGCTATTCCCTTAGATGTTGTGCCATTTCTGATTTCTCAATATGGCTTTCTCCCCACTTCATTTCTGTTACCCTAAAGCCTTCTGGTAGACCCCGCTCTACGAGCAATGCGCACTGTTGAATAGGGTTAAACCTTTTCTTAACAAATATTAAGGCTTCATCCAAGTCTGAGCTTTTGTTGCAGGTGTAGATATCTATAGATGCGTAGCTCTTCTCAGGCCAAGTGTGAATTGATATGTGTGATTCGCCTATCACCAGTACGCCGCTAATACCGGGGTCGAGTTTAACAAAGTGCTCTGATAAAATACGGCTACCTAACCGTGTTGCTATGTCAATAAGAATTTGTTTGATGAGCTCTAGGTCGGAGAGGGTTTTATAACCGCAGCCATAGAGTTCAACCATTACATGTCTGCCAGATACCATCTCCGCACCTCCGCTCACATAATTTTAAGAGCATCGTCTTTTTTAAGAGCTTCCAGAATGTTTGTAGGTTTAATATTGAGCACAACACGCTTTGTTCGTCCAAACCGCCCTCTGTTTAATATTTTAGTTGATATTATACCTACCATATCGAGTTCATTGAGTATTTCACTAACTCTTCTAGACGTTAAAGGCTCAAGGCCGGTTTTTTTGCAGAGCATAATGTAGCCTGTGTATATGTCACCTGTGACAACTATTTCCTTCTTGTTCTGTAACTCAAGCGCGGAAGCAAGAACAAGTTTTGAGTGTAGTGGAAGCTTTGTAACTATTTCAAGTGTGGTGTCAACCTCTATTTCGCTTAGTGCTTGTTTCACATGGTCAATGGTCACTCTATTAGAATTCAACCTTTCAGCCACTTCACCTGCTTTACGGAGGAGGTCGACGGCTTTTCTCGCGTCGCCATGATCTTTGGCAGCTAATGACGCAACGTAGGGCACTACATCATCCTCCAACGAGTCCTCGACAAAGGCATCATGCACCCTTGCATGTAAAATATCGCGTAGCTGTTCAGCGTTGTAGGGTGCAAACACTATTTCTTCTTCACCAAGACTGCTTTTAACACGCGGGTCAAGAACCTCAAGTACCCTCGCATCATTGGTTATGCCTATTAAAGACACTTGAGCATTTCGTAGGTCGCTGTTTATCCTGCTCAGTTTATAGAGTAAATTAAGATTGCTTTCCCTTATCAAATTGTCGATTTCATCTATCGTGATTATTATTATGCCGCCCCTCTTGTCTATTCGACTTACCACACGTGAATACACTTCAGCGACGGAGAGTCCTGTGAAAGGCAATTTTAAATCAAGAAGCCGGCCTATCTGGGTTATAATTCTATAGCTGGTATCATCCTTGCGAGCGTTGACATATATAACAGTTGCAGGAGAGCCGCGACGGTTTGCTTCATCTGTTAGCATATTTGAGACATATTTCGCAACAGCAGTTTTACCTGTTCCCGTCAAACCGTACATGAATATATTATTAGGTCTCGTACCGTTGAGCGCTGGACTCATTATCTGGGCTAAACGCGTTATCTCATTTTCACGGTGCGGAAGAGTAAGAGGCACAAAATCAGATACTAACACGCTTCTATTCTTGAAGATCCTGCTTTTACCGAGGTTGGAAAACAAGTTTTGAGACGTCATAAACGGCTTAAATCTGACTCAACCCACTCAAATAAGCCTTACAGGGGTAATATTAACAGTCGTTATCTTATGGAGCCACCGGGACTTGAACCCGGAACCTCCCCCACGCCAAGGGGGCGCTCTGCCATTGAGCTATGGCCCCTATGAACCTTTATCCACAATCGATTTTTAAGCCTTTTTAGACACAACCCACCCTCACTGCTAATAGCGTAATCTTCGATGAATCGCCAGAGGCTAACACATAACATAAGCGCAACATCTTAATATACACGATCTACGAGGCTCGTAATGTTTTACAATGAACCATGCAAGAAGGTTTTTAAGGTTATTTGATATTTATTTTTGAGAAAAATTGGAAGTTTGCCCTGAGTGTCATTCTGTGATCGTTGTTAACTCAATCGGCGAAGTGGTGTGTTCTTCCTGTGGTCTTGTTATCGATGATACACGAATGACTGTTAATGAAGCATACAACAATAAATACCTTGTAACTGATAAGCGGACGTTCAATGAAAACACTAGCACGCTTGTTCCCGGCTCATTCGTGGATATGGACCACTCGAATATGGCTTTATCGATCAGCAACGTCAGAGCGTTAGGTGCTGAAAGCACGCTGTTGCGTGGGTTTGAGTTGATTAGACAGATATGTCGGAGCCTCGGTCTTAACAAGAATGTTGAGAAACGAGCAATATTCCTCCTTAAAACCAGTTTCAATGAAACACGACGGCGGGTAAACCTTACAGTTAGCTCCGCCGCGGGAGCAGCGATACTGTTTGCTGTACGCGAAAACAACATACCAATATCGTTCAAAGAGATCTACTCTTCTATAAGAAACAAGGGTAAGCGTGCTACCACGTCGAAGATGATTAGGGCGTATAGGATAATCGAAGAGATCATGGGAGAGTCGCCCGAAAGAATGAGGCCAGATGTCTTTATAACTAGGGTGGTTAACGTGCTGTCTAATTACGTCAACGTCGACCCCCTACAGAAACAGAGAGTTATAACCGAGATCGCGAAAGAGGCGGATAATTGCCTGAAATCGTTACCAAGCCAAGTCACTTCGGGAAAGAATCCTTACGTTTTAGCGGCTAGTATAGTCTACAACGTGGTGTTTAAAGGGGAGAAATATTTAGGATACATGGAAATATCCAGCACAGCGGATTATGCCAGAATAATGCGTGTAACTGAATATAGTCTTAAAGAAAATGCAAAAATGATAGATAAATATTTAGGTGCTTCTTAACTTCATAATGGCTTTGGCTATGTCACCTTTGGTTTCAGCCAGAGCGGACCTAGCGACCTCTAGAGGCACGTTAGCTTGAGTTGCCACAAAGCTTACATCCTCGTCGCTGACAGCAAACGACTCCTCTTTTTTGGCAGTTGGTTGTTGCTCAGAAGATTTTTCCGTGCCACCGATCACTTGGTATAGGGTTTGACCCTGTATTGTTAGTTTGACTACTTGCGGCGATATAATGGTTATCACTTTGTCATGGGTGCGTATTATAACTTCTTCAGCGTCGATAACCTCTTGTGCACCCAACCCCATCTGGCGCATGAGCCTACGCATGTCGCTATTGTTCAATTTCATTTATTACCCCCCCAAACCAATCCTTATCTTTACGCCTACCCCCCTCTTAAAAGATTTTACTTCCGCGGGCAGAAGGATGAGTTGTCCACATCCTAAGACTTCCCCAGAAGTGGACGTCACTATCGTGTCCTCGCCTACATAGTGTCGTCCTATGAAATGAGTTATATGGTGTGAAAAAACGTCTTTACCCTCCATAACAAACGGTTTGGCCACATCATCTACCACCACCACCTTGCTTAATTTAACCTTAGAGAGCAGATTCAAGCCATGCCTTTCGAGGAGGAAATACCCGTCTTTTCTACGAACCGCCACGAGAAAGTCGCCTGAATACACGGCTTTAGGTCTTTTTGTTTTACTGGAAAGAGAAATACGTAGAGGGTGGGCTACTATCGTGCTCCCGACAGGGGGGCCGTACATGAAATCGAGTAAGTAGGCTACTTTTCTTAGTAGAATCCTATTGTCATACGAAGAGTGCATAGGTATTTGTCTTTCCTGCTTTGTTCGTTAAAACAGTTTTGATAGCATTCTCAAAATCCTCTTTCTCGACAATTTTCGAGCCTCTTCTTATCGCAGATAGACCGGCTTCTATAACTATATGCCTAATCTCTGCCCCCGTTGTTCCCTCCGTCTCTTCTGCAAGTTTATGTAAATCAACAGAACTGTGCAGGCTAACTCGTTTCGTGTGCACTTTAAAGATTTCAACACGATCTTCTAGTGATGGGTAGTCAATGTGTATTATTCTATCAAATCTGCCAGGCCTAAGTAGCGCTGGGTCTAGGATGTCTATTCGGTTAGTGGCGGCCAAAACCTTAACGTCATCCAACGGGTCGAACCCATCCATCTCGCTTATTAGTTGCATAAAGGTTCTCTGTACTTCGCGTTCCCCGCTTGTACCAACATCCATTCGCTTAGCCCCAATAGCGTCAATTTCATCTATAAAGATAATTGATGGTGCTTTCTCCCTAGCGAGGTCAAAAAGCTCCCTAACTATCCTTGCCCCCTCCCCTATGAATTTCTGCACCAACTCGGAACCCACTGTGCTTATGAACGTAGCATTAGTTTCACCCGCAACAGCCTTAGCTAATAGGGTTTTCCCTGTTCCTGGGGGGCCCGAAAGAAGAACGCCTTTGGGGGGGTCTATCCCAACTTGTTTGAAGAGATCTGGCTTGGTAAGAGGTAAGATGACGATCTCTTTCACCATCTCGATCTGCTTCTTTAAGCCGCCCACGTCTTGAAACCGGAATTTCGGTCTTTCTATAACCTCCATGGCTTTCACATACATGTCTTGCGATTTCGGTAAAACCTCTATCACCGCAGAGCCTCGTTGGTTAAGAGCCACGCGTGTACCTGGTTTTAATTGCTTAAGATCTATATTTTGTGAAACATAAACAACCAAATTGGGTCCATTCGAACTATGAACAACCGCTCTGCCATCATCCAGAACTTCAACCACCGACGCCTCAACAAGCGGCGAGCTCCGAGCTTGTTCTAATTCTCTACGCATGTATTCCAAATCACGAACATACTGCTCACGCTCTATCAGAAGGGATGCACGTTCAGCTTCTAAGAGCCTTATTTTGTTTTCTAGTTCCTTAAAACGGAGGTATAGTTCACTTTCGCCTGGTTTAGTGCTTCTACCCTGATTTTCAACTTTATTGGCATCATATTCACTCATAAGCTAGCCACAACAGAGATTATAAGTCAGAGGAACAATATAAAATCTGGGCAGCAAGAATGCCTTCTTTCTGTGAAATGTGCGGTAGAATGAGCAATGAGGCCCTAACGCCAATCAATCACTACGGGGAGAAACTTTTTGTCTGCAAGCAGTGCTTGAACAACGAAAAGAAGAAATATACACAAAAACAAGGAGAACAGTCAACTCTGATTAGGGTGCGTAGTTGGCGGAGCCAGACTATTCGTGAGCCAGACTACGATATCGTCGATAATTACTTTCAGATAGTGAAGGAGGCGAGAGAGAAGAATGGGGCAACGATACCTGAGCTGGCGTTAAAGATCGGAATTAAAGAAAGTGTGTTACGTAGAATCGAAGCGGGACGGTTGCAGCCAGATATAGAGACTGCTAGAAAACTAGAGCGATTTCTACACATTACACTTTTAGCCAAGCGTGAAAACACACAACTCCTCAAACCGGGGAGCCAGGGTGAATCGGGGTTGGAATTGCGGCATGTCGCAAAACTTAAGGACTTCGATTGAAGAAAACCTAGCCAAATTAACCGACTTACTTAAAAGCTCAGAAATAGTAGTTCTAAGGCTAAATCATCGCCCAAGAGACTTCCGGGTAACCACGCACGCATGTCTCACCGCGAGAGCGTTTGGAGCCAACGGCGTAATAATCGCGGATACGGAGGCAAAGGGAATAATAGAAAAGATTGACAGCCTAAATATTGCGTGGGGAGGAGGATTCTGGGTTAGAGATTCCGTAGCCGCAGATCGCGTGATAAACGTGTGGCGGTCTCTAGGTGGCGTAATTATCAATCTTTCGATGTATGGGGAGGACATAAGGAACGTTTTAAGCGACCTTTACTTTCTACGTCATGTTCGACTTAAACCTTTTTTAGTCATGGTTGGATCTTCTAAGGTGCCCGCCAAAATGTACACCATAGCCGACTACAATATCTCGATAACCAATCAGCCCCACTCAGAAGTGGCCGCCCTAGCGATATTTTTGGATAAAATCCATGGCGGAAACTGGCCTCGATATACGGAAGGAATAGTTAGAATGAACCCAAGCTTAAAAGGTAAGGGAAGAATATCTATTATAGGGACCGTGGGCTCGGATGAGGAAACTTAGTAAATTTGATATGAAGCTTTTAGCTGTCGCTTACAAACTTACAGGGCCTGAAGGTTATGCAGTACTTGAATATATAGCTAAAAATGGTGAAACAACAGATGATACTTTAAGTAGAGTTTTTAGGGTTAAACCGAACGTTATAAGACAAATAATATACAACCTTGATAAACACAAACTTGTTATATTTAGAAAGGACATCGATAAAAAAACGAATTGGGTAACGTTTTACTGGAAGATAAATCGAGATTTCTTTAACACGTATATTGACTTTAAGCGAAATAACATTATCGAGAAAATTAGGAAACGTTATGACTATGAAAAGAATCAAAACTTTTTTGTTTGCACGCAAAAATGCAGGAGGTATACTTTCGACGAAGCAATGGAACAAGATTTTAAATGCGCTAACTGTGGCCAAGTTTTAAGTATGGAAGACAATTCGCATCTAGTTAAATTTTTAGAGAGGAAACTAACAGCTATAATTAACACTCAGAAGCAAAGCTCCCTAACTCACCGAAAATCAACCCGTTAACACCCACAACAACACTTTCCCACTCGTTTGGGTTGAAATTTAGTCTATTGATTAATTTAGGCTGTTTGAGAGAGCCTCCGCCGACAAATCTGTTAAAGGGAGGCATTATAATTACTTTGCTTAAACGGTCTTTCTTGACACCTTTTTTATATGTCAAAAAGACCCAAGCGAATACTTTTGAACTACCCGGTAAGCACACTGAAGGATGAAGGTGGCCGAGCACAAGCACGCTTGGCTTTGGCTTAACTGCATGACCATGCTGTACGTTAATAGTTACTCCATCTTCCACAAAACTATGGGAAGGAACAACACGGAAACCCACATAGTTAGCAATTAAACCATCATGGTTGCCCTTAACCAAGATAACATCATCGAAAAGTTTGTCTGTGAGCTTCTCAAACCTTCTTATCAACTCCAGTTCGTATTGATTTGGTTTCCCAATTGACTCTTTAAAATCACCATTAATGACTAAGCGTCTGGCTTCAACTTTATTAGCAAGCATCATTAAATCTTTCATACACGCTTGAAATACTGACTCAGCTATTCCCGTATTTGACGCCACAATACCCAACCCTAAATGCAACTCGGCGATGATAAGACTCTTATTCGATGTAAAATATAGAGCGGGTGGATTTATATGTGCAGTTAGCACCATCGCTATCAGTGATTTATGGGGTACAAAGATTTAGAGTCTACAACCAAAAACATATTGGAAAGTATTCCAACATATGCTATAGAGCGGGGCAAGGATTCACTAAAAAAATTCGCAAAGGAAAAAACCCAGTCAGTATTAGAAGTTCTTCATAACGCAGAATTTATAGTTGAGAAAAATCGCGTCATTGTTGCCACATGTAAGAAAAGTTACACTATTTATGGTTTTTATTACTGCTCATGTAGCGACTTTTATATGAAAAATTTTGTGCATCAAAAAAATGAACCCTGCAAACATTTGTTCGCGTTCATGTATTATATAGCAATCAATGCGCATTAGGCAACCTCTTCTTTTCCTGATTGGAGCATGGCTAACGCTACTACAGCGATAAAAACAAATAACGAAAGGATAAGTCCCACATATGATAAAAGCGTAAAGTTAAACATGAGACTAAAAGCCAGGGGAAACATATTAAACCTAAGCAGGACTAATGAATGACTTGAGATCTAAAAAGGTATTAGAGGTAGTTGCTCAGAAGTTTCCAGAACTAACGAGTATACAGTCAGCATCCTTTGAACCAATATTTCAGGGTTTTAGTGCCGTAATTTGTAGCGAGACTGGCTCCGGTAAAACCGAAGCCGCTCTTCTCCCCCTCTTTACCAAATTAATTGAAAATCCGCAAGAAAGCATTGGGAAGACTAAAATAATTTATATCACACCATTAAAGGCCCTTAATAGGGACATAGAAGAAAGAATCTATTGGCTCGCAGAAAAACTCGGATTAAGTATTGGGCTACGACATGGGGACACTCCTCCTAAGGTTCGTTCACATTTAAGGCACAACCCGCCTAATCTACTTATCACGACCCCTGAATCCTTCCAAGCTCTAATAAGTGAGGGACAAAGCCTTTCATCCTTAATGAAAGTAGACCATATAGTGATTGATGAGGCAAATGAACTGGTACAGTCCAAGAGAGGCACCCAACTAATTCTAGGCCTTGCGAGATTTAAGACGTATTTAGAGCGCGATATTCAAGTTATTTGTTTATCGGCCACAGTAAAAAGCGGGAAAATGATTCGCGATTTTTTCATCGGGGAAAAAGGGAAGGTGATCTACTTAGAATCACAAAGGAAATATAACATTAGTATAGATACTATAAACGATTATAATAAAGTTGATTCCTTAAGAGATAAGATAATGAATAATGTTCAGGGGAAAACTATAATCTTTGTTAACACCAGACACCTAAGTGAGTCTCTAGCAAAAACACTTGAAGCTGAAAAAGATGATTTCGATGTGCACCACAGCTCACTTTCTCTAGCTAAAAGGCTGGAGGTGGAAAAGAACCTTAAAAAAGACAAACTAACAGCTGTAGTGGCCACATCTTCATTAGAATTGGGAATGGATATAGGTCAACTTGATAAAGTCATCCAAGTGGGTTCGCCTAGAACAGTAGAAACATTAGCCCAGCGTATGGGTAGATCAGGACACAAAATCGGTTCCATATCAACAGGCACAATTATAGCTTTTAACCCATTTGATCTCTTAGAATGCATAGCGTGCACATACCTATTAAAATGTAAATGGTTGGAGAAACCCAGCGTTTTCATGAAACCACTAGACGTTCTAGCAAATCAAATAGTCGCACATCTGTTAGTTAAAAAGACATCCACTAAGGGTGACCTATTAAAACTCTTTAGATCAACGTATCCATACCGCGAATTATCAGAAAACGAATTTGAATCCGTTATCGATTTCTTAAGTCACAATAAACAGATAAGGGCAAGCAACGGGATTATTTCTATTGGCCCAAAAGCGAAGTCCTACTTTTATGCTAATCTTAGCACGATAATTTCTCTTCAACAGTATGTTGTTAGAGACATTGTCTCACGACGGAACATAGGCATACTCGACGGAGCCTTCGTGGAAAGATTTTGCGACACCAACGTCAAGATTGTTCTCGGTAAGGCCGCCTGGGAAATAGTGTCGATCGACTATGGATCTAAAACAATTAATGTTAGGCAAACCAGCCCAAGTAACGCTACGATACCAACGTGGAGTGGGGACACGCTACCTGTCGATTCATACGTCTCACAACGGGTGGTTGATCTGTTACAAGCAAAACGTGAAAAAATTTTTAGATCCGTGACGCTTAGCGAACAAGCAAAACAAGTCCTACTCAGTATTCCACGTATAAGATTAATACACAATTCAATCACAATAGTACCAACAGACATTTCGAACACTACCGTAATAATTTCACCACTTGGAACAAAAGGAAACAGGGCTTTGGCCATCCTAGTGGAAGAGCTATTATGGGAAAGTGGAATAACCTGTAGGGTTTATTCGTCGTCTTTGGGTGTGGCTGTAGAAGGACTAAAAATAAGACCTGAAAATCTTTACGACATATTGATGAGTCTAAACACCAGTGAGGTTGAGGAAGTTATAATCAAAGGATCGAGTAGATTCGGAAAATTCACAGACAGGTTTTTTAGCGTCGCAAGGAGGTTTGGGGTCGACGTCGACTCAATGATAGAGCGCTACGGTGCAAGAAGAACACATCTAATGCTATTATCAACTGTCATCGCAAAAGAAGGTTTAAACGAAATATTCACTGACCTACTAAATCTTCAAGGCATAAAAGCTATACTATCCACAAAGAGAGTGTATCTATCACACGATAAAGAAATGAAAATACTAGCCGAAATATTTCTAAAAAGCTTTTTAACACCATTAGCAAAACCCGATGAAAACACAGATTTGTCTGATATCGTTAAAACAAGGATTCAAAATAAGACATACTTCAGCGTTTGTCTAAGCTGCTTTAAATATGAATCGCTGATAAAAGTCCGTGAACTTCAAGAAGGGTTCAAATGCCCCATTTGCGGGTCCAGATACATAGGCTTTGTTGCCCCCTATTCTACCGAGATAAAACAGGCGCTTAGAAATCTGAGAAACAACGTTAAACCACGTGACAAAGAAATTGAGAAGGTGCAGAACGAGCTTGTTGAAAGCGCCAACCTATTCCTCGACTACGGTAGATTAGGTATTATTGTTCTAAGTGGTTACGGAGTTGGGCCGAGGACAGCTAAAAATATATTAAGGCTCAGAATACTCGATGAACGTCAACTATATATGGAAATACTCAAAGCAGAGCAAGAATATATTAGGACAAGGGAGTTTTGGGGTGAATAATAGGTATGGGTGGAAGAAGGAGAAAACGCAAGATTGTACTTAAAACCAAAAGAACCCCACCAAAGGTTTTCCGGTGCCCAATATGCGAAGGGTTCCCGTTAAGGCTGGATGTTGAAAAAGATGGGGCAGTAACCGCTAAATGTGCCTATTGTGGGTTGACTAAAAGCTTTTCAGTTGCAGCTGGATCCGAACCTATCGATGCTTACTACGCCCTCTTGTCAATGCTGGGGGGGGAGAATCTTGGCTAACGTGCTAAATACGCTTATTGAAAGACGTAAAAACAAAGTTTTAATGTTCGCTTTGCTAGACCCAGATAAGTTTTCACCCGATAAAGCGAAGCAGTTAGCCTCAAGAAAGGAGATGGGATTTTTCGACGCCTTTCTGGTCGGTGGAAGCACAACGATTTGGCAGGATAGGGTTGACTCAATTGTAAGAACGCTTAAAGAGAATACCGATAAACCTGTGATTATTTTCCCAAGCAGCATAAGTAATTTGAGCCCTTACGCTGACGCGGTGCTTTTTCTAAGCTTACTCAACTCTTCAAGCACTTTCTATGTAATTGATCAGCAGTTTCAAGCAGCCCCAATAATTAGGAAAATGGGTCTAGAAGCGATTTCGACAGCGTATATCATCATGGGTGATGGGGGTACTGCTGGTTACGTTGGCCACGCAAGACCGATCCCGTACGATAAACCAGAACTGGTTGAGGCATATGCACTCGCAGCTGAGTATTTGGGCTTTAAGCTCATATATCTAGAAGGCGGATCAGGGGTAAGGACGCCTATTCGATTAGAAATCATTAAACGAGTGAAGAAGATAACTCATGTGCCATTAATCGTAGGAGGAGGTATCAGGGATTGGAAGTATATTAAGAGCCTTGAGGAGTGTGGGGCGGACGGTGTCGTAATCGGCAATCTTTTGGAGAATGAAAACGAATTCGAGAACTTTATCAGTCAAAGCCCACGCGAGCGATCAGAGATTAAACCCTTTTAAGGTCCCTCAAAGCCACAGTTAGGGCATCTATACAGTGTACCAGTCTTCCTACACCTCGAACATCTCCAGATAATGACTGTGTTACATTTGGGGCAGAAAAATTTTGTGCCCTTCTCGCTTGGGATAATAGGTGTGCGACACGAGGTGCAGAGTGGGAGAGCTATATTAAGCGTGTTTACGCTTTCAACCATAGTAAACTATTCAATATACTGTTATAAAAACCCTTCAAA
This sequence comes from archaeon, assembly GCA_902812505.1. GTDB lineage: Archaea > Thermoproteota > Thermoprotei_A > Marsarchaeales > Marsarchaeaceae > ECH-B-1. The sequence goes on from CADDZQ010000009.1 coordinate 29,873, forward strand.
TGAACTACGAAGGTATAATGGTATGAGCTTGAGTGCGGCGCCAACATGGTCATCGAAATCAGCCTGTTTTAAACTGTTACCTAGACCTTGAGTTTTAAGTAGCCTAGTAAGAAGTATTTTGTTAATACCGTGTGGATTAAAAAGGATACCCCTAAGTATTTGAGCTTCAAATAGTCTAAACCGGGATTTGCGTAGCCACATTCGGTATTTTTCTAACCCTAGCCCGCCAAGACGCACGTCCTCAACTAAATTCTTTACACCCAGCACACCAAGGTCAAGACCGCCTCCAGTAAGGGGCTTAACTAGACCTGCCTCATCACCTATCGGGACATAATTGGAACCACCAGTGTTTGGGATAAACTCCTTTGCTCCAACTACAACCAAACCGCCGAAGTAAGTCTTAACTTTATAATTTTCACCTAAAAAGGTTTGCCCCAACTTGATTAAAGACCACCTTAAATTTTTGTTCGCGGAAGCAACGCCGACCTTTGCCAATGTACCATCCCCATATGGGGCCACCCAGCCAAAAAAATCTGCAAAGAAACGCGAAAAGGCTACATATAAAGATCCTTGCTCGAGACTCTTAGGGGATAAAACATACGCTTGGAGGCCGGTTATTACTTTAAGGTTCGGATTAGCTCTTGGTCCGCGGGCTCCAATGATCAAATCCGGTTTAAATATCCGATTTCCGAACTTGACGGCATATGAATCACCCGCTTTAACTATCTTGGCGGGTTTACCGAGTATAATCTGTGCTCCTGCACAAGACGCGTAGTCGCTTAACACGCGCTCATAAAGCGGCCTATCAATCATCACCGCCTTGATGCTTCCCGTGTCAACATGGTGTATCTCATTACCCAACTCAAGAGAAACGTACCCACCCGTGTACTTTGCCAATATTATACTTTTAAGGTCACTGTATCCAACAAGACTGACAAAATTCTCCCTAACGATGCCTGTACAATGCTCAGGAAACCCCACCCTCGAGTGTTCCTCAATCACTGTAACATTGAAACCCGCCTCAGAAAGTTTAGCGGCGGCCAGCAAACCAGATGGACCACCACCCACAACAAAAATATTCATCTCAAAATAACTTAAATCTCACACAACTATAATTGTTTCGAATGGGTGCAGAAGAATACAAACAAGTGATGGTTGTAAGACGCGATTTACATATGGGTTGCGGTAAGATAGCTGTTCAGGTTGCACATGCCTCCATTGGTGCATATGAAGCATGTAAGATACAAAAACCAGAGTGGGTAAAAAACTGGATAGAGAGCGGTTGGAAAAAGATAGCTGTTAAAGTAAACAGCGAAGAGGAGTTAAAGGGACTCATGACTATGGCAGAGAGGCTATCAATACCATATAGCCCAGTTCTAGATGCTGGGTTAACTCAAGTTTCAGCCGGCACACTTACCTGCGTGGGTTTTGGACCTGCCCCGGCGGCTATTATCGACCGGTTAACGGGGGACTTAAAACTCTTATGACGAACTTCATAGACTACAATAATAATAGCAAAAATACATTCCCCCTAACGCTATGTGAGAAAGAGGAATGCTTTCAAGTGTCAGAAATACATATTAGCGGCCTAGAGGCGTCGCAAACCAACATAACGAATCACATAGGCAAAGGGAGAATAACTTTCGGCATACTCTATAAAAGAGGTATATCTACCATAAACGCAATATTTACTATAAAGAGAAGCTATAGGGCTAATACAGTCGGCTACGGAGGCTTAAAGGACGCCCACTCCATAAGCTGGCAATTCATAAGTATAGAAGGAGAAGCGACGGGGTTTAACACTAAGAATATACGCTTCACCCCCCTCTCCACAAGATATACCCATATGTCCACAAGTGAAGTTTGGGGCAACGCATTTACAATTCATTTAAAAAATGTTGACGAGCCTTTGACCCTAGCTGAAAAGTTTGTTTCCCTATATAGGAAACCTCTCCCAGCATACTACGGACCACAGAGATTTGGGGCACTCGATAACGACACCCACCTTGTGGGATTATACCTCGTTAAAAGAGACTACCCCAGTGCGGTTAAAAAGATTCTAGAAGGCAGAAATGGATGGTACGAGGCTTTACTCCAGAAATCGCTTAACAACTCCAAAAATGATGAGCAAGCGCTCTTATCGCTACCACCTGCTATACTTAGGTTATTTATTAACGCGTATCAAGCGCATGTTTTTAATAAGGCACTCGAAAAATTTTTTGGACTGACGCTTTTTTTGCCCGAAACTAAGATCATGGTGGCCCCAAAAGATCTAAACGGGTTACCAGTAAAATCTAAAATCAGGCTGATTAACGGTAGGATTACCGAAAAGATAGACCCCAGCCAGCTATACTTTATTGGTTCGCTCCCTGGAACAAACTTGGAAAAAGCAACAGATGAATTTGGAAAAATTGAAACCGAAGTACTTTCCGATGACGGACTGACGCCAAACGACTTTAGGGCCACCTTACTGGGGGATTTTAAGGGCTCTATAAGGCAACTTTATTTTTGGGTGATTAAACCGCAATATCTTATCAATAAGACCGACGTGTGGTTATATTTCAGGCTACATAGGGGCATGTATGCTTCCGTGGTTATATCGTTTTTAGGAGGCGCTAATCCTCCAAGAAAATTTCTAACCCCAAAACATCTTTAACAACACCGTTAAGCTTGTGGACGTATGTTTTCACATCATTTTTGTTTGGGCTTCCGTTGAGCTTAACCTTTATAAAACTCGACCCATCTGGGAGCCACACGTTAGAAACTCCAACAACCTTTGCTGGTAGCAATAGTTCTTGGATTATTTTATTGAGCGGCGCATTCTTCTCAATAATCTTTACATCCTTAGAGATCACTGAGCTAGCATCTTTATTAATAGACAATACTTCACCCAAGCTTATAGGAATCTGTGATTCAATAAATATTACTATAATGCCGTCAACGGATCTAGCGCCTAATATTTTAGAGGAGGCGATCGCTTTGTGCGACTTCTCAAGCTTAAATAAAGCCCTTGAGATATCTATTTCAAGCTGAGAAATCCTCCCACTATCGAGTTTTGCTTGATCGCTTGAGCACAATATTGTGCTTGTGAGGCAAAAATTACAAATAGGAGCCTTCATGGTGATCATTGTTAAATCCGTGCGCTCAAAATATAAGTATAACTATAACACTTAGTTAGACTTAAATTTTTCCTGGATGTAATACTAACTTTGAGCATCTTTCGAATATTTTTTACCAAAAAGTATAAATACCTTTATGTTTATCTATTATATTATGTCAAAAAGGCTCACAGAAAGGCAATACCAGCTGTTAGAGAAACTTTTTGGGAACGCGAAGGTTACAAAGGTGTATTCGGTGAGCAAATCACAGGCTGAAATAGCCCAGGAACTCGGGATTTCAAGACAAGCCTTAAGCATCCACCTTAGAAAGCTAAAGGCCGCAAAGTACGTCAGAACTGGACGCGGCTTCGTGGATATAACCCCTGAGGGGATAGCCGCGCTTGGTAAGTCAACCGTCGAGGCATTCGTCCACATAAAGGTATCACCACAGGCGAGAAACCAAGTTTACGAGAAAGCGAAGCAGAGCGGTGCGAATGAGCTATTCAGAGTCACCGGGGAAACAGACCTCATCGCAATAGTTGAATACAACAACCTAGACAACTTCCTCAAACAGGTCTCATCAATAGAGGGAGTAGAGGAGACGCAGGCCTTCGTCATAATAGAAAAACTAAAATGACTATAGCCAAGAAGAATACTGGTTTGGGGTGTTAAAATGCCTATAGCTGACCCAATAGAAAGGGAGATCGCGGCAAGATACCTCCTTAAATACAAAGTGTGCCGGAACTGCGGGGCTAAAGCACCGTTAAGCGCAGTAAAATGCCGCAGATGCCACAGCAAAAACCTTAGACTCAAAAAACAGGAGCTAAGAAGATAGGGCTCGTCGTCTAGTCTGGTTAGGACGCCACCTTGACATGGTGGAGGTCCCCGGTTCAAATCCGGGCGAGCCCACCTAACAATATTTAGCTCAATTGAGTTTTATTTAAGTCTACCCTATTCCATCAGAACTTGGTTTCCTACAACATTAATCACCTAATGTAATCCATATTTAATAAATAATTGGGGTTTAGAGGATTAAATGACCAATATGGATCCAAGCGGGCCCGGGGGGATTTGAACCCCCGACCTTCGGATTAAGAGTCCGCTGCTCTACCATGCTGAGCTACGGGCCCCTTTGAGAATAATCATACCCCAAATTTAAGCTATTTCGACAAGATAGCTCCTAAGTTTCAAGTGTTTTGTTGATACTTCACTTTATAATTTGTTCCGCCGCGCGCTTTAACCCAAGAAGCACCCGATTCATCATTCAAAACAAAGGTAAACTTCAATCTTCCTTCTAGAGCGGCTTCAGTCATAGCTAAGAATTTCGCAGCCTCACTTTTAGTAAACAAGGCCTCCACGTGGCTCTTGGCTTCCAAGAGAAACCCTTCTACAGTGGTAATTTTCG
>CADDZQ010000010.1 GCA_902812505.1 archaeon
CTAAACCCCTCATACTCCTTCAGAAAGTCAACAACCAAACTCCTATCCATCTTTCCCTATTAAAAGGAAAACTTATTAAAAAAGTTTCCTTCTTAGAGAGAAGACTATAAATAGAGCCAAACAAGAGCCTCATCTAGAATCCTGCGAGAACTCCTAAGAGCTTGTCTATGTACACATTTTACTTTCTACAGCTAAAGGGGAAACCGCGCACAGAGGCCATAAGGATTACAACCACTTTCGCGGCGCCATTAGATCACCCAGACCCCACTTCGTGTTGTATTCGTAAATCGACCCACACCTTCAATACCTTATTATATGTTAGTGGCCTCTGATTCTGAGGCTCTTGAGCAACGCGGGATTTTCCTTGTCCCTGTCTGATCTCGTGAACAAGTATACAAATGCAGCCTTGGCTCCATTCTCGGCCTTCACCCTCGCTAGATAGTGTTCAGATAACAGTTTTCCACGCTTAACCACCGCGTTCAACGCTACCTAATCTGGACACCATCTCAGGTTGCTCCAAGCTTAAAGACGCCTTAAAGCACTGCGCGTGCATGTGTTTTGCATATAAGTGTTACCAAAATACGGGTGGATTTTCCGCCTACACGCTTATATTTGTTGGCGGATGATTTGTTTGACGATACATGGCCACACCACTATTTGACGGCGTCTACCAAGTTGACGTGGAGGGATATGGGCAGCAGTTAGCAACGCTAAACCTTGTGCCGGGTGTACGATCATACGGTGAGCGACTCATAAAGACCGACTTTGGGGAGCTAAGAGTCTGGGACCCCTATAGGAGTAAGCTGGCCGCAGCGATAAGGAAAGGCATCCGCACAATGCCAATCACCACCGCCTCACGGGTTCTCTACCTTGGGGCGGCTGCTGGAACAACCGTGAGCCATATTTCAGACATTGTGGGCCCCAGTGGGGTGGTGTACGCCGTCGAGTTCTCGGCTAGGTCTATACGTGAATTACTCGTTGCCTGTGAGAACAGGCAGAATGTAGTTCCAATCCTCGCCGACGCGAGACGACCCTTAGAGTACAGAAGGTACGTTGACTGTGTGGATGTGGTATACGCGGATGTGGCCCAGCCTGACCAAGCTGAAATCACTGTTGAGAACGCGAAGGTCTACCTAAGACGGGAGGGCTGGGTGGTGCTCAACATTAAAGCTAGAAGCGTAGATGTAGCCGTGGAGCCCACAAAAGTATACGATCAGCAAAGGAGCGTCCTATTGGATGCCGGCTTCAAGATCATTGAGGAAGTCGAGCTTTCACCTTACGAAAAAGACCATGACTTCATCATAGCCAAACTCACTCGATAAGCCTCAACAACGCTACGAACTCCATTTTAAGACCGAACAATGCATGGCTTACGCCGTGGTGTACCAAGCTCTTAATACCTGCACGTGATTTTCGGGGGCTTGTTAGGCATCACTCACGGACCCCTAGCGTCCTTCTTATACTCTTCCAAGTTGTACGCGCAAACTCTGGCAGAGAACCGGTCTTTACATAGTATTCTCTAATGAAGCGCATGGTGCGTGGGTCGCTTGGGTAGCCGCTACCAACATCGCCGTAAAACTTGTTTAGTTCAGCTATTCTCCTGTCACGTGTGACTTTTGCTACAATGGATGCCGCTGCGGTAACAGTGTATTTGGAATCAGCCTCATGCTCACTCACAAAAACTATGTTGGGCGCCCTCTTGGAGAGTTCCTCCCTGAATCTCTCCTCATCCACATCCACAGCATCAACATAAACCGTATTCACCCCAAGCCTTAACGATATCTGCGCCATCTTTATGAGCTCAAGCTGGTTGAGGTTGAGCCCATGCCTATATCTCGAATCAATCTCTTGGGGGCTTACTTCAACCACCTCTACCTTGTCGGCCACGCGCGTAATGACGGAGTAGAGCTTTTCCCTCCTGAAGGGGGAGAGCTGCTTAGAGTCCCGCACACCCATTCGCTTAAGCTCCTCTAAGAGTGAGTTTTTGAGCGCCACACCAGCAATCACAAGCGGCCCAAGGAGTGCCCCCCTACCCGCTTCGTCTATTCCACCAACACTTTCATCAGTAGACAGGCTTTCTTCACCGTCTACGAAACACTTTGATAGGATTTAACAGTTTCGCACACATAGTGGGTTAACGTGGACAGAGGGTTGTACACTAAGCAGGTAGTGGAGGGAAAGACGCTCCTATATGTCCCAGATATAACCATGTATGCCAAGAAGGGTAAAAGGGTTGGACCGTGGAGTGCACCCGTATTCTATAACCCCAACGCCTCCGCTACGAGGGACATCAGTCTTGGGATAGTGGGTGCGTTGGGAAGCCGTCCGAATGTGCTTGACGCTATGTGTGGTATTGGTGCGCGTGGACTGAGGATAGCAGTGGAATCTAATGCGTCTGAGGTCGTGATTAACGACGTCAACCCCGATGCGTTAGAGCTTGCCTATAAGAGTATGGAGGCGAACGGGGTTGCGGGAAAAGTGGATGTTCAATCGGTTGGCGCCAACGCCCTATGCGCTGCCTACGATTATAGGGAGGGGTTCGACTACGTTGACGTAGACCCCTTCGGCTCGGTAGCGCCGTTTGTCACCACGGCTCTATTAGCGGTTAAACGCAGTGGGGTGCTCGGTGTTTGCTCGACGGATGCTGCAAACCTCTGTGGTAACAGACCAGAAGCGCTCTACAGGCTGTACTTCGCACGGAACACTTACACACTTGGGGTTAAAGAAGTTGGTTTAAGGATACTTATCGGCTACGTGGTGAGGGCTGCAGCTAGCATAGGGTTCGCTGCTTTACCGCTTCTGTGCTACCATTATGGAGACTACTTCAGATGCCACTTTAAACTCATTCGCACACTCAGCGCCGCCCAAGAGCTTATGAATCAAATAGGTTATCTCCACAGCTGCTCAGATGGAGCGAAATACTTGGATTCACCGCTCTGCAGTGAGTGTAAGCGTGGCTCAGAAGCCGGACCGCTCTGGACGGGGCACCTTTCATCAAGAGATTTTCTCGATTCGGTTCTAACAGAGCTTAAGAGAGTGGAATCACAGAGTGCGCCGGGAGCAGAGCGATTGTTGAGGACACTACGTGATGAGGATGAGGTCACTCTACCCTACGTTAACACCCACAAGCTCGTTAAGGGCTCTGATGTGAGCCCGCCCAGCACCCAAAGGTTGATTATAAAGCTACGCTCACAAGGTTATGAGGCTAACCCTACACACTTCGATCCTAAAGCCGTCAAGACAAACGCACCACTCACACAACTCATGGAAGCCGCACGCTCAATCGGGGGCAAAACCGTTTAAACCACGCTAACTGTTTGTTTTTATATGGTTGATTTAGAGTTCCTCGCAAACAGACTACTCGACTCGGATAGGGAGCTTGCCAAAACGAAGCTCGCGGAGGAATATGTGCTTGCAAAGAACATGGATAGGGAAACAGCTTCGACGTTCGCTGAGGCGGTACTAGAAGAAGTCGAACGTAGTAGGAGAAAGCCTCACAATTCTTTTGTAAGGGATGTTCTGGGTCTCCATTCAAGCGGTGTGAGAGCCGGTGTATTCGGCGTCGGCTCGCGTGGTGAGGGTGACTTCCTAGTCCACTCACTCATCGCACGAATCGCACACACAGCCAACAAGCACTCTAAGTTGAGGGTGGTCCTCGAACCAGTGGACCACGATGATGTTGGTGGCGTAGCCCTCAACGGGGGTGCTGTTGTTGGCTCAATTGATGGAGCCCATTCGAGGCTTAGCGGATACCCATTCCTTATGGGTTTCCACGTGGCACGTGCAGCCCTACGTGATGTTTGCGTCAAGGGTGCAACACCCCTATTCATGGTGGACGACGTCCACCTTGCTGATGACGGGGATATCTCGAAGATACTCGAGTTTGTAGCCGGGGTTGCCGCCGTGTCGGAGATAAGCGGGGTTCCACTGGTGAGCGGTAGCACCCTCAGGGTTGGGGGAGACATGGTTTTGGGTGACAGATTGGTTGGGGCAGTGGGCTGTGTGGGCTACTCGTATTCGGGGGTGAAAGTCAAGAATAGTGCTCGGGTTGGAGATGAGTTAATAATGACCGAGGGTAGTGGTGGCGGCACAATCTCCACTACAGCCATATACTCGGGTCACCCGGATATAGTAGCCGAGACCCTGAACCTAGACTTCTACTTTGCATCGGAAGCACTCAGAGAGGCCGGGTTATTCCGCAAACTCCACGCCGTTACCGATGTGACCAACGGGGGGCTAAGGGGAGACCTTCAGACAGCGGCGGACAAGTCGTCTGTTAGAATAGTGGTCGACCAGGGAAAAATCAACTCACTAATCAACCCAAAAGTTCACAGAATGCTACGTGAACTTGGCGTCGACCCCTTAGGGTTATCGCTTGACTCATTGCTGCTATTTAGCCCCCCAAAGCTCACCGATACAGTCCTACAAGAGCTAAAACGAGCTGGTGTTAGAGGTGACATCATCGGCAGAGTCGAAGCCGGTAGGGGTTGCTATATAGTTAGGGATGGAGCAGAAAGTCCTCTTACACCACTCTTCAGAGAGTCACCCTATACGAAAATCAAAAAACTCGTAGGAACCGAGCCCCCGGAGCGCAAAAAGGAGATGGGGGAACTTCTCGAGCACGCCGCGAACGAGGCGCTTAGAAAAAAGGCAAGAGTTGTAAGACGTGTGCTACTCAAGTATAGGAAGCGAGGGCTAGGCTCTTAATAGGCTCGCCCCACCCCCCCAAGGAGAGCAGATGTACTTCTTATAGGCAACATGGTCTATTCCTTCGGCTAGTCTATTGGCCTCCCTGTCACCCTTAACCAAAAAGTACACCGCTGGGCCAAACGAACTCATACCCGCTCCAGCCGCCCCAAGCCTTAACCCTTCACTGATCGTCTCCAATACAGATTGGGACTGAGACTCGAGCTCACGCTTTTTGAAACCAGTCTGCTGAAGCATGTTTATTGCCTCACCGAACTCCTCCAAGTTACCTTCAACCACCGCTGGGAGTAGCTTGAGTAGCACAACTCTAGAAACCAAGCCCACCTCCTCCGCTGGTAGTGGTGACACCCTCTCGAAAACACTCTTCTCAACTTCCCCGTAAACCTTCTTTCCACCCCTGGGCACCACAACCACAAATCTCCAATCGGTTGGAAGACACATCTTGACGATGGGTTTCGCCGCCTCAAACCCTTCAGAATAATCGGATGACGTGAAACCCGTTTTACCATTTGGGCCGAAACGGTGGCCACCGTCAACTATAAGTGAGCCTCCCCCCTCAAACCCGGCTACCCCTATACCCGAAGTGCCACCCCTACCCATTATGCGCGCCAACTCCCGCACAGAGTACCCGAGACCCATTAACTCTGAGAGCGACCTAGCCACGCTGAGTGCGAGCTGGGTGGTGGAGCCCAACCCAACATGCCTCTCAAAGCACTCATCCGTCTTGAGCTCAACGCTCATCGTTCTGGGAACAGTTTGAAAGAATTTTTTTGCGAACGGGAGAAGCTCCTCATTGATAACATCCCTACTCGCTTTGCGCGCAACCACACGCACAACTGGCTGGGAGAGGATTATACCCACGCTACCGTCCACCCTACCGATGGACCCATTTAGGTCAATCAAGCACACGTGCAGTCTCGCGTGTGCCTCGACACCCACGGAATCACTCAAGGCCAGCACATCCTAGTGTGAGCTAAACCCAGCCCTAAACCATACGCACACTCAAACAACACCCAACACATTCTCACTGTGCATGCTCAACGGGGTTTCCCGCGTCTTAACGCTACGAGACGCCGAACCTCTGCTGGGTCTGCGTGCTACGCACAAGCTCAATAGACTTACCCTGACTAGGCTTGACGGTTTTGAGGGCCTCCAACAGGTGCTCAGCCCTAAGCTTCGGCTCTGCGCCATCCTTCTCCTTAAGCTCTATGTACTCCCTTATTGCAAGCTGCACCGCCCTGTCAACCACGCCTTTAAGGTCAGCACCACTATAACCCTCGGTTAACTGGGACAACCTAAGGTAGTCTATATTCTCATCATGAGGATGCTTGTTCACGTAGAGTTTGATGATAGCACTCCTCGCTGAGAGGTCGGGTAACGGCACGTAGAGGATCTTATCGAACCTACCAGGACGTAGAAGCGCTGGGTCCACTAGCTCTGGCCTATTAGTGGCCGCCATAACAACCACACCGTTAAGCTTAACCAAACCGTCCAGCTCCGTTAGCAGCTGGCTCACAAGCCTCTCGCTCACATGGTTATCCTCAGCCGACCTCACGGGCGCGAGCGCTTCTATCTCATCGAAGAATATAATGCATGGCGCCGCCTGCTTAGCCCTCCTGAAAACCTCCCTCAAAGCCTTCTCACTTTCACCCACCCACTTAGAAAGGAGGTCTGAGCTTGTGACCGTGATAAAGTTAGCCCTACTCTCGGAGGCCACGGCGCGGGCGATAAGAGTCTTACCGGTACCCGGAGGACCATAAAGAAGAATACCCTTGGGGAGCTCGGCGTTTATCTTAGTGTATAACTCGGGATACTTGAGCGGCCACTCTATGGACTCCATAAGCTCCCTTTTAACGTCCTGTAAGCCCACCACATCATCCCACTTCGTAGTCGGTACCTCTATTCTGAACTCCCTCAGAGCCGAAGGCTCGATCTCCTTTATGGCTGCCAAGAAATCACTTCTAGTTACAGCGATCGATAGGTCGAGGTCGCTCATCCCGTAGAGCAAGTCCTGCGTCTTCCTCTTCAGCGCTTGGAGGGTTGCCTCACGCACAAGCGCCGCTAGGTCGGCGCCCACGAAGCCGTTAGTGAGCTCCGCAATCTCCTCCATATTCACATCAGAGGCAAGCGGAAGCCTCCGCGTGTGAACCCTTAATATCTCAAGCCTCGCTGGTGCGTCGGGCGCAGGTATCTCTATCTCCCTGTCAAACCTACCAGGCCTCCTAAGCGCGGGGTCAACTGCGTTTGGCCTGTTGGTCGCACCGATCACCACAACCTTATCGCTGGGGGAGAGCCCATCCATGAGTGTTAGAAGCTGGGACACGATCCTCCGCTCAACCTCTGTGGAGGTGTTATCCCGGCTGGGTGCTAGCGAATCTATTTCATCCACGAATATTATTGACGGCGCCGTCTTCTCAGCCTCCTTAAATATATCCCTTAACCTCTTCTCGCTTTCACCATAGTACTTACTACCGATTTCGGGTCCACTTATAAGATAAAAGTTAGCCTTAACGGTGTTGGCCACGGCGCGGGCGATAAGAGTCTTACCGGTACCCGGAGGACCATAAAGAAGAATACCCTTGGGAGGCCTGATAGAGAACGTCCTAAAAAGCTCTGGTCTAAGAAGGGGTAACTCAACGAGCTCTCGTAGCTTCTGTATCTGCTTTGTCAGTCCGCCAATATCTTCGAATGTCACGAGTGGGACGCCTTTCGGCTGAACCTTAGATGGCTCCCTGATCATCTCGATCTTAGTGTTATAACCAACCACAACCGCCTCCTCCTGTGGTGAGTAGTCCTCCACAGCCGAGTTGATTATCTTGCCTCCGACACGCACGCTTATTATGTTGCCTCTACACAGTGGCCTACCGCGGATCGAGATCATGACCTCCCTGAGGTCTGGTTGCCCCTTGAAGTCTTCGGGGTAGCCGAGCACTATCCTCTCAGCGGTCTTGGGCTCGATTTTGCGCACAACCACACGGTCGCCCAAGGTCACACCCATGTTGAGCAGGGTTTCCTCGTCAACCTTCATAACCCTTCTCCCATAATCGCGTGAATCGGATGGTAAAACTATAAGGCCTGTACGTCTGTATCCAATGGCCAAAACCGGGTCGTTGGCCGATAATCCAAGCTCCTCCATTATCTTGGGGTCAATCTGGGCAATACCCCTCCCCCAGAACTTCCTATCCAGCGATTCAAGCTTGACTAGTGCTTGTCCACCCACACTTAACCAATTATTATAGTGTGCACCAATGTTAAATCGTTTTTGCAAGAACGCTTCAAACCTTCGTGGAAAACAGGTCAGAAGCTTTGGTGACAATTCAGCAAACTTATCTTAAACCTAAGAATTCTGGTAATACATGGGTGAAACCGATTCGTGCTGTAAAAACGAGATAAGGGTTGCGCTTGCCGGTGTTGGGTCTGCTGCGAGTGGGATGCTTCAAGCAATTGAACTATACTCTAAGGGTGAGGCTCAGGGCATCCTGCATCCCGCGCTATCTGTTTATACACCCTCGAACATAAAGGTGGTGGCTGCGTTTGATATCGACTGTGAAAAAGTGGGTAAAAGCATCAGCGCCGCGTTATTCACCAGGCCTTGGAGTCTCACCAAATACACAGAGGTGCGCTGCGACGTGGTCGTCCAACCGGGCTTACTACTCGACGAGCCGCAGTTCGAAACGGACACATGTAGCTCGGAGCTGGAGAGCGTTGTGGAGACGCTTAGAAGAAGCGGCGCTCAAGTGCTGGTGAACACGATTAACAGCGGGCTCAACAGGTCAACCGAGGCATACGCTAAGGCGGCCATCAAAGCTGGTCTGGCGTTCATCAACGCCACACCTACACCTGTCGCGACGAGCACAGATATGGAGAGAGCTTTCAGCACTGCGGGTCTACCTCTACTCGGAGATGACCTGTTAAGTCAGATTGGGGGCACCGTGTTCCATGCCTATATACTATCCTTCCTTAATTCTCGCGGCGTCAGGATAAAGCAAACCTATCAGGTTGATGTGGGAGGAGGACTAGAGAACCGCATAACAGTTGAGCAAGACGAGCTTAGGCTACACAAACGATCCATCAAGACTTCCACCGTTACAAGTACACTTCCCTACCCTGTTAAGGCGGTAACTGGTACTACCGAATACGTCGACTATATGGGCAATAACCGTGAAAGCCATTTTGAGGTTGTGGGCGTAACAACGCTGGGGGCCGAAGTAGAAGCCGAAATAACACTGCGCACATCGGATGGCGCAAACGCCGCTGGACCGCTAATAGATGCGGTGAGGGCTGCTAAAGTGGCCCTCGACAAACACATTGGTGGAGCAGTCGAGCAGGTGAACCCGTACCTATTCAAATTGGTGCGCTCCCCCATCGACCCTATCAGCGCGCAGACCAACTTCCTAAGGTTCTTCGAGGAGTAGCTGGTGAGGGAAGTGGGCGGCGAATATGGTATAATAATACATGGAGGAGCGGGGGCTCTCAGGAACACTATTAACCCTGAGAGTTACAGTGAGGGTCTACGTCGGGCGGTGATGAGTGGATTCAGAAAACTCGAGGATGGGTGTGCGCTTGAGGCCGTCGTGGAAGCGGTGTATGTAATGGAGGAGTCTGGCATATTCAACGCGGGTCTGGGATGCTGTCTTACCGCTGAGGGTACAGCGGAGGTGGATGCAGGTCTAATGGATGGGTCAAGCCTAGCAGTGGGCGCTGTGGCTTCACTCAAAAACATCAGGCACCCCATACTCGCAGCCAAAACAATTATGGAGAGAACAGACCACGTCCTCATGGTGGGGGAGGGCGCTATGCGCCTACTCTCACTCTACGGATTCAAACCCGACCCAGAGCTGGTCACAGAAGCTAAACTTAGAAAGCTTCACGAGCTCAGGGAGAAGTGGCTGAGTGGGGCCGACCGGAAGATGTCCAAGAACAGGGAAATAATGAAGGCGCTCTCCCATGGCACAGTGGGCGCCCTAGCGATTGATAGAAAAGGCAACTTAGCGGCCGCGGTATCCACTGGAGGCTACTGGCTCAAGCTCAGCGGCAGGGTTGGGGACACACCCATAGCGGGCGCAGGCTTCTACGCTGAGAACGGTGTAGGGGGCGCCGTCGCCACGGGGATAGGTGAGTACGCCATTAGACTAACTCTTTGCAGAAGAACGGTTGAACTAATCCGCAGCGGTCTTAACGCCAAGCTCGCCGCCGATCGGGCGATCAGCGAAGTTACGCATACATTCGGGGAGGGTACAATGGGTATCATCACAATAGATCAACATGGAGGTTACGGCTACTCCTATAACACCGAGGGCATGGGTAGGGCGATTATGATGAAGGATTTCAACGAACCAGTAGTGGGTATTTTTCAATAACCAAAATAGCCGCTCCATACTTTTATGCAAGAGACTTAAACACCGTAAAGCTTGCATTCTTTCTTAAATAGAGAGGTGCGGGTATACGGTTATCGTCATTTGAATATAACTGTAGTCTTAATTTCGCAGTGTCTTGCTAGAAAAACTCTTTTAGCTATGGGTGCCTCTTATAATGCGTGGGTAGTTTGGATGAAGATGAATTTCTAAGGATACTGCTTTCAGAGGAGAGGAAAGCATGGCAGAATCCGAGCGATATCCTTTTAAGGTTTGGTCTAACGCGTGGTCAAAGGTTTCTAGATGTGGCTTCTGGACCAGGCTTCTTTGCCGTTGAAGCCTCCAAAATGGTGGGTGAAAGGGGATATATCTACTGTGTGGACACAAATGCGAAAGCGGCTGACATCTGTGTTCAGAACCTGAGCCGGGTGGGTTATAGGAACTTTGAAGTTATCGCCCAACCCATAGAGGTCGCCCCGCTACCCACTGAACACTTCGATGTGGCGTTGGTTGCTAATGTGCTGCACGATTTTGGCGACCCAGTTTTTGTTTTGCGCAGAGTCTATGAGTCACTCCGTAGCAATGGCGTGTTGGGTGTGGTTGACTGGAAAAAGATGGAGACACCATTCGGTCCCCCGCTCAGTGTTAGGCTCAACGAAGAAGAGAGCATAAGAATCATAGAGGGAAGCGGATTCAGGGTGGTTGAGGTCATAAACTCTTATCCCTACCACTATCTAATCAGAGCTGAGAAGAGGTAGCCGCCCACCAGATATACACTTTTACAAACCATATTTGTGTGTAGACATCATGAATGTATAAGTCTCGGGACGAGGAGTATGCCTATGAGCATGACGGTAAGAACCGCGAATGAGAGTAGGACGTAGAGTTTGTCCTTTTTATACACGAAGTCTAAGCCGAGCTCTAGTACGCGTATTACGGGTGTGGCTATGAGTATTATCACCCCCACAAGTATTATTGCCTCTGGTCTACCCGCAGCTAAACCCTGCAACAGTGTCGAAATAGAGTAGTAGGATGTGTTGTATACTGATTTATCATGCTCTAAGTAGTAGAGCACTAAGCCCGTGATCACGAATGCAGAGGAGAGTATTACGCCGATGCGCAGCGTCAGGCTCACTATTTTCGCTAGGTCAGTCATGGTAGGAGTCCCACCCCTCTAAGTATGAGCTCCGCGCCGAGAAGTATGAGCACAACTGTGAAGATCTGCCGAAGCCTCCTATTGAGCATTTT
The DNA here is from genome assembly GCA_902812505.1 of archaeon. Taxonomy (GTDB): domain Archaea; phylum Thermoproteota; class Thermoprotei_A; order Marsarchaeales; family Marsarchaeaceae; genus ECH-B-1. The sequence continues at coordinate 11,310 of CADDZQ010000010.1, forward strand.
ATTCAGGTAGCGAGCCCCCAGCAGCGAGCCGATAAGTACTCCTGGTATGGTTGACGCCACAAGTATCGGGTCAATGAAGCCAAACGACCAATAGAGACCGGAGCTAGTAGCGGCGGTTACACCAATCATAAAGTTGCTTGTAGCAGTGCTTATCTTAAACGGAAGAGACATTGCGAAGTCCATAGCCAAAACCTTGAAGGCACCAGAGCCTATTCCGAGGAGTCCTGATATGTATCCTGCAAGAAACATGCCCGCGACACCAAGCGGGTAGCGTCTACCCTGATACTCAACGGTCTTCTTGAGGGCTTCATCATAGTATGTGCCAAAGAGGCTCAGCTTCTTGGTAAAGTAGTCGGGTTTAACACCCGTGGGAAGCTCGGATTTCATTCGAACAAAGTTTGGGAATGTGGAGAATATTAGGACCGCCCCAAACAGTATACTGATTACGAAGAGGAGGTGTAACCTCTCGATTGTGTAAAGCGTTAGTGACCCGCATATCGCGCCGGTGGTGGTCCCAATCTCGAGGGCTATGCCAACCTTCATGTTTGATAACTCATCCTTAACGTAAGCGGAAGCCGAACCACTCGACGTGGAAATGGTGGATATAAGGCTCGTACCTAGCGCATACTGGATCGGCACACCCAATAACAATACTAGTAGCGGGGTAAGCACAACGCCTCCTCCGAGGCCGGTAAGGGAGCCCAGAAGGCCTGCGAGGAACGCTGCAAAAAAGATTTCAAGAGAAAATAGGGGGTTTATTATCAAGGTTGGCTACACCTGAGAGAGTCTACGACTTGAAAAACGCGTTGACGATGCTCTGAGCTACCGATAGGGGCTTTCAAGGATGGTACGCTTAGAGATGTATCCCGCTTGCTACCACGCATACTAGTATTCATGTGCTGTAACACCACGGCTTTGAGGACCCCGCCCAATTGTGTGCATGCCTAAAGTTTTGCTGTCGACGAGCCTTCCTGACTGAGCATAATCCGCCAAGCCGGGCAGTTGACAAGAAGTTGTTACATAGCCACTGCCCTCCATTATCAGTCGAGGGGCGTGTAGTGGGAGCAGTTAGCATAATCGGGGTATTGGGGGTATGTTTCCCACCTCCTTCAAAGTTAGTGGGAGACGAAGAAACCCCTTCACCGCATAACTCGACACATGAATCCACGTGGAGCCACGCCAAGTCGTGTGAGACTCTAAAAAGAACTTTGGCCATACCCACCACTTTAACACCAAGAATATAAGTTTGGCCAAAAATATCAAGAGCGAGAGCTTCTAAGAAGCGTTACAACTAAGTCGACACACCCATGATATACAATGAAAACTTAAACGTATCAAACCTCAAACATTATCACTGACCCCTGCACACCCTGAATGACGAATCAAAAATCATTCTTGGGTCCGTTGTCAGCGAATACATATTTTTGATCCACCGTGGGGGTCGAGGCTTTCTCAACCCTATTCTCTGGGCAGGCTAATGGGTGCGTTTGAGTCGCGCACCGATTTTTTCCGGTAGTGCGGCGACTAGTAGAGGTAGCGTTATTGTGGCGTCACCTATTACCACGGCGTGCTTGGATGTGGGCTTTATCTTATTCCAGCTTATGGCCTCCTTGGGCCGCGCGCCGCTGAGGCTCCCATCATATTCGCTAGCAGTGGTCAAATACACCGCGTAGTCCAACCCGTCCTTAAACTGGTTCCACCAAATCGTGTGATGCTTGCTTATGCCTCCCCCAATGATTAGGGCGCCTGTTCGCCTAGAGTCGAACACTATGTCAGATAACTCTGACATATCCCTGAGTATGTTGAGTGTGAAGCTATGGGTCTGCGAGAATGTGAATACATGTGTGCCCACAGCGCCATCCACGAAGCCCGGCACATACACTCTTACTCCAGCAGTGTGTGCGGCTCTAAGAATACTGTTCTCATCCATGGGTAGTTTTGAAGCGAAAAGGTCTATTAGCTCCCTTACACCCCACTCCCGCTTGGCGGCGCCAGCCTCGGCGAGCGTTGAATGGACAAACTTTTCGGTTAGGGCGCCGTAGTCCTCCACAGGTATAAAGATGTTACCGAGCCTGCTTATCCCCAGCTCACGCAGCTCTACGTCGTCCGCATCGAATGAGCCGAATGAGTAGCGTGCACCGAGGGAGCGCGCTATGTCGTGGTCAAGTGTTCCACAGGTGGTGATAACCACCTTGAACAAGCCGCTCCCTACGAGCTGAGCCAACACGCCCCGTAGACCAGTTGAAACCAAATCCGCCGTAAACGAGAGAAAATTGGTGGACTCTGAGTCGGAGAGCATCTCACACAACACTTTGAATGAGTCCGACAGGTGTCTGGCCATAAAACCACCCATCTTAGAGTATTCTTCTAAGAGTCCTGCAACACTCATATTAGGTGTTATATGGGCGTCCTGAACGAGCTCCCCCAGTAGCTTAAACCTGTGACCACGTTTTTCTTCGGACAACCTGAAGCACCCTAACCACTTGTTGCTCTCCGACACTTGGGTCTAGCGGTCGCTAAGCCACAGTTAAACCGCTTATTTTTGGTCGAGAGAGACACAGATAACTAATTCATGGCCCGTAGGGTGAGTTTATCTCCTCGTCGTCGCTGTACTCATCCTCATCTTTCTCGGCTCTCAACTCTTCGGGTAACTTAAGTCTGTCCTTGGGTATCATTTGGCCCTCCAAACTCCTATCCACATATATCTGGCAACCAGTTCTAAGCGCGATGGCGATGGAATCCGATGGGCGGGCATCAATTTTCACCACCCTGTCAGATTTGAGCTGTTTGAGGTATATTGTGGCCGTGAACACACTCTTTATGAGCCCATCAATCTTTACTTTATCCATCTCGTAGCCAAGCTCCTCGAGCATGTTGGCTATCAGGTCGTGTGTTATCGGTCTCTGCGGTTTCACACCCTGCAGGGCAAGCTGGATTGACATGGCCTCAGGCTCGCCTATCCATATGGGTAGAACCATCCTGTTCGACTCATCAACTAAAAACACAACATCCTCTTCCTGGTCGTTACCCTTCACCTTATATACTCCAAGAACACCAACCCTGATTTCCCCATCCTTTTCCTCCGTAACCATCAACCACATTACATTACGACACCCACATATATAATCTGTTCGCTTTGCGCCTATGGAAAACACGCTCAACATCCACGCCAAGTGTAGCTTAATTAGCGGTTAAACGCATGGTATACACATTGAGCACAAGAATCCGTGAATTTATTAATTCTAGACCATTCCTCATATTGCTTGTCTCCTTTCTAATAGACCTTGGATTGAGCTCAATAAACTTCGGGGTGCCACTCTACGCATATAAACTCGGCGCACCACAGTACCTTATAGGGTTGATGGCATCAGCGTTCGGTTTAAGCTATATTCTTTCCGCTACATACTCCGTCAAGATGGTTTTCGGCAGGAACCTAGCCAAAACCATAGCGATGCTACTCATAGGTTACGCAGTCATAGCAGCCATCTACCTATTAGTGAGAAATCCCATGCTCTTCGTGGTAATAAGGTGCTGTGAAGGATTCACTCTTGGTAACCTCTACCCACTCACCGACACACTTCCAGCCCCAGAGGGAGGCGGGGAAAACCTCGTGCCATGGTACAATGCGGGGTGGGCTCTCTCATATATCGTTGCGCCACTGGTCCTAGGCTACCTAATAATAGCTTTAGGCTTCGACACACCATTCATCCTTGCGATGCTCGCATCGCTGGGCGCACTTGTGGTAATAAGGCTATCCACAGATAACCTACGCCTCAATACACTTCAAAACAAACCAAAAGCTACTTTAAGCCTCCAAAAGAACACCTTAGGCGAAATAGCACTCCCAGCTTTTATAGCTGGCTTTGTAACAGCGGTGTTCTCATCACTCTACCCAGCCTACCTAGCAAGCAGACACTACGACTACGAGTCCATAGGGTTGATAGTAGGCGTGATGGCGGCATCAAGAACCATAGTGCTGGCTACCGCTGGCCGCATCCAATCAGCGCTGGGTCCCACGCGAATAAAACCCTTCGGCTACACACTATCAGCGCTCATAGCGATACCCACAATACTACACAGTATGCCTGAACAGTTTATCTGCGCAGTGTGCGTCGGCGCAGGGGTCGGGCTACTATACCACGCAGGCTTAAATAACTCGTTAAGCAAGGAAGGAGAGTACCAGACGAGCATTCTGGAAGCCTCCCTCGGCACAGGCTTTTTCAGCGGCCCACTATTGGGAGCGGCACTCAGCGACATATCACCCAACTACGTATACGTGGGTGTATCAGTGATACCCGTGGCATCACTTCTGAGAAGCCTCAGGAGAACATCTAACGCGGAAGCCAGAAAGATAGACTAAGAATTAATTAGCCAACTTCATCGCAACAACCTGCGAACACCCCTTAATGCGGATTTGAAACCATTACAAAAATTCTATACTAATTTTAATACCACCCCATCGGTTTGAGGCCTGATAGCTTCCGATTCAAGCTTTGTAAGCCCCCGCCCTACCCAGAAGGAGAAGCTCCCAGACTCAGCCACCAATCAGACTAGACCACCCACCACTAGGGGGGTTGCCGTGGCCCCTTCTAGAGGTGTCCGCAGACGTATACTCCCCCACCCCACACACCGCGTGCGGGTATCAATGAACCCACCCCGAGAACCCAGTTAAACTTTCTCGGTTTCTTTCGGGAAACACTCAGGGGGTTCTGAGAAACCTTATAAGTTGTTTTTCTTAGCGCAAACCGTAACCCAGCCTGATTACTTCTCCACGAGCTTATAGGATGGTGCCCGGATAACGGTTTTCCACACTCGGAGACCACGCCCACTCAACCCTAATCTGAACACCATCGCCTATAGGCCACTTAGCTTTTTAGCCTGAATAAATACGCTGTCCAGCATCTCTGGTTTCAGTAAGCCTGTCTGCGTGTTTCTCCTACTAGGGTGATAAGACGATATGAGGTAAAGGTCACCCTGCCTTAGGATGGCCCCATGACTAAACTTCTCCCCAGCTGGGAAGCCCAATAGACGGACACATGAATTAAAGGCTACACCGCCAAGCGCCACAACAACCCTTAGCCTCTTTAATAACCTGAATTCCCATTTAAGGTAGATAGAGCAGTTTTCAAGCTCTTCTCTGAGGGGGCGATTCGCTGGGGGAGCACACCTCAAAGCAGCAGTTATGTATACGTGCCAAAGCTTTAAACCATCATACCTATCGTTTGAAGTGGGCTTACTTGCCAAACCAACACGGTAAAGTGAGGCCATAAGCGTGTCTCCAGAGGAGTCGCCCGTGAACATCCTACCAGTCCTGTTCCCCCCGTGTGCCGCTGGCGCTAAACCCACGATGAGTATCTCCGCATCAGCGTCTCCGAAGCCTGGGAGAGGTTTACCCCAGTACTCCCACTGCGAGAATCTCTTGGTCCTAACCTGAGCGACACGTGCGCGGTACTCGACGAGCCGCGGACACTTATCGCACGCTATAATATACTGATTGAGCTGCGATAGGCTTTGAAAATTCAACTCCAAATTCAGCTCAATGGCATTGGTTTAGAATAGTGTTTAAACGTTTTGATCTTACTCTAAACAACTCGCGGATGGGGGCACATTATAGAATAGACTCCCAAAAGCCTCATCACTACTGAAGGGTCGGGGTTTGCTACTGATAGCGTCCCAGAGTGGGCAGTCACCAAACTTGAGCGCCCACGCCTGAGAAGCATTTATTCGCACACCGCCTTGTAACACGGGGAAGTTATGCTGATATCCAATTCAGGGTTACCGGTACCAGTCTTATGAGGGTGAAACCCACGCTTCTTGTAGCCGTGTGAAGGATCATCGTAACCCCTTCGAAGGTGGGAGGTGAACTTTGTGGTTGACGCGGGAAACCTTGTCCTCCAAGTAGTGGAGTGGCCCATTTTGAGCCCACAATAAATTTTTGTTTTAGCAAAACGCCAAATCTGGGCTTGAACCTCTCTAGTGTGATGGCTTATATCTTGGAGTATCCATGATGTGTTGATGGTTGGGGAGAACCTGGATTACTCGAAAGTGATCGAGTTGGCGCGTCAGCTCAGAGTCGGCGTCACCGAGGAGGAGGCCAAGATTATAGCGAAAGACCTCTCCAAGGTGCTCGAATACGTTAGGAGACTTGGAGAACTGGACCTAGAAGGCTATGAGCCCACCTATAGCGTGACCCCGGCAAAGAGTGTTTTAAGAGATGATGTAGCAGAGGAAAATCTTCCCGTGGAGGAGGTGTTCGTGAATGCTGTGGGTGAAAAGGGCTTCATCAAGGCGCCCAAGATCTAAGTGATTAAACGTGGAAGCAGTTTTCAAAATGGGGGCAAGCCGTATAGCTTCGGCTGTGAACGCTGGTGAGCTGAGTGCTAAGGAGGTTGTGGCCGCATATCTTGAGAGGATCGCAGAACTCAACGGTAAGCTCAACGCATATCTCCACGTTGACTCTACGGGAGCTAGAAGGGCGGCTTCAAGCGTTGATGACTCAGTGGTTAGGGGGGAGAGGCTGAGCCTAGCTGGTGTGCCAGTGGCTATAAAGGATGTTATATCGGTTAGGGGTCTACCTATAACGTGTGGGAGCCGTGTGCTCAGAGGGTATGTTGCCCCCTATGATGCGACTGTGGTGGATAGGCTGAAGAGGGCTGGCGCAATAGTGCTTGGAACAACCAATACTGATGAGTTCGCCATGGGTAGTAGCACCGAGAACAGCGCCTACGGTGCGAGCCGTAACCCTTGGGCTGAGGACAGGGTTCCCGGTGGCTCTAGCGGTGGGAGCGCGGTCGCCGTCAGCGGTGGGATGGCCACAGCCGCCCTTGGTACAGATACCGGTGGCTCGGTCAGGTTGCCCGCGTGTTTCACTGGCCTGTTCGGTTTAAAGCCCAGTTATGGGGCGCTTAGTAGGTATGGTTTGGTGTCGTATGCCAACAGTCTAGAGCAGGTGGGCGTATTCGCTAGAAGTGTGGACGACCTTGCGCTTGTGTACTCAGCGATGCTTGGTGCAGACCCTAAGGATGGGACGACGACCAACTTTTCTTGGAGTATACGTGATGCACCGTCGAGGGGTGTTGAGGGTTTAAGGTTGGGGGTTGTGGCAGAGATGGCCGGGGAGGGCATACATGAGGCTGTGTCATCCGCCCTGTCTACGACGTGTAAGGAGCTTGAAAGAAATGGTGTTAGCGTAGGGGAAGCCAGCATCAAACACATCGGCTACAGCTTAGAGGCCTACTACCTGATAGCCATGAGTGAGGCCTCAAGTAACCTCGCTAGATTCGATGGCGTCAGGTATGGCGAACACCCCGCGTTTGAGGGAGACTGGAACGAGGAGTATTCTCGTGTGAGAAGTCTATTCGGCTTAGAGGTAAAGCGGAGAATAATACTTGGCGCCTTCGCGCTGAGCGCTGGCTACCAGGAAATGTATTATGGTAGGGCTTCTAGGTTTAGAACAATGCTTATACACGAGTTTAGAGAGGCCTTCAAGCAGTTCGATGTTCTCATAGCGCCAACTTCACCTACACCCCCATTCAGATTCGGTGAGAAAACCCAGGATCCGCTCACCATGTATCTAAGCGATGTTGACACGGTACCCGTTAACCTAGCTGGGCTACCAGCGCTCAACGTGCCAGTCGGTACCTTCACTATTGACGGAACAACCCTACCCTTAGGCGTACAGCTCATAGCCCCCTACGGGAGGGATGAACTTCTTTTCACGGTGGCGTCCCAACTTGAGAGAAGTGGTCTCAGCATCGCAAGGGTGGTGGAGCCGTGGGGGAGAATCGTGTGAGCGCAATCACGTCAAGGGATATGATGAGGCTTGAACACAACTCTGCATGGATCGGCGTCGACAGCTTCCTACTCATGGAGAACGCTGGAAGAAGGGTTGCCGAAGAAATTGGTAGGCGGTATTCTGGGAGTATAGCTGTAATAACGGGCTCGGGTGGGAAGGCTGGCGACGGCTACGTGGCGGCAAGACACCTTAGCTCCATGGGATTCAAGGTCGGGGTACACTATTTGGTCGAGCCAACCCTCAACGAGAATACAGCTGCACGTTCGCACTGGGAGATAACACGCAGACAAACAACGATAGGTGTTTCCAGGTTTCAGGGTCAAGTAAAGGCGGATGTGGTGGTTGACGCACTGCTTGGCACAGGCTTCAAGGGTAGACTCAGAGAGCCATATAGATGGGCGATTCAAACAATCAACTCATCCAGCGCTAAGAAGGTATGCATAGACATTCCGAGCGGTCTTGAGGCCGACTCAACAATTCTTGGTGGAGAGTATGTAAAGTGTGATTTGGTTGTAACCATGCACGGGCCCAAACCATGCCTCCAGGGTTTAAAGGATGTAGAAATCGTGGTGGCCAACATAGGCATACCCCGAGAGGCCGCTGTCTTCGCCGGTCCTGGAGACATTGAAGCCAACTACCCCCGCCGCCAACCACTTATGAAGAAGGGGGAAGGGGGAAGGGTTGTAGTGGTGGGGGGTTCGACCAAGTACACTGGCGCCCCAATACTAACAGCTCTTGGCGCATTCAGAGGCGGCTCAGACCTAGTGCACTTGGTGGCTCCGAAGCCAGTGGTTGAGGCCGCGCGGAACCAGGTACCGGAGCTCATATGTCACGAGTATGGAGGCGACAATCTGAATCCCGGCTCACTCGAAGCTGTGAAGGATGTGCTGGGTAGGGCTAATTGTGTAGCGATTGGGCCGGGTCTAGGCTTCGATGAAGAGACTGCAGAGGGCGTGCGTATAATAATCGAATCGTGTTCAGAGTTTGGGATTCCCACAGTGGTTGACGCCGACGGGATTAGATGCGTGGCCCATCTTATGAGCAAAGGATGGCTTCCTCCCCGCGGCATCATATTCACACCTCACGCTGGAGAGTTCGAGTACCTAGCAGGCTTCAAACCCAGTGTTGACCTGACTAGGAGAGTGAGGGAGACAAGTGAACTAGCGCGTAGGCTGGGGTCAACTGTGCTACTCAAGGGTCCCTGCGATATTGTCGCTTCTCCATCAAAGGTCAGGCTCAGCGCGACGGGCACACCCGCAATGGCTGTAGCTGGTACAGGCGACGTGCTCACAGGTTTGACTGCGGCTATACGCGCTAAAGGTGTGGATGACTTCGACGCGGCGCTCACCGGCGTGTGCGCTCTAGGATTGGCTGGTAGCCTAGCGTCGAGCGTGATGGGCGAGCAGCTTATAGCACGAGACATCGTGGAGTATCTGCCTAAGGTCTTGGCGGACCCACAAACATCGGCTGCCAAGGTTGGTGTGAGAAGGCTTCCCGATGAGGTTTTGGGTGATATGGGTTGGCTGAATCTGATCACAGGGTTATGATAGGCCTCGAAGTACACGTACAACTCAACAGGTTGAAAACCAAGCTCTTCTGTGGATGTAGGGCGGAGTATCAGGGCCTGCCGCCAAATACCAACGTGTGCCCAGTCTGCCTTGGACTACCCGGCTCTTTGCCGGTGTTAAATAAGTTGGCGGTGAACCACGCTATCATGGTGGCCAAAGCTCTGAACTGTACCATCTCTAGGAGTTTTAACTTTGTCAGAAAGAACTATTTCTACCCAGATATGACGAAGAATTTCCAGATATCTCAGTATGAGAAGGCTGGTGGGGTACCCGTGGCTCACTCTGGCTGGCTTGGCTTTGCAAATGACTCTTCAGAGAGGAGGATTCGTATACGCAGAATTCAGATCGAGGAAGACCCAGGCAGGCTTGAACACCCAGAGGGTATAGGGAGCTCTAAATATGTTCTTGTGGATTACAACAGGGCTGGTGTGGGCCTGCTTGAAATAGTCACTGAACCAGATTTGGCTTCACCTGATGAGGCTAGGGTGTTCATACAGAAGCTTAGAAGCGTCCTTGAACACTTAGGCGTTTGTGATACCTCTCGTGAGGGTGCTATTAGAGCTGATGCCAACGTATCTGTAGATGGGGGAAACAGGGTTGAAGTCAAAAACATATCCTCTTATAAAGAGATCGTGAAAGCCATAGAGTTCGAAGTATTGAGACAAACTAAGATAATCGAGGCCGGGGGCTCTGTTATCAGAGAGACAAGGCACTGGGTCGAGGCCAAAGGAATGACTATAAGCTCGAGACAGAAGGAGGAGGAACAGGATTACAGATACTTCCCCGAGCCAGATATCCCCATCGTAAGCCTAGACGAGGATACCCTACAGAGAATACTCGACTCGATGCCGGAGCTACCAGATGCGAGGGCAAAAAGATTTGTAGAGCAGTACGGGTTAAAAAGTTATGATGCAAACGTGCTAGTGCTGGATAAAGGTCTGGCTGACTACTTTGAGGAAACGGTAAGGCTCTACACTAACCCCAAAACCGTCGCGAACTGGATCCAGTCAGAAATCCTGAGGCAACTCAACGAGAAGAAAATCGAAATAAACCAACTAGCGGTTACACCGGGTTACCTAGCTGAGATGCTACACATGATTGAGACGGGGGAGATAAGCGGCAAGATAGGTAAGAGGGTTTTAGTAGAGGTCGCCAACACAGGTCTTCCGCCGAGGGTTGTAGTTGAGAGGCTCGGGTTAACCCGTATAGCGGATGTCGAGTTCATAAGGAGGGTTGCCGAGGAGGTGTTCAGGGAGAATCCTGAGGCAGTTGAGGATGCAAAGAGAGATCAGGAGGCTGTGAACTACCTTATCGGTCAAGTTATGAAGAAAACGCGTGGAAGAGCAGACCCCGACGTAGCTAATAAAGTTGTCCGCCAACTACTCAACGGAGGCTGACCTCCGCATCTTTTTAAGCTTCTAGCACGCTCCTTTTGGGTCGTTTGCGTGGTGGTTCTTCGGGTAACGGTATATCAAGGCTACGCTTAATATCCATGAGTATTAGGCGTGTGTTGGTGCGTAGTATGTTGGGATTAGAGAGCATACCCTTCACAAAGCTACTCAACTCCTCACGTGTCCTAAAGCGCGCAAGTATAATTACGTCTGTATCACCTGTGACATCAAACACAGCGTAAACGTTTGGGTACTTTGCTAAGGTTTGCTCCACTTCAACTATGTGGCCTCCCTGCACACTCACCTCTATTAACGCCTCGATCGTGAAGCCGAAGACATCAGGGTTGATTATGGTTGCGAACTTTTCAATCACGCCGCTCTTTACCAGTTTATCGATGTGCATCGACACGGTCACGGGTGAAACCTTAAGTCGCTCCGAAAGAGCCTTCTTACTTATTCTCGCATTTACTTGGAGTTCCCTTAAAATTTTTAGGTCCAGTTCGCTTAGCTCCATAAACAAAACTATGAATATCTACCTAAAATCCTTACGGAAAAAGTCTTCTAATCCATGGTGCTAACACGCAATGTTAATTAGATGGTTAGATGGTGTAGCACAGAGGCAATTTATGAGTGGAGATAAAGCCGGCTATACGCCAGAGGTCGACGAATTGGATCTGCAGATCATCCGCTTCCTCCTGCAGGATGGTAGAACCCCATTCGCCCAGCTAGCAAAACAACTAAACATCAGTGAAGCGACCGTCCACGCTAGGGTGTCGAAGCTAGAGGACGGCGGGATTATAAAGGGGTTTACTGTAATAGTCGACCCAGACAAACTCGGCCTAAGTCTCACGGCGCTAGTACTGATTAAGACAGACCCCAAACGCACACAGCACGTCTTCTCCAGGCTTGCTGAAATGAACGAGGTCATCGAGCTATACGATGTGACAGGGGACTATTATGGTGTAGCAAAAATCTTAGTCCGCGACCACCATGAACTGGGTAGATTCCTAGACAAGATTGGTTTACTAGACGGTGTGACATCCACCAATACGCTGGTGGTGCTTAGGAAAATAAAGGAAACCAACATAATTAGGGTTGGATACTAGATTCTATCTAACACGTGTTCTGAGAGCTCTTTCCCTTAGGGGGCATGTGTGTGAATACTGTGCACATCTTTGAATTTCGAACTGCATGAGTTTCCTATGCATCACCCTGCATTCTCCGTCACCGAAGAATTCACAGTCAACCTCTATATTCAATGATGGTTGCTCCTGTGATGTGTATGATTCCATCTTGTGCTCAACCACTTCTTCTGAGGGAGCCCTGTCTGAATTCGCGGCGAATATTGAACACGATTTATACTCATACATACATCTCTGCCGACTGGTGTACAGTTTAGCGAGGCGTAGGTCTTTAACGGCACTACACATGTCCATTTTATAGAAAGGGCAGGGCAAAGCGTAGTCTTTATGCACTCAGCTTTTTTAATGTTTCTATAACGGTTTCCTCATTATTCGGTGTCCTGATGAACATGGGCATGTTTCTCACACCGGTGGCGCTATAGCTGGAAAGAAGCCACTCTCCACTCTGCAACTCAAGCGTCTTATCTACAATGGTTGGGTCCACCGCGAATTGGTCGCTTATAGTTGTGCGGTCATAAGGTCGTGGGAGGGTTCCGACGAAATACGTATGAATCTGCTGCAACACGTTGGTATTCAGATAGGCAAGCCTCTGGGTTGCTATGAGCCCACCCAAGCCGTACTTTCTACCCTGACGTAGGAGTTGCTCGATGGCGTACGAGGAGTACCTTGTACCATCATCATCTCGCGCTTCTTTGGGTATCAACTCTTGTGCCTCATCGAACACGAAGAACACTGGTGGGTCCTTTCTAAACCTTGATTTCCTGAATTGCAAAACACGTGTGCACACATTAGCGGCGAACCTCCTGAGCCTCGAGACATCTGTGAAGGAGACAACTACTAAGCGTACACCTGCGGCGTCATTGAGTAGATTGACGAGCTGGCTATCAGAAAACCCATCCCAGTAGGCTTCTCTGTCTGGTTGGCGGTTCACTGAATCAGCGATTACTCGCATGTCGGTCATTAGGTTCTGCATTGGCTTCTGGCTGAGGTCGACGTTAAGACCCTGTATAAACTCACTCAACTCTGCACCAACAGGGCTTTCCCACTCTAAGCTTCGCTGTTTTAGGAACGAGCTAAGCTGGGCGAGCACACCTATGAGCAACACTTTAAGGGTGGCATTTTTCTTATCAGCATAATAGTCTATCTTCTCACTTATCATCTCGGCAACATCGTTGTAGGTCACCTTTGTCTCGAGATGGCGTGCATAAAGCTTGTGTTCGGCTACCTTAGAAACCCTTTTTCTCCGAATGAGTGCATCGGCGAACGTGTTTACCGAGGCGGCAACCTCCCCCATGAATCCTTTGGGTAGAGTGAATCTCGAAGAGAGTTGGTCTGCGCTTAAAACCTCTTCCTCGATGAGCAAAAGCGAGCCGTAGGTTTCTGACAGCATAATGTCAGCTAGATTCACTGAGTATTCCCCCGCAACATCGAAAACCACAATTTTAGTGGTGGGTGTACTATTTATCACCGTTCTTATTAGGTGGGAAACAAGGTTGGATTTACCACCCCCCGTGTACGCGAAAACCCCCACGTGATAGCTGGTGAGAGCATAGGCATCCACCTTGACGTTGACCCCTTCATGTGAAATCAGTTTTGCAATAGGCGGGGATTCCGTGGGTAGCCCATTGTTAATAAGACGGGATATGGAGCTCTCGGTTAAGAAGCTCACTTCGCCACCGAGCAGTGGGTAACTCCACCCTCGCTCAAAACTGTACTCTGAGCCGTCAACAATTAGGTCGTAGTTAATAGGGTTCCCTGTGAATTGTATGTAAGCGGCTTTGGAACCCTTTACCCACTCGTATCGAACCTTCTCGAAGACCTCCCTCCTTATCTCAGGCAACGTGTCCGCTGTTATAGCAGCAGCTCCAAAATGAACGGGCCTGAAACCAACTAATTCAAAAAGTGTGTATCTCTGCTTAGAATCAGATCTAAAATTGGGCACAGCGAATATCATTCCGGGCAGCAACCTACGCATCACTTGGATGTTATATGTGGCAGTGCAAACCCCTATATAGTGTGAGGATGTGTAACGCTCGAACTCAACAATCGAGTTATCAAGCCTTTCAAGACGGGCATCAAGCGCCCCATCAAAGTCTGTTAACGCGTCTGTTCCCAACTTCTTCTACCCCTCTCAAATTCACTTCTCTTCTGCCTGAAGGGTTTAATAATTGAAAGATACTCACGGTAGGCTGGATCAGTGATCAGCAGTTTTTGATATCCTCTGACTATGCTTCTCAACCCGGACACAATGTGTTTAACGTACTTATCAACTTCGAAAAGCGGATATGTGTGACCCAGCGCCTCAGGTATAGAGCCTGTTGGCTGCGAAAGGGCTTGGAGCAGTCCTAGGGTGTACTCTTGGTCAGGGTCATCCGTCTCGGAATATGGATCAAACATATCGACTGCGTGTCTTTTCAATCTCTCGCACACAAAAACATCGGAGCGGACGCCTTCACTGACCATAAGCTGAACATAGAACCTAGAAAAAACACCTCGCATAGGGGGCTCATTATTCGTGGAGCTCAACTCCGAAAGAGGGTCATATTCAAGCGTGCTCCAAGGCTCGTTGATAAGAGTGGGCTCTTTAAGAGCCGAGTAAACCTCCAGTGCGAGCTTATCGGGTAAGATGAAGCCCCTGTTAGTAGGACTCATTTCCCTGAAGATTAGTTCCTGCAGGCTCGTGGATGTGCTATCCTTCGCAACACCAATCAGTAGTTTTCCCAAATATTTTGCTTTAAGTAAGATGCCAATGAGTGCATAGGCTCTAAGCAGGTTTATGTCATCCAAACCAAGCGGTCTATCTAGGATCACCAGAGGGTGAGAGCCTCTGTAGAGTGTAATGTTCTGTTTTATCAAATTAAGGGTTGCCGTCAGCCTATCCCAGCTTTTCATCGCATCCTGAGATAGCGTTAACGTGTGGGTATCCAGCTGTATTTTATCCGGGTAAGCCGCAGCAAAAGCTTGGAGCTGCCTAACACAATTCACATCTAAGCCATCCAGAACAGCTGTTCCACCATTCCTTTCAGCGCTGAATATCAACGCGAATGGGTTTAGAGGCCTCACGGCTAGTAAATCTAAACCCCTGTACAGGTTTATTAACAAATCATACTCATCAAGCCCACCCCACGCCGTCTTTAAGCCATTGAGGCTTGTCTTTTTGTACAGTTTTTCGTTAATGGACGTGCTTACAGATGTCTTATAGTCCATAGAGAGGGAGCCATCTGCTAGCACAATGTCCGCGATACTCATGGTATCGGCGACAGTTAGAAACTCCAAAAGCTTCATGAGGTTTGAGGCCAAGTTTACAAAAGGCGAAGAGCTATCAGAGGATTCAGCGTCTGCTTGATGGGCTAAGACAGGCAGGATGAATGAGTACTCAACACCTTGCTCAGGCCACTTTTCAACCCAAACCGAGTCGGATACAACCATTTCGTACATGAGCGAAGCAGCTACAACGCTGATAAAAACGGTGTCGCCGAAGACATCAACACTGCAACTACCATCAACCGCTCCAAGCGTAACACTTGGTTTATCCATCAAACTTCGTAGTCTATCAGGTCTATAGCTACCTATTTTGCGAATTACTTTTCGTCCACCCACCACTACGTTGAATTGTGTGTTGTTGGCCTGCTTTATCGACTCTGTAATAAGTGTTAGAGTCGAGGCTTTGAGTCGTTCGAACTCTCGTTCATAGTCCACCTGTTAACACTCCCCAAATAGTGTATGGATGTGGACGATGCGAGCCACCCCGCCCTCACGCACGGAGCCTCCTGCCTCAGCGACCCATATCTGCCTGTACGGGTAGATTCCATACAAGCACGAAGTAGCAATCTCCACAGGCGTGAATTCGGACCGCACCAGCCCCACATTGACGAGACCTATTCTCCTTATGTTCTTTGAGGCATTATAATCCCTGTGTATGACCAGACCACATGTAGCACAGCGGTACACACGCTCCGAGAGCTTCATGTCATGTTTCACGCTTTCACAGTTAGCGCACAGCTTGGAGGACGGATCAAACCCACCAATTAGGATAATATTCTCCCCATATTTGTGAGCCTTCCACTCAAGCCTCCGCCTGAACGCATAGAATGAGGCATCCGCAAGACCCTTTGAGACGTGTTGGTTCTGCACCATCCCCCGGACGTTGATGTCCTCCAAGACTATGGTGTCGTGCCGCTTGGCTATCGCGGTCGACACCTTATCCAAGAAATCTTCATGCATGCTACTGAGCTTCCTGTATTTCTTCTGCAATTTCAATATAGGGTTCCTCCTCTTGTTTGACCCTTTTCGCCTCTTTAATAGTTGCCTCTGAAGCCGCCTTATCCTATTCTCAACCCTCTCCATGAATCTCGGATTCCCTATGATTGTTCCATCCGACAGTGTAGCGAACTTCTCCACACCCAAGTCGATACCAACCGAATTCCCGACGGATATTGACACCTTCTCTGGTAGTTGCTCTCCGGTTTCTTTTATTATCAAACAGTAATAGTCCCCCACATCCTTTGTTATAACAATGTGATTGACCTTCTTGACCCTGCATAGTTTGCCCTCGGAACACCTGAAGTATATACTCTCAGAGAAATTTGGGAAGCACACGCTATTCCCCTCTATCATTATGTGCTGTGGAACCGCGAAGCAATCATTCTTACCACTCCTCTTGAATTTTGGGTGCTCCGCGTAACCGTGGAAGAGGTTTTTGAATGCGCTATCCAAGAAGCGCACAGACATCTGTAGTGACTGGGAATTGATTTCGTACAGCAATGGGTACTCCTTTTTCAGCTCAATCAGCATACTCTGTGTACCAAAATAATTTAGGGATGATTTCTCCGCACCCCTATTCGCTATGTAGTATTCATCCCTCTTCGACAAGAAGTAATTGGAGACAAACCTGCAACCACCAAAGTGCTTCTCCAACAAAACCTGCTGTCTCTTATCAGGATAGAGCTTCACCTTGGTGGATGTCAGCATTATTGGTTATACCTATAATAATACATTTATAAACCATTCTGAGGGAAGAGGGGGTGTATTCCCGCCCTCTCCCTGATCGGTAGGAGCCTTCCGCCCCCAAACCCCCACAAAATCCAAAATGATTAGGTGTAGGCATGCATGTGGGAGTCAGCTGGGTGTTTGTTGGAAGGTTTTTCGATGTTTCTCAAAGTTAATTAATGGCTATAGAGTGGGATTCTTGGTGTTAAGCTTGTCGGGCAAGAAGCTAAGCGTTCCCGAGTATGTTGGCATGGATGAAATGAGGTTTGGGGGCTTGGTGACTCTGCTTCGAGTCGACATTAATTCCCCCATTGACCCTTTAACAGGCAAAATAATTGACTACACGCGTATAAAGTCCCATATACCCACCATCAAGAGTCTTATTGACCAAGGAGCGAAGACGGTTCTCCTCGCTCACCAAGGCCAAAGGGGGTCACAAGACTTCGTCTCACTGAGAACTCATAGTGAGATACTATCAAGCATCTTAGGCACCGAGGTCAAGTTTGTCCCGGAGGTTTATGGGAAGCACGTGGATGAGGAATTGCTTCAACTCAAAGAGGGAGAGGTGCTTATGCTTGAGAACACACGTTTTATCGATGATGAGACACGTGAGGTATCAGACGAGGAGCATTCTAAATCACCATTCGTGAGAAGCCTTTCGTCGAGGGCGTCAGCTTATATCAACGACGCCTTCGCCGCAGCACACAGAAACCACGCCTCCCTAGTAGGGTTTCCCTATATTCTACCAGCCTTCGCGGGCGAGCTCATGGAAGCCGAGCTCAACGCCCTGAACAGGGTTGTGGGTGGTAACCTACGTCCAACCGTCTTTCTAATAGGTGGAGGAAAAGTTGCTGATTCTATAAAGATAATCCTGAGGATACTAGAATCAAACTCGGCTGACAAGGTGGTGGTCACAGGCCTTGTTGGAAACATCTTCCTACTCGCTTCGGGGGCCAGATTAGGGAAAAAGATGAGTGCTTATATAGCTGAGAAAGGTCTCGAAGACGCGCTTATAACCGCGCGTAAGATCCTCGCCGAATACAGCTCTAAGGTCGTGTTACCCGTTGACATCGCTGTTGAGAGGTCTGGAAAAAGGGTTGAGGTGGATTTACACAGCGTTGCCGAAGACGACAGCGTTATGGATATCGGCGAAAGAACCATCAGCGTAGTACGCGACGAGATAAGTGGGTTCAGAACAGCGTTCATGAGGGGGCCGGCAGGTGTAGTGGAGAAGCCTGGATTTGAGGTAGGCACATCCAAACTACTCCAGCTATTGGCCGACCTTAAAATTTACACGGTAATAGGTGGGGGGCACACGAGAATCATGGCTGAGAAGATGGGTCTGGTGGAAAAACTGGGATATGCGAGCACCGGAGGTGGAGCACTCTTGACGTTCCTAAGCGGCGAACCACTGCCAGCCCTCATAGCGCTAAGTCAGGCAGCGCAGCGTACAAGGCTATTTGTGAGGAAACTCGACGCACGCGTCGAGAGGCCATAGGGGTGACGGTGGGTTTGAAGGCCGTTATTCTAGCCGGCGGATTCAGCACAAGGCTAAGACCAGTGACTAACTACATCCCCAAGCCGCTTGTTCCAGTGGTAAACAAACCCATAATTGAGCACGTAGTAGAGCGGCTCAAGGAAGCCAACATCCGAGAGATCGTCTTTACCCTCTATTATAGGGCGCAGGAGATAATAGACTACTTCGGTGATGGCTCAAGTCATGGGATAAACCCTGAGTATAGGGTGGAAGAGAAACCGCTCGGCACCGCTGGTTCAGTCAAGAATGTAGAGGACCTACTGGACGACGTCTTCCTAGTGGTTAGTGGGGATGTACTTTTCGACTTCGACCTTAACTCTGTGCTAAAAAATCATGTAGGTAACGATAATGCAGCCACAGTTGTTCTGAACCAAGTAGAAAACGTGCAGCACTTCGGTGTTGCCGAACTCGACCACGACAACAGGATAGTGGGGTTCGTGGAGAAGCCTAATCCAGCAAGGGTTAAGAGTCGGCTTGTTAACACGGGTATATATATCCTAAACAAGAGTGTGCTCAATCTCATTGAAAGAAACACTAAAACAGACTTCAGCCTAGACGTGTTTCCCAAACTTGTGGAAAAGGGTCAGCTCTACGGTTTTGTGCCAAGCGGCTTCTGGTATGATGTGGGTACATTCCAGGGTTTGATTAAGGCCCAAAAGGAGGTGTTAAGCGGTAGGACTAGGATAAAGATTCCCGGCAAGCGTCTGGAGGAAGGCGTGTACATTCAAGGTGAGGTTGAGATTGAGGACCTGGAAAGACTTAGCGGCCCGACCCTAATAGGTGATGGGTCTAAGGTACGAGCCGGCGTAGTAGTCAAGTATTCATCGATAGGCAGACGCGCAAAACTAGAGGAGAGGTCCTCGCTTGTGGAATCGGTTGTCATGGATGACTGCCTAGTCGGTGTCGAGAGCGTTCTCGCGGGCGTCGTGCTTGGACGCCGATGTGTCGTGTCGCCGCATAAGTCCCTGCTCGGACCAGTTGGCTTCGGTGACGATTCACACATCTGAATTAGGATTCTTAGCGGTATCTGGCTATGAGCTTTTTGAACTCCTCTATTTTTCCAGCTGGAGTCAAGTCCTGTGTGGCTATAGGTGAGGCTGGGTCTTTTAGCTGCATTGACTCGAAGGAGGGGCTCTCACCTTTATAGAGTAGACCCGTGGGTATCTTGCCCTCTTGGAGTGTGTTCAACACGCGTTCGAATACTAGAGCCCTATTCGTAGGGTCGAAGGATTTATCGGCATTCATATCGACGGTTGACTTTCTCCACTCAGCATATGTGTCATTGTAGGTTACACAGGGGCTTAGCACGTCGAGGAAGGCAAACCCCTTACCAGCGTTGGCGTGCTGGATGGCCTCTTTGATTACAAACTGGAGTTGAACCTGATTGCCTGAGAAACCTCTCGCCACAAATGTTGTCGACCTAATCGAGAGGGCGGTAAGGATGGGTTCAAAGGGTATTTCCTTGGTTCCTTCGAAGCCTATCTGAGCGGTGGGTGAGGGTTGACCCTTAGTGAGCCCGTAGGTCCCGTTGTTCATAACGAGATAGACTATGCTGGGGTTGCGTCTAAGTGCGTGTAGGAAGTGGTTTCCACCGATAGCATAGCCATCCCCGTCACCCCCCGCAGCTATCACTGTGAGCCGAGGGTTGGCGAGCTTAATACCTATTGCTGTGGGAAGGAGCCTTCCGTGCAGGGAGTGGTAGCCGTATACCAATAAGTCGTTGTGTATGTGACCCGAGCAGCCTATCCCACCCACCAAGATTGTTTCGTGAGGAGGAATCTCCAGGTCATTAAGCGCCTTTTTCAATGCGGCGAGAACACCGAAGTCACCGCAACCAGGACACCATATAGGTGTCTGGGGTGTGAAAACTTTAGGCACTTCACTCACCCCCATTCCTAGGTAGCTGGCTCAGGGTTTGAGACACAATATCGCTAGGCCTGAAAACCGATCCGTCATACTTGTTTATCCTCACTATTTTATCAGCGTAGCCATACTCACGCCTTATGAGGCCGGCTAACTGCCCGGTCAAATTCGACTCGACCACGAAAGCTGTGTTCACCGATTCAAGGAATTCCTGTACCTCCTCAAGAAGCGGATAAATCGAACGCAACAAGAGGAATTTGGTCTTAACCCCCTGTTTTCCAAGTTGCTCCATAGCTTCAAGTATTGGTCCAAGGTTTGACCCATAAGAAATGAACCCTACCCTAGCATCCTGATCACCGTAGACATGACCACGCGGCATATCCTTTTTGGCTGCTTCAACCTTAAGCATCCTTTTACGCATTATTTTAGCCCTATTAGTCCTGTCAACAGATACGAAACCCCATTCATTATGTTCGTTACCCGTAACCTGGAAGAAGCCATCGGGTGTACCAGGTATAGTCCTAGGCGAGACGCCGTCCTCAGTGAATTCATACCGTTTATACACGCTAATCCGGTTCAGGTCTGCCTGAGTAAGTAGCTTCCCCCTGTCTATGTTAACCCTTGAAAAGTCAAACTCTGGGACCGTCTGAGTGTTCTGGCCGAGGGCTTGATCCATAAGTATGAACACGGGTAACTGGTATTTCTCGGCTAAGTTTAGCGCGTCCACAGTCAGATAGAAGCAGTCTGACGCGTCCGCGGGTGCTACAACCAGTCGTGGAAAATCACCGTGGCCCGCGAAGACCACGTGGTTTACGTCCGATTGTTCGTGCTTTGTGGGCATCCCCGTGCTTGGTCCAGCCCTCTGAACCTCGACTATCACCAAGGGTATTTCGGCCATACCAGCTTGCCCCAAGCCTTCCGTCATTAGGTCTTGGCCGGGGCCAGAAGTTGCAACCATGGCCCGTGCGCCCGCTAGTGAAGCCCCTAAAGCCATGTTTATCGCGGATATCTCATCTTCTGCTTGGAGGGCTACCCCGTTGAATTTTGGAAGATTTGCTTGGAGGTACTCGAGTATCTCGCTTGCGGGTGTGATGGGGTAACCCGCATAGAACCTTCCCCCGCCAGCTATGAAGCCCATGCCCACAGCCTCATCCCCAGTTATCTGTATTAAGCCCTGTTTTGGCTCAGTTTTAGGAAAACTAATGGAGGGTTTAACACCCAACTGGTCAGCCAGTCTAAAGCCGATCTTCAACGCCTGCAGGTTGCTTTGGAGAACATCCCCACCACGCCTAGCGTACCTCCAGTTTATGGCTTCCTCCGCCAGTTGATCAGCGAGCCCGAGCGCCCTGCACAGCACGGCGAAGCTTACGGTGTTCTTAAGCAGCGTTTTCTTAAGCTCAAGCCCAGCGATCTCACTGAATTTCGCACTGTAAACCTTCACAGTGGGTTTGAGAACAGTTTTGAGCTGCGAATGAGAGTTATCATATATTACAACAGCGTGGTCCAAAAGCTGCTCTCTTGCCACTTCGACTGCTTCCTCGTCGAAGGCAACAAGCACGTCCAACCCGTCCCCTATGCTGAGTATGGGTCGAACACTAGCTCTTAGAACACCGTCAGCGTGCCCGCCTCTTATTCTAGATAAAACGTTTCGGGTATCATACGTATATGCGCCTATCTGTTTGAGCGCGTGTGAAAGCAGGTTTATCACGGTGAGCGTACCGTCACCACCCTGACCACCCACCATTACCTTTAGGTCCTCAAGGTGTACAACACGCGGCTCACTCACCTCGGTTGTTTGAGTCGACGACAACTAATTAATCACCACCAACAAATCTTTTTACGTAGTTAAGCCGCCTCAGGTTTATTTAAATCTTGGTTAAACCGTAAACATCGTTCACGGCCAATACCTGAGGTCGGAAGCCTTAATTCACCCAGTTTGACCTACTTATAGGGGATAGGAAATCAGCTCACCTCAAAAGACAGAGAAACCCGTATTCCCAAAGCTCGGATTCGAGGACAAAATGAAGTATGTGACACTCCCAAAGGACTCATTGGGGTTCGGTGAGCTAAAGTATAACGTTACAGATAAAGGCACATGCTGTAGGTGCGGTGCCTGTGTGGCTGTATGCCCGGTTAATGTATTAGACATTGACAGAGTGGACTCGGGAGTGCCCGTGAACACGGGTAAATGCATAACCTGCTCGTTGTGCACATGGGTGTGCACGGGTATAAACAGGTGGGAGGGGCCAGCCTCTAAAC
>CADDZQ010000011.1 GCA_902812505.1 archaeon
GACTGGGTGCTCGTCGTGGGCGTCTCAGCCATAGCCATATGGCTCGGCTGGGTGATGATAAGCACCAAACCAATAGTCCCAGAGGACAAACCAGAGCAGCCACCAACAACCACCACGAGTGAGGGTGGAGGTGGCGGTTCCGAAGGAAGTGGATCCGCCGCTAGCGGTGCTGGCGTGAACCAGCCACAAACCACGCAAATGACAAACCCAACTCAGAGCAGAAAATAGCGGTTGCTCCTAAGTAATATTAGTCAACGCCTTGAACGGTTTGGCAGGTCTGTAAAACTATATACTAAACTCTTTCTAACTTTTAACGATATTTGTAAATAACACCAAAGCACCTAATCAACATGTGGCATCATTAGACCGGAATACTGTTGGCACATTCTTGCACAATATTAAAGTTACGTCTAAACACCACACCTAGGTCTCTATAGAAAGCCCCACCCTCAGTTTCAGACTATATGTAACCATATGAATAAGCTCCAAATGCGTTCTAATAATGATTCAATAAGGGTTTTAGCGCGCTTTCCACAGAGGGTGTTTTTCCCTCCGCAACTATGTACTTAATGTATAGAAAAGTGTTTAAGTATGCGTGGATATTTAACTTTAAGTTGTCCGACTTATTAAAGGATATCAGAGGGTCGCTAAAGTCGATTTTAGATCAGCATTTAAAGTCTGTGATACTCATTGATAGGTATGGTACACAGCTGGCCTCAGTATCCAGCATAGACCTTCAAAGGGAGACCCTCTCAAAGGTTTCCGCTGTTTTGTATGGTTCAGCTGAACGCCTAGGGGAGACCCTAAGTAGGGGTTCGCCTAGATGCATCATCATAGAGTATAACAATATGGTTCTATGTATAGTTAAGACGATGTCGGGGAAATACGTGGTTGTTGGTGTCTGTGATGGGTATACTCAAGACATCTGGTCCAAATTAGAGGGTCTTTCAGTTAAACTTTAGCTGTTTGATACTCGGCCCACTGGTGTGGAGTCTCCCAGACTCGAACAATGACCCCAAGGTTGGGAGGTAATCTCTCACTTAATGAGCTGTATACATAGAAAGCTATGTTTTCTGCGGAGGGTGGCTGGTATTCTTTCGGTATGGAATCATTGAGGTAGGTGTGGTCCAATAGGCCCACTATGGCGTTGAGAGATGATTTCACATCTCCGAAGTCTATTAGGAAACCGTTTTGGTTGAGTTTATCACCAGTAAGTGAAACCTCTACCTTATAGTTATGACCGTGCATACGCCCACACTTCGGGTGCCCAGGTATTATGTGGGCGGCCGAAAACTCGGTGTCTACAGCGATACGCCACAATTCTAAGCAGGAATCAACTATGGGAGTATTAAGTCAAGCGGTCGACTCGGACTCACCCATTGTTGAATACGAGTAACTACTTTCAAGAATGGGTTTTCTTAAATTCTTGTTGGGTTAAGACTTACCAGGAATACCTTATATTATGGCTTGACCCATATTACATTGGTATGGCTGAGGAGAAGAATGCTAATCTTAATGGTAAGGAAGAGTTGAAGCAGAAGATAATGGATGCCTTGAGGAACTGTTATGACCCCGAGATACCGATTAACATAGTTGACCTCGGCTTGGTTTACGATGTTGTGATAAACGACTCTAACGAGGTTTTCCTAAGAATCGGGCTAACCGCCCCAGGCTGTCCTGTGGGTTACCTGCTTGAGGAAGAGGTTGTTCAGGAGGTTAGTAAAATACCCGAGGTCAAAAGGGTCGACGTAGAGATTGTCAGGACACCCCTTTGGACGCCGGATAGGATGAGTGAGGACGCAAGAAGGCAGCTCGGCCTGCTCTAGGCCGCGGCTGACTCATCATCCAAGCACACACCGCACCTCTGCCTCGAGATGGCTGGGTCTATTCTAGCGTGGAAATCACACATGTATCCATGCTTTAGAACATAATCACATATGTCGTCTATCCTCTTCGCTACATTGACGGGTGTAAGTTCACCTGACGCGATCCTCTCAGCCAAATCATCCACCAGTCTGACTACATCCTTATGTGATTCGAGGTCTATTGCCACACCCCTATTCTTGGTGTCATAACGGCTTATAGCAGACTGGGAAACCCCTAGCACCGAGGCTGCGCGTTGCTGAGTGAAGCTGTGATTCTTGATCAGCTTCTCAGCAACCATCCGTCTTAATGCGGGTATAACCGACTTGACCGCAACCTCATAGGGTGTGAGCATTATCTCTGTAATAAATACATTGAGGAAACATATAAATTTGGCTTCCCACGGTGTTTAAACCTAATAATAGTCTTCCACTAAGCTCGAAATCAATGAATACCTACAAGGTCACTTCGCTTCTAACGGTGTTTGGAGTGTGGTTCCAGTTTGTTATAGCTGCTTCAGTTGTGTTGTTCGACCCGAATAACAACACCTTCCCCTATACCAAAATAGTTCTAAGCTGGCCCGGTGTCCTAGAGGAAGTACACAGGGTGTGGGCTCTCGTGATCTTGGTCTTCATAGTGTTAAACCTCTACTATACGCGTAGGAGTAGACTGGGTAGGGGTCCCCTTCTATACGCGGGGCTGGTTCTAGTGCTTTTCGTGTTGCAGGCTATCTATGGCGCCGTAACCATCTGGAGCTATGATTATCCCCCCTTCGTCCTCCTACATGAGGGTAACGCTGGCATATTACTCCTAGTTAGCTCATTGATGGCTGGAAGCGCATTGGAACATGGTACAAAGCACACCACTAGCAGTGCCCCTTATACATAGCGTTAAACAATATTAATGAGTGTGCATACTTTTGACTAGGGTTAATCCCGCGGCTATTATTATGAGTCCACTTATGGAGAAGTGTGTTAACACAAGGTATTTGCTGAGTAATGGTTTGCTGGTGTTTATAGCAATAAGTAGACCTACGACTGTTTGGAGCACTATCAGTGCCACAGTGGCCCGCGAATAATTAGCAATCGTTCTCTCGCGTAAACCTATTGCTAAAACGAGCCACCCTATAATGAGAGTCATGCCGAGAAGCCTGTGGAGTAGTGGTAGAACTGCTGGATATGTTAGATTGAAACTACTCGGTGTGAAGCCTAGGTTGGCTGGGTCATCGAAGGTGACTAGTCCCCCGCTCACATACTCGATGATAAGTAGGCTGACTAGTACACCTAGTGTAGCCCTGCTTTTTGACAATTTTTTCGCCGCACTTTGGTGAGTAGCATTTATCTCTCATCCACTATTTGGCTCAGGAATTCTAGCTCTGCACGAAGCCTCTCTTGGGTGCTAGTGTAGGCGAGAAGTCTCTGCTTCTCGTATAGGTTGAGATTAAGCATGTCTGCCACTAAGTAAGAGTACTGAGCTGGGTCTAGGTAGTGAACCAGCTCCTTGGGTGGGCTCACACCATTGGCTTCCAAAATGGCTAGATACCTTCTGAAAGCCTCCTCCACTCTTCTTTTGAGCTCCTCTACTTCTCCTGGGTCACCGTCATCATCTTTTAGTGGTTCGACTTCCGCTTTGAGTATAGGTTTACTGTAATCTATCCAGTTCACGCGGAATTTGCATTCACCTTTCATCACAACCCTGAAGCAGCCGTCTTCGGTATCCTCGGTGGCAATAACCTTGGCGGCTGTTCCAATATCGTAGGGTACAACTGGTCCTTCACCCGCCTTCTTAATAAGAACCACCCCAAGCGCCTTGCCAGTCACGTTGTGGGCTCGAAGCAGTCTTCGGTATTTCGATTCACATACAAATAGTGGGAGCATCATCTTGGGATAAAGCACCGCTGTCAGCGGTAATATGGGTATTAGTGTCATCTGACGGCTTCAAATGAAGCAAGCAAATAGACTTATTAGGCTTACTAACCGCCGAATACGTATAAACCATAATCTATATAATGTAAATCAGGCTAAGATCAACCTCCGTTTCTCCTCTGAAGTAGATGGTTAGGCTCAATTCGCCTCAGCTAAGAACACTTTAGCTTTATCGAATGCGGAGTATTTTTACGCTTAGAAATTAGGATGCGCTGACTTAAATTTGGAGCCTGTAGTATGTTTAGTGTGTCTGTTCGCAGTGTTATTGGTGAAGTGGTTAGGTGGGGCTGGACCTATATTTTCATAGGGCTGTGGTTCACGATCGGCGGGTCCTATTCGGCGGACGGTTTGGAGGCTGTGTTAGGCGTCATACTTGTTTTCTATGGGGCGCTCCTCTTAGATCGGAAAGCCAAAAGATTGGAGGAAGAATTGGAAAGGATCCGCTCTAAGAAGGACGGCTGAGAAGTCTTTCTGTTGCCCTACACAGTATCGCTACACCGTGTTTAAGCGCGTCCTCGTCAACATTGTAGGTTGGGGTATGCTGGGGGCTGGTTACACCCTTGGCGGGGTTACCCACACCCAAAAAGTAGAATGCTCCCGGAACCCTCTGCATATAGTAGCCGAAGTCCTCCCCACCCATCACTGGGTCGGGGTGAAGCACAGCGTCTCTTCCCAGTATGTCCACAACGGCCTCTTCAACAACCCTCGCCACCTCAGGGTTGTTAACCACCACAGGATAACCCTCCTCGTACTCAAACTCGTAGGACACTCCCATAGAGCTACACACGCCCTCAAGAAGCCTTCTTAGCTCGGCTTTAACAAGCCCACGCGTATCCATGTCGAGGGTGCGCACAGTGCCAGTGAGCTCCGCGTGAGCCGCGATTATGTTAAACCTGTAGCCAGCGTTAAAGGTGCCAAACGTCACCACGGCAGCCTTAACGGGGTCAACCCTCCTAGAAACTATCGTCTGAGCCAGTGTTACATAGTATGATGCGGTCACTATTGGGTCAACTGTCTCATGTGGTGCTGAGCCGTGCCCACCTCTCCCATGAAGGCGGATGATGAACTTGTCGGAGTTAGCCATGAGTGGTCCATAGTATACGGCTACCTTCCCCGCTGGTATATTCGAGAAGACGTGTTGACCAATGATATAGTTCACCCCCTCCAGCACCCCCTCTTTAATGAGTTGCTGTGCGCCCCCCGGGGGTTGCTCCTCCGCTGGCTGGAAAATCAGCCGCACTCTACCCCTAATATTCCTTTTCTCTTCGACGAGTATCTTCGTAAAACCGAGAAGCATTGCCACGTGTGCATCGTGTCCACAGGCGTGCATAACCCCCTTATTCTTAGAGGCGTACTCCACGTGGTTTTCCTCTTGCACGGGGAGCCCGTCTATGTCTGCCCTTATTGCCACAGTTCTACCTGGTTGTGCACCCTCAATATCTGCTACGACACCTGTGCCAGCCACCCTCCTTGGTGATAAACCCATAGACCTTAATTCGGCCTCTATCCTCTTCGCGGTCTCAAACTCTTGGAAGCTAAGTTCGGGGTACTCGTGAAGAGTTCTTCTGATAGAGACAACGTAGGAGTGAACCTTTTCAGTCTGGGAAACACACTCCAATGCCTCACACCTCAACAATCTCGTAGCTCGTTAGGATTTCAGCCCTACCCTTGATTGTAGCCCCCACCGAGCAAAAAAGCTCATCCGACTCCTTTATTACACGCTCAAGCACCGCTTTATCAATCGACACACCCTTTACCAAGTAGTGTACGCGTATTTTAGTGTAATAGTGAGGCAACTTTTCATTAACCTCACCACTCACCTTCACTTCAAGACCCTTCAAATTCTGCCCAAATTTCTTTAAACCCTGAACTATGTCCATACCCGTGCACCCACCGAGGGCGGCGAGTAAAAGCGCCATAGGCCTCATACCCGTGCCTTCACCGTTCGGCCTATCAGCGTCAATCACGACGGAGTGCCCCTTATCGTCAAACCCAACAAACTGAAAATTCGACGACCACCTAACAACCACGTCCCTCGTATTAGACCCACTCATACCCAAAACAACATGCGGGTAATCCTTAAGCTTAATTCATCACCACCCGCTAGGCTTGTGTACTAATCAGAGTTGACTGTTCACAAAATAATATTTTAGCTGTTAAACCAAAATAAAAATATCTTAAACCGAAAACTTTAAGTTTAACAACGTTTTTAACCACACATGTCTGACACAGAAACGCGTCAGGCTGTAAACACGGGCACACAAACAACGTCGACCACTAATGTGGCAGTGGAAGCCGACAGGAAACTCAAACGGGAACTTAGCGCATTCGACTTACTAGGGCTCTCAATGGGAGGCATTATCGGGTCAGGATGGTTATTCGCGGTTAACGCCGCAGCAGCGGTCGCTGGACCATCAGTCATCCTCTCATGGATAATAGGTGGCATCCTAGTACTCTTCGTAGCCCTAGTCTACGCTGAAATATCAGGTATGCTTCCACGCTCAGGAGCAATAGTGCGCTACCCCCACTATACCCACGGAAGCTATACAGGCTATATAATGGGTTGGGCGTACCTGCTGTCGGCGGTAACGGTGCCTACGATCGAGGCTGAAGCAGTCGTTGGATATGCAGCGTCATATATACCTTCACTCACCCAGAGTGTGAGCACAGTGTTCGGTACAGTTACGGTGCTTTCGCCCCCAGGCATAGCGTTCGCGTTCGCACTACTAGTGATATTCTTCTTCCTGAATTACGCTGGAATAAAAGTTCTCGGGAAGACCAACACAGTAGTAACCGTATGGAAAATAGTGATACCCATACTCACATTCATGTTCCTGTTTGCAATCTTCGACAAAACCAATATAGACAGCCTCCCTGGCGGCTTCTTCCCGTATGGTGCATCCAGTATGTTTCTCGCGATA
This sequence comes from archaeon, assembly GCA_902812505.1. Classification (GTDB taxonomy): domain Archaea; phylum Thermoproteota; class Thermoprotei_A; order Marsarchaeales; family Marsarchaeaceae; genus ECH-B-1. The sequence continues at coordinate 6,710 of CADDZQ010000011.1, forward strand.
CCCACGGCTGGCATAGTGTTTGCGTACCTAGGTTTCAGGCAGGCGCTCGAATATGGTGGAGAAGCCAAGAATCCACAGAGAGACGTTCCCAAAGCCACCATCCTATCCATTCTAATAGCCCTAGCCATATACACCATCCTTCAGATAGCCTACATAGGAGCGATCAAATGGAACGTCGCGGGTCTCAATCCAGGCGATTGGGCTGACCTAACAAAGCAGAGTGTGCCCTATAGTTCTGGCCCGCTGTACACGGCTTTATCGAAGAGTGGTTTGGCGGCGCTCGTGGCTTTCTCATACGTGCTGCTGTTCGACGCCTACGTATCTCCTTCTGGGACTGGCTGGATCTACACTGGCACTGGGACAAGAACCTTCTACGGCTTGGCCACAGACGGCTATTTCCCATCCGCGTTTTTACACATCAATAAGAGAGGTGTGCCTTGGATATCACTCATAGCATCCTTCATAGTTGGCATATTCTTCCTTCTGCCGTTTCCCTCGTGGTACCTCCTAGTCGGCTTCATCAGCTCGGCCACTGTGTTCACATATATGATGGGGGGAGCGGGTATACTGGTATTCAGGAAAACCGCTCCACAAATCACTAGGCCGTTCAGGCTACCCGGAGCCGGAGCGCTAGCACCGATCGCATTCATAGCCGCAGCTATGATAGTGTACTGGTCCGGTTTCACCGTGCTGTTCTTCGTCTTCACAGCCATCCTAGCCGGTCTACCACTCTATTACATATTCTACGCGCCCAAGCGACTCGGCGTCCCACGCGGAGTCAGCGTTGCCCTCGGGTTAGTATTCTGGGCAATCATTGGTTACCTAAGCTATTACGGCTATCAAAACATAGTCTACTACTTTGCGACGGTCGTGTCGAATGGAAGTATAACCGCCTCACAGGGCGCCAACATACAACACGCCTTCCTAATCTACTTCCCAGCGTTGGCCGCACTCACCATCGTTTACACCCTAATATACCAAGTGCTAGCACAACCAGAAAAGAGAAGGCAAGTGGTAAGTGGCTGGTGGTTGATATTGTTCTCACTCGCAATAATGCTGGTATCTTTCTACGGCGCTTTCGGTCCACTACCCGTGAATGGCTCTACACCCATCGGCTTCCCACTGGACAACATCATTATGATAGTGGTTTCCGCAGTGTTCTATGTGGCGTCCTACCTCAGCGGATACTTTACAGAGGACCTCAAAGAACTACTATTAGTAGAGGGAATGGGCCAACAACAGAAAACCCAATAAGCCCTTTTTATCTACTCTCTTTTTATTGCTGTGTTGAAAATATAACTAATTATGCTTCCTATGTAAACTGCTACGGCCGAACTCTATGCTACCGCGCTTTATACGTTCGTGTTAGTTATAATCATGCTCAAAGCATAAATCTTGATTCACAGTAAAAGATGGGGTTTTCAAAACTCTATAAAAAGATGTTTGCTGAACTAAACGCGTCCCGAGTCCACTCTTTAATGGAGTAGACTAGATAGGAGGTTTTAATTGGGATGAAAAAGTCATATTGTTGTTAACCAACTGCTGAGAACTATCTCGTTCTCCTACTGCTTATTTCCCCAAGTACTAGACCTATAATTATTAGGGCGAAAACGCTAGCAGCTATCACATTACCAGGTGGGTTTCTTGGTGACGGCAGACTACCGGTGTACATATAGGTTGCACTATAGTTTAATGGGGCGGTTGTACCCGTAGGCGCTTCAACGATCACCGTTCCCTTCATCCAAGGATGAATAGTGCAGTAGTAATTGAATGTACCGGGGTACGTAAAAGTGTAGTTCCAGGACTGACCCGGAGGCAATAGCCCAGAGTCAAAAACTCCAGTAGTGGATGTAACAGTATGCGTGACGTTATCATTATTAGTCCACACAACAGTATTATTCACACCTATCACAACGTGTATCACATCTGGCGAGTAGCCTAACGAAGACCTGTTATACCCAGCACCGGGAATTATACTTACATGGACAACGCTTACCTCGCTTGCAGCCGACGATACATACACATGTGTTTGCAGGAGCATTAACGACGTTAGTATTATTATAATCAATGGGGGCATTAAAGTATGCTTTTTGGGTCTCGATATTGTTTGTTTAATAACGCAACTAAGGCTTTCTCTGCTCAAATGGGTAACACCTAGCTTGTGGTTGAGTTGGACGTAGTGCCTGCGCCCGGCTGTTGGTTTGAACCACTAGCTAACACAACCACTTTTGCAACCATCCAAGGATGGTATTCACAGTAGTATGTATAGTTTCCGGGTACTGTGAATGTGTATTCGAATGTTTGACCTGGGTTCAGATTGCCAGAGTTAAACATTGTGGCGCCGTTAGGAACCGACCTAGCAGTCACTGTATGGGCAACATTATCATTATTGTCCCAGACTACGGTATTGTTTACACCTATTACAACAACGATGAGTGCGGGATGGTAGTTCTGTCCGTTTCCGTCACCCTGCATTGTTACCTCTACACTGTGGGGAGGCAGTGATGATGCGGATGATTGCCCTGAGGGTGGACTTGGACTAATTGTGCCGCCGGTGGCAAGTATTACCCCTACACCCACAACTAATACTACGCCTACGACAATGAGTGATATAAGCACTGACACGTTAGGTTTCGCTTCATATACAGGCATGACGAATCAATTTAAGATTCAACAAACACCCAATATAAAAGCTTCGGAATATGGCTACAATGTGACTTTGAGTGTGTGCGCTCAGCTATCATATAACCTTCAAACGAATATTAGACATTATATTAAATTAATGATAAAGTATCATTAGGTTACTTAGTTAGTACGTCGAAATTAACCCCTAAAATCTTATAGAGATTATGCTATATGTTTTGTTAATACACTAGGCATAAGGGGTGGATTTGGGATATCAATTGCATTGTCATTCCTGTGTTTGGATGGATTAATGACGAAATCATTTTGGGGTATTAGACGGTGGAGCTGTGCGGTGGTCTGCAGGTAAAATTTTTAAAGATGTTTTGACAACCTCACATAGATGGGACTAAGTATCCATAGAGATGAGTGGTTGGTTTGGACGCTAAGATTGAAGAGATATCCGATGGAGTTTACATGATTGATCCATACTTATTTGATTCGATGGGTTATATTGCTCTGTATTTCATAACCCAGCCTAAGAGGATTTTGTTTGATGTTGGGCCTTCGGTTACTGCTGAGAGAGTGATCCATGCGATTGAGGGTTTGGGGTATAAGGGTGAGCAAATCGATTACCTCTTTGTTTCCCACGTACATGTTGAACATTCGGGCGGGATTTCGAGGATTGCTTCGTGGGCGAGTAATGCTAAAATAATTGTATCACCGGCAAGTGTGAGGCACCTTACAGATCCCTCAAAGATGTATCAGGCCTACACCAGCTCCTACGGCAGGTTCGCCTCCCTTATCGGAGACTATCAACCCCTCTCTCAAAGCTCAATGCCAAGGGTTGTATCAACCCTCTCAGAGCTCCCCTTGGGTGATAGGAGGAGTCGAATAATCCAGTGCGTTGGACACGCACACCATCAGGTATGCCTCCAGCTAGATGGTTCACTGCTTGGTGCCGATATACTCAGCACCCAATTCAGGATAAACGATCAGCTTTTACCCACTAGCACACCTCCAAGCTTCAATTACCCCAAATACACTGAGGACTTGGATACCGCGCTTGCGCTTAACTTGGATAGGCTTATGGTTTCCCACTACGGTGCTTTTGATAACCCCACGGAGATTATAACTAAGGCTCTGGATTCTTTAAAGTGGTTGCGCCACCAAGTCGAGTCGTTACTCAAAGAGGGTTTATTGGTGGATGAAGTTGCTGACACTCTGCTCAAAGGGCTTAACTGCACTCCCCCTGTCGATAACGAGTATGCACATATCAAAGCAAAGCTTAGCCTCATAGGTTTCATTAACGGGGTCATAAAGGTGCGTAGTGAAAAAGTTTAATCTACCAAAGCTTTTATACCCTTATAGGGGGTTCTATCTCGACCCAATATGAACAGGGTTGTGGCAATAGCTTTGCTCATAATACTGTTTGCACTCCAAGCTCTAGTATTATTCATCGTGTCGTCAGTTAATCCAACCACTATTATTGGTCAGAGAATCGCTGGGCTGACGCTTGGCGTGGATATGCTGATTTTCGCGGGGTTCATCAGCCTGTTTCAGAGGAATTTCTCGAAACCGGTTTACTCCAAAGAAGACGAAGAATACGTTGAGGAGTAGATATCCGGTCCCAAAGCTAGAGTGAGTGATGAAAGGTGTTTCTAGTGTCGAAAGACGATGAGCTAAACAATTTTCTGGCGCAACACCACAAAGATTATAGTATATGGCTCACCACGTATGGTAGAAAAACCGGTAAGCCAAGACTGGTTCAGATATGGTTTGCATATATTAATGGAGAATTCTATATTCTTGCGCGTCACGGTTTAAAAGCGTGGTGGGCTAAGAATATAGTTAAGAATCCGAACGTAATCGTAAATATTGGTGGTAGGGCAGTGAAGGGTAAGGCTGAGGTCTTAGACGATAAAGACCTTACCGATGAGGTATGGAGGTATTATAAAGGTAAGTACAGGTTTTACCCGCAAATCTACATGTTTAGCTGGGCCAAGAGGAAACTCATCAGGATTGTTTTCAACTTACAATGAATGGATGCGTTTTCAAGTATAAGTTAAATTGCTCTGAAAAACCAAAAATTATTAGACGATTCATTTAATTCCTTGAGTATTTTCACTGTTTCACCTAACAGATTAGGGTGAGTGAAACCTTTTTATTTGGGTTGTTCTTGATTTACAAGAGCAAGATGGGCGAGGAAGAATTAGCACCAGTTGTGAAGAGTAGGCCCAGTTCTCAGACAGCGTTTTATGCTATACTCGCTGTGCTTGTTGTTGCTACTGCGGTGCTTGTTGATTTGAATTATGGTACACCTGCGGAGCGTCTTGTATTCTCAGAGGTAGTGATAATCTGGGGAGCCCTTCTACTACTATACTTCATATTTAATAGGCCTTTCATAGCTACTAGTGAGAGGTTCAGGAAAACCGAGTCGTGGGTTAAACGTTGGCTGTATACTACTAATCACAAAGATATAGGTATACTCTATATTGTCACCGCGCTTTTTTATGCTTTTGTTGGGGGAATGCTTGCTGAGTTCATGCGCACCCAACTAGCCGTGCCTCAAAACCATTTTCTTAATCCACTAGAATATAATGAAGCGGTAAGTATTCACGGTTTGGTCATGATATTCTGGTTCCTGTCACCCTTAGCCTTCGGCTTCGCGAACTACTTTGTCCCGCTTCAAATAAAGGCTAAGGACCTAGCTTTCCCACGTCTTAACGCGCTCAGCTACTGGACCTATGCCTTCAGCGGCTTACTAGTTGTGTTGGCATTCTTCCTACCTGGGGGTGATATTAATGGTGGATGGACTCTTTATTCACCACTCACTTCAAATACGTTTATGCCAGGTCCAGGTCCAACCCTCGGCTTCGCAGGCTTCACCCTTCTCATAGGCTCCATTACAATTAGTAGTATTAACTTTATTGTGACGCTAGTAGCTGAACGTGGACCTGGTGTAACTTGGTCTAAAATACCCATGTTCACTTGGTTTATACTCTTCACGGTTGTGCAGATGCTCTTCGCCTTCCCCGATCTCCTCTCGGGTATGTTTATGCTAATTGCAGACAGACTTGCTGGAACAATCTTCTTCACATCCACAGCAGGTGGAGCACTACTATGGGATAATATATTCTGGTTCTTCGGTCACCCGGAGGTGTACATAGTGCTTCTCCCAGCGTTTGGAGCCATCTGTGAAGTCTTACCGGTTTTCGCACGTAAGAGGCTGTTTGGTAAGAACGCGATACTAGTGGCCACATTTGCCCTCGTGGTACCATTTAGCTTCCTAGTATGGGGGCACCACATGTTCACTACACCGATACCTCCAACCGAGAAGATGGCGTTTATGGTTTCAACGATGGGCATCTCTCTTCCATTTGATGTCATAGTCATAGCGTGGCTTATCACGATCACAGGTGGCTCACTCAGGCTTAAGACACCCTTCCTATTCGCCTTAGCATCAATCGTAGTGTTCATTATAGGTGGTATAGCCGGGGTGTTCTTGGCCTCTGTTCCTTTGGATATGCTTTTTAGAGGTAGCTACTTTGTTGTCGCCCACTTCCACTACGTTATGGTTGGGGCATCTGTTTTCGGACTGTTCGCAGCCTTCTACTACTGGTTCCCCAAGATGACTGGGCGCATGTACAACGAGTTTCTTGGTAAACTCCACTTTGCTCTTTCAATGATAAGTTTCAACCTACTCTACTTCCCTATGTATTTCCTTATGGATATGCCTCGCAGGATAGTTACCTATAATGTACCCTCGTGGACACTACCCAACCTCCTTGCCACAATAGGCGGATACATTTTTGGAGCAGTGCAGTTCATATTGGTGGCAAACTTTATTCAGAGTATGCGTAACGGCGCTCCAGCACCAGCTAACCCTTGGGACGCGGACACACCAGAATGGGAGCCAGAACAAGTTTTGGAAGAGGTAAATGGGGGCTTCACTACCCCAGCTAAGATAACACCATCACTTGGGCTCGGTGTTGGTAATAGTCCTCCAATAGCTAAGGCGCCAGCCGTTGATGCGTTGAGAAGCGCCCAACAGGCTGCGACAACAACACAGGCTGGACCAAGTGTTGTTGTCAGACACCACGTTAGTACGCGCCCAATTGTGCTTTCAGGCGGAATATCAATCGCGCTTCTAGGATTAGCCATGCTACAGTATGCGTACCTAGGTCTACCAATACTGGCTATAGGTGCAACCATCGCTGTTATGAGCATTGTGGGCTGGGCTTGGGATGATATGAACTCGGTATTCCGGATACCTGAGGGGATAACCGAGAAGTGGCCTTTCACCCAGGTTTCAAGACTTAAGCTCGGGATGTGGTCTTTGATATTCTCAGACGTTATACTCTTCGCAACAATACTTACAGGTGATGCTTATATCAGGATAAATTCACCCACGTGGCCTGCACCCAACACTCTTCACCCAATAGTTCTGGGCACGATAAGTACGTTCATACTTCTCTCAAGCAGTCCAGCCGCTTATATGGCGCTCGACTCGATAAGGAAGGGTAGTACGAGGGGTATGCTCTCGTGGCTTGGTGTAACGCTCGCCTTGGGCGCAATTTTCGATGGCTTCGAGTTCTATGAGTGGTGGCAACTCTTCTCCCAACACATGTATCCTTCAACCAGTAACGCTCTCACAACCTACTTCTTCACTGTGGGTATCCACGCTACGCACGTGTTGATAGGGTTACTCGTTATGGTTTACCTGATAATAAAAGGATTGAGGGGAGGCTTTACAAAGAGTAATCACGAGGCGGTTGAGATGTTCGGTATATACTGGTCGTTCGTGGACGCCCTGTGGGTGTTCATCTTCGCATTCTTCTTCCTCCTGTGAGGTAGTGTGAGTTGGACGAGGAAAAAAGAAGGTTTAACCCAATACCCGTATGGCTAGCGGTGCTTGCGTCAACAGCGATACAGATAGCTAGTGTGTACAAGCTAAGGCAGTATAGTGTAGTGGCTACCGATACTCTAATCCTCCTCGTGGGTGCGTTTGAAGTAACACTTATCGGCGCCTACTTTATGCACTTAAAATTCGAGCAGAAATCGCTTCTAGCAGTCGCGCTGATACCAATATTTATCGTTGGGGCAATGGTTTTCGGCATACTAGCATCGATCGTTAGATAGTCACCGAGACTCCCTCTTTTTTCTAGAAGGCTACGGTTAAGGTTTATTTCAGGGTTGAAGAATATATATCCCGATGTTAGAGCCCTTTCTCTGGATGGCCGCTATCGGCATGAGTCTACTCTCAGCGTACACCTTAGCCTATATCTCAGACACCGATAGAGCCTTAGAGGTCTACTTGGCTATATTCGTGTTGGGTATGATGGCGGCGATGCTGGGTGGAGGCCTCATATACTTGGCGCACCCAAGTGTGCCAAGCATAGAAACCGCAATTTGGCTCAACATGGGTGTAATGGGCTTCTTAACCGTACCCATTATACGGGTGCTAGTGAAAACAGCTCTAGAGAAGGGTGAGCTAACACTATACGTGTACACTATACCTTACAGGTATCTTTGGCTTACACGGATACTAGTCATCAGCCTAGTACTCTTTAATGAATTGCTAATGGGCTGGGCGTTTATAGCGGTTACGCAAGGCGTGTCCATATTTGGCGTGGGGGGCGGAAGCCTTATTAGGGCTTTCTCAGCTATAGTTAGCTCTGACTGGTTTGTATTTATCATGGCTGTGGAAATGGCTTTTTCCGCGTATCTTATAAGGAAGCTTATACCAAAGAGCTTCCTTTTGGTCGTGCTGTTTCAGACAGCCACGATGATTTTCTCCCCAACAGCGGTAGGTGTAACCTACTGGAAAGAAATAAGTATAGTAGCTGATGGTTTGGTTATGGCTGGTTTCATGGCGTATGTTTTCTTAAAGCTTTATCGGGGTGCGCCGCCAAATAGGAATTTTATCAGCTACCTCTACACCCTCGTCGTGATATACGTGTTCATGATGATTGGTATACTTGTCTGGGTGGCAACCAAGAGTGAGCTCCTATTTTCACTCTCACTTTTCGCCCAAATGGTTCTATATTTCAGAGTGGAGCTTGAACCATCCACGCTTACTGCAAGGGAGAAGAGGTCGTGGCTTTTGGATGCTAAATGGAGTTTCCAATAATACACTTAGCAACCAGCCACGCTTATTGAATATCTATGTTGCCGACTATCCAAATAGTGGTTACACTTCTAAACATGCTACCACCACTCAAAATGAGGGTTTCTGATTGCGCTCAGCGTAAATGCAGATATGCACATCTATTCTCTTGGCAATGTCATAAAACTTGCAGGGCTTCGTCAGGGTGGGTAGGAGCCCAGCGAATCTTACTGTTAGATTAACCTTATAAATATGATTATAGAGTAAAAGGCAAATGAGCCACTACCTAACACTTTCGGCGTGGGTACTGCAGCCCCCTACAGTTGTGAACTTCCTTTCCGAATATAACCTGTTCCTAGTGTTGGGGATTGGTGCTGCGGTGCTAACGATTGGCTGGTTGGTGTATGCCACAGTAAAGTACCGGGTCAAAGATGGCTCGAAGGACTTGGAGATGAAGCCTAGTGGTAAAAATGATAACTTAAGGGCGTGGCTCACTGCTGTGATAACTATAGGTATCCTCGCCGTGGCTCTTATCACGGCGGTGCAGGCAACCCAGTTCCTTTATAACGCTCCGCCTGGCCCTGACCTAGTTATCACGGTTTACGGTTTTCAATGGGGATGGAACTTTACGTACCCTAATGGGTACTCGGATATTGGACACCTAATTGTACCCGCTAATACCACCATTATACTCAATATAACTTCGAAGGATGTATTCCACACGCTGGGTATCCCCTCACTTTACGTTAAGGGTGACGCTATACCCGGTCAATGGACCAGTCTGTGGTTTAAGGTTACACAAACTGAGAATATCACTGATGGTATAAGGTGTTATGAGCTATGCGGTATTGGCCACTATGATATGGTGGCGAACCTCTCAGTGGTACCGCAGGCACAGTTTCAGGAGTGGTACAGCTCCGTGTCCAAGTAGGGTGGTGTTGGATAATGGTGGATAAACAAAAAGATGAGAATGGGTTCGACCCTAATAGGAGGCTTTTTGTGCGCGGTGTGCTTGTAGGCTCGGCACTACTAGTTGGCGGCTCAGCCCTTGGTGTGGGGAGGTATTTTGTACCCCCAGCGCCAAGCCTTAAACCCTTCCCCCGTGTATTGTTGGGCTATGCGTCAGAGTTTAAGGTCGGGCAACCAATGCAGTACAAGTACCCCATGGATAATCAGCCCTGCCTTATAGTCAAGCTTGGCCAGAAAGCTATGTTTGGTGTCGGCCCAGACCAAGATATAGTGTCATTCAGTAATATATGCCAGCACTTGGGGTGCATCTACCTATATGAGAATAGCGTCACAGCCTGCTCGGGGACCTCTTTCCCGGGGGGACACTGCCCCTGCCATGGTAGCTCCTACAATTTCCTAGAGAACGCCACGGTTATATGTGGACCAGCACCGAGACCTGTCCCTCGTGTTATACTCGAGTATGACCCCGTCTCAGACCAGATATGGGCTGTTGGTATGGCTCCGCCAACGGTGTTCGGCTTTAACACTGGCTCTGATAATGTAGCTTATGACCTCATTGGGGGGTCGATTATACCAGATGGGTCAACGGCCACATTGACGCCGGCTCCCACGGGTTAGGTGGTAGGCGTGGTCGAGAACTCTAAAAGCACTGAGAAGGCCTCCGACCCAATAGATTATATTTGGAGGTGGATAGAGGATAGGACGGGTCTTAAGAGGCTCATACTCAAACCTCAACCGGAGTTCACTTTGTTTAATCCACACTACTGGCTGGGGGCTCTCGCAGTTATAGCCTTCGCGTTCCAAGCCGTAACCGGATTCCTACTTATGATGAATTATGTGCCCCTCTACCGCACATTGCCCACAGGGGCGGACAACCTAGCGTGGGAGTCGGTGAATAACATTATCCACAACGTGCCGTTCGGCTCCCTGATTGCCAGTATGCACCTCTACGGCGCGTACGCGATGGTTATGATAGCCTTCGTCCACTTGGTGAGGAACTTTCTCATAGGGGGCTACAAGAAGCCGCGTGAACTTATGTGGATCCTGGGAATAATTCTGGGGTTCATAACACTCGTCTACGCATTCACAGGTTACCTTCTACCTATGAACACAGTCTCCTATGGCGCTACAAGTGTGGGTGTCCAGCTGGCGAGCTACTTCCCCGGATGGATAGGTAAAGTTGTACCAAGCCTACTTAAGGGAGCCGTGTTCCCAGATGACACGCTTAACAGGTTCTTCGCATTCCATGTTGTACTGCTACCAATACTCTTCATACTGGTTCTCGGCGCAAAGATAGGCCTAGTCTTCGAGGCCCACGGCGCCAGCGGACCAGTCGAGGTATCAGTGGACAGGGGACCGAGGAACAGGAAGGTCAACTGGTACCCCAGACTCATCTGGTACAGTTTGGGCTTCACACTTATCTACTTTGCCGCCTTACTCATAGTCTCAGCCCTCTTCCCCATAAGCGCGGGCACAGAGTATACTGGGGGGTCACTTGGAGCCAACATATTGCCTGACTGGTACTTTGTCTGGACCGATATAGTTCTACGCGCAAGCTTCTTCTCGAATCAATACGTACTGGACGGCCTCCTCACCATGGTGGGAGTGATACTCCTATTAACGCTTATACCTTGGGTGGATAGGAGCCCCGCGAGACACCCCGCCCAGCGCCCACTTATCAACATACTATTTATAGCGTTAATAGGGGAGCTATTCGCACTCACAGTGTACGGATACCTAACAACTACTGCGCTTGAAATCGCCTCAGCCGGGGAAATATTCGAGGTGTTTGTTTTCGTACCCCTAACAATCATTCTACTGGGGTTGGTCATATACAGATTCAGCCCAGCCTACGTAGTCAACAAGGGTAAGCTGTGGGCGATAAAACCAGAGTGGGATTATGCTGAGATAAAGAGAGAAGCTGAGGCAGGTGAAGCGCTTGTGCCCACAAACCTATACAGGGGTGAAGCTAGCGCTGATTTGGGACGCAAGCTGAAGCCTAACCCAGAGGATAAGCCAGTGTAAACCCGCAAATCCACTTTCTTTAATTACAGATGTTGTCTCCAGATTATTTTTAGGCGTGTCATAATAGCAATGCTTAAGCATATGGTGTTCACTTAATATTAAAAGGGTCGTATTGGAGTTACCTTTGGGCTTAACATATGATGATGTGTTGCTACTCCCAGTGAAGACACCTGTGCGATCTAGAGCTGAAGTGGATGTGTCCACGGTTCTCGCTAAAGGCATCAGGCTTAACATACCCATTGTTTCAGCAAACATGGATTCCGTGACTGAGTCCACGATGGCCATAGCCATGGCTAGGCTTGGTGGCGTAGGCATAATCCACAGGTTTATGGGTATTGAGCGCCAAGTGGCGGAGGTAAAGCGTGTTAAGCGCGCCGAGGCCTACGTTATAGAGAAGCCGTACACGATTAGCCCTGATACCAGGGTTTCAGAGGTAAGGCAGCTGATGCGTGATACTGGTGTGAGCGGCTTCCTTGTAGTAGACAGTGATAATAGGCTTCTGGGTATCGTCTCTAGGCGGGATGTTAGATTTGTTAACCATGATGAGAAGATGGTCACTGAGGTTATGACACCTCGTGAAAAGCTCATCGTGGGCTCACCGAAAACCACCTTGGAGGAGGCGATGCGCCTTCTAGGCGAGCACAAGCTTGAGAAGTTGCCTCTCGTCGAGAGCGACTGGTCGCTTAAGGGGCTTATAACCGCTAAAGACGTTGAGAGGGTGGTTAACCCTTCTAATGCGGCGAAGGATTCCAAGGGGAGACTACTAGTGGGCGCCGCGATAGGTGTTCGGGGGGACTACTTGGAGAGGGCCGCTAAGCTTGTGGAGGCGGACGTGGATGTCCTCGTGCTCGACATAGCCCACGGGCACTCGGAGGCCGCGATAGAGGCTATCAGAAGGGTTAAAAAGGATTTCCCCCATGTACCCCTCGTAGCGGGTAACGTGGCCACCCGTGAGGGGACCTTGGACCTAATACAGGCTGGTGCGGATGCAGTTAAAGTGGGTATAGGTCCCGGCGCGGCGTGCACCACGCGCATAGTTACCGGTGCAGGGGTACCGCAGCTCACCGCCGTGATGTGGTGCGCTGAAGCTGCGTCAGGTATGGGTATTCCAATAATTGCGGATGGTGGAATTAAGCACCCAGGAGACATAACCAAGGCTCTCGCAGCTGGTGCCTCAACGGTGATGATTGGGAGTCTACTCGCTGGGACAGATGAGAGCCCTGGCTACTTTGTGGTTAGGGACGGGGTTAAATACAAGGCTTATAGGGGTATGGCGAGTCTTGGTGCTAATATAAGGAGAAGGCTTCTTGAGCGGGGTGACTTGGACGCTGAAAGCGTTGCTCAAATAGTGCCCGAAGGTGTAGAGTCCTATGTTCCCTATAGGGGAAAAGTTGAAGAAGTAGTTAACCACCTCGTAGGCGGACTGAGGTCGGGTATGAGCTATTGTGGCGCGAGAAATATCGAGGAGCTGAGGAGAAACGCGAGGTTCATAAGGATAACCGAGGCCGGCGCCGCGGAGAGCTTTGATAAACTAAAGCAAACATAGGCGCTGGGTGTGAGCACGCCTAAATGGGTAATTATAGGTACCTCAAACACCGTCAAGAGGATTGTTGAGCTTTGCGCCCACGCGGCTATAGACGCGGATGGTTACCCACTTGTGGTAGCACGTGAAAATCCCGACATCCGTGAAGAGTTAAGAAGACTTGGCTACGTAGATACATGCGTGTTCACCAGTAGAAGGGCAGTCGAACTCGTTTACCAAAATTCGAGTGAAGACTTCAAATCAAATATAGAGCGTTGCGCTGTTTACACTATAGGTCCCTCTACGGCGCGAAGAGTTCATGAGTTATTCCATGCTGAGTCTACACACCCGAATGTGGATTATAGCTCCACTGGGTTAGTAAAGCTCCTTACAGGTAGGATCCTTGGACGCACGGCGCTTTTTTCATCTGTTAAGCGAAGCGAGATATTAGTGGACGCTTTGAGGATGTCTTCTCAGGTTCTATATGAACCCAAACTATACGACTTGGGTGTTGACGGCCTAGTTGCCTCCAGATTCATCGAAAGCTTAGAAAACTCTTATATAAGAGGCTTGGTGTTCACCTGTTCCACCGCTGCAACAATAATGGGAGGTACGCGTGTAGATAGCTCGATTCGCGTTGTGGCTATGGGTCCCCGCACGCTTGCAACCCTATCAGCGCTTGGCTACAACAGCCTCATTCCAACCCACAGTACAGTGGAGGGGGTTGTTAAGCTTATAGTGGAGCTTGAAGGTTCAAACGTATCGGAGCATCTTGGGAGGAAGTGATTTTACGTGGATATAGGTTTAGCCCTCAGACCCGAGGTGTTCGAACCGAGCCTGATTAGGAAGATAGCACCCAAACTCGATGAGCAAAGCTTTGCGAGTGTGTGGTTCCCAGACGTGGCTGGGTTCGATTCCCTCGAGTTGGTTGCACTCACGCTTGGCGCCACTAATAGAATCACGGCTGCCACAGGTGTGCTAAGATTCCACGAACACGACCCAGCGCATATGGCTAGGCGAGTCATAACTTTGAGCTCTGCGTCTAGTGGAAGGTTAATACTTGGGGTTGGCACCGGTTCAATGCACGGTGGAGAAGCTGTCAAAGGGGTTAGGAGTTGGGTTGAAAGCTTGAGGAAGCTTGCTGGTGCTGAGACCAAAGTCTTCGTGGCGGCGCTAAGAAAAAGCATGTTTACCGCTGCAAGCCTCTACGCTGATGGCGCCCTACTCAATTTCTGCAGTCCACAACACGTTTCGCATCTTAGAGAAAACCTAAGGCAGGCGAGAAAGGGCTTCCTCACTGCGTGCTATATTAAGCTGTTTTACTCGAGGAAGGAGTTTGCTGCAAGAAGAATGTTTTTCGACGAATTCTTAAAGTATGACTCATACCCGCACTACCATAAGCTGTTCGAGGAACTGGGCGCCGCTGAATCAATCCAGAGGATAAAAAGCTCGGAAAACCCATCAAGGGACTTAGAGGAGCCGCTGCTCTCAATAGCTCGCTATAACCCCGACAAAGAGGAGGTCAGGGAGTTAGTGGATGAGTTTCGACGTTCAGGGGTAGAATTACCAATAGTGTACCCATACGTTGAAGGTGACGCTGACTATAAGCTCGAAGTCATCAAAGAGCTCTCACAAATTTTTGGGTAACATTAGACCCATAAAGAAATGGGTCATAGAGGACCCCCATACGCTTTGGCTGGGATGTTGTCTTTGGTCTTGTCTGGCTAAACTCTTATTAGTTTTTACGCGTGGTGTTAGCGGTGTTGCAAACGTCAGTGAGTTTGATGTTTAGCGGTAACGGCGACCTTCCACCATCCCTTGTGGGCAAGTTTAGCACTACTTCTGAAGAGAGGGGTTTCAATGGTTTATGGTTTGGGGAGACGACCATACGTGATGCGGGTGTGCTTAGCTGTTTGGCCTTGAATGCCACCAAGAAGATTGAGGTGGGTACCTCGATCGTTAACGTGTACACTAGAACGCCCGGGCAGCTCGCAATGTTGGCGTCAACGCTTAACGAGTTGGGTGAGGGGAGGTTTACACTCGGGGTTGGCGCTAGCACTCCAGCTATTGTGAGCGGGTGGCACGGAGTGAACTATGAGAAACCTCTTCTCAGGGTTGAGGAAACGGTTAAGCTTCTGAGACTATACTTTTCGGGTGAGAAATTCAGTTATAAAGGGTCGTTCGCATCACCCAATAACGCTCGGCTTAAGGTTCAAAGCACCCCCCGTTTAGCGTTGGCAGCTTTGAACGAAAAGATGATAGGTTTGGCGAGTAGATTGGCCGACAGAATAATCCTAAACCTTTACCCCCCCAGTATGATCGCCGAGGCACGGAAGATTGTCAGGGAGGCAAATCCAAGATCTGAAGCCAAGCTTTCAGTAATGCTCTACGCTTATGTTTTGGGGGAGTCCGAGAGGGGTCTCCAGGCTTCAAAGGATCTTATAGCCTTCTATTCTAGCTCTGAAGCGTACTCCCGACTATTCTTCCGTGCTGGCTTTGTGGAAGAGTCGAAAAGGGCCTATGAGGCGTGGCAGCTCAAAAACAGAGAGATGGTAAAGAAGAGTATAACTGAGGAGATGGTTCGCACCCTGATGGTGTATGGTGACATTGGGGCGCTACGCGAAAGGGTTAAGGCGTACCACGATGAGGGGGTGGATGACGTACTCATAGCTCCTTGCCCAACAGGGGACTATGTAGAAAACATCCAACACATCGTAGACCACTATTTTTGAGGATTCTTGTTCTGTCCTCCACCTTTTTGTTCCAGCGTAAACGCGTCGGGTAGGAGTTCCCCGAGTGTAGTTTCCGACTCGTATCCCAACGTGTTCACCTCGATTATCTCCAGTTCCTGCGAAAACTCGGCTAGCACCTGTCTGCACGCGCCGCATGGGGTGGGCTTCAGGTTTCCCTCCACCACGACGCATAGCGCTTTAAACCTTTTTGACCCGTTTACGATAGCGTTAAACACACCCACTCTCTCAGCGCATATCGTTAGCCCAAAGGAGGAGTTCTCGATGTTACAACCCTTAAAGATACGCCCCTGCTCGTCCAGTAAGGCAGCGCCAACCCTAATCCCAGAGTAGGGTGCATATGCGTTTGTGAGCGCATCCTTAGCGTTGTTTATGAGCATCCTGCGAAGCTTGGATGAAACCACGTGGGCATCGCTAGTAATATGACGAAGCGCTATATTAACTATTCACACGAGTTCAACAGCTATGGCCGTGGCTCCCCCCACACCGTGACAGAGAGACGCTATTCCTCTTCTGCCTCCAAGCCTTCTTAGCGTGTTTATAAGCGTTATAAGTATCCTTGCACCAGTCGCCCCTATAGGGTGTCCGAGCGCTATGGCTCCGCCGAAGACGTTGAGTCTATCGTAGTCGATGCCCAGTTTTTTATGGTAGATTACACTGCTGACCGCGAATGCCTCATTATTCTCAAAGTAGTCAAAGTCGTTTATCTTCATATTTAGTTTTTCAAGAAGCTTTTTAACGGCGGGTATTGGTGCCTCCACGAACCTCCAGCTCTCTGTTCCCACCCATGAGTAGCCTAGAATTCTGGCTATGGGTTTCACCCCCGCCTCATTAACTGCCTTAGAGTTCATAATAAGCATGGCTGCTGCGCCGTCGGATACTTGAGAGGATGATCCGGCGGTGTGCAGACCTGAGGCTGAGAAGGCGGGTGGTAGGGAAGAGAGCTTTTCAATCGATGTATCCTGCCTTATTCCCTGATCCATTGAAACAATGGTTCCGTCGACTTGGATGGGTACAACCTCATCCTCGAAGAAACCCTTCTTGTATGCGTTGGATGCCCGTAAATGGCTAGTGTACGCCACTTCGTCTAGCTCCCTACGAGACACACCCATTTCACCGGCCACCATATCCGCTTCTTCACCCATGAGTTTAAGGTTAAACGGGTCGGTCAGACCATCGCGGAGCATGATGTCCACTAGCTCCATTCTGCTATCCATGAGAGACTTTACACCCCACCTGAGCCCTCCGCTCAGAAGGAATCCGGCTTGACTCATGCCCTCCACACCCCCAGCGAGTACAGCTCGGGCGTCGCCCAAGCTCACGGATTGGGAGGCGTTAATCACGGCCATCATACCAGAGGAGCACACCATGTCCACACTGTAGGCGTCGACTCGATTGGGTATACCAGCCTTTATGGATATTTGCCGTGAAATGTCTTGGCCGTGGCCAGCCCTAAGCACGTTACCGAAAACAACGAGCTCCACAAACGCTGGGTCAACCCTGCTCCTATTAAGGGTCTCCCTAGCAATCTGTGAGCCCAGTTCAACGGGGTTAGTGTTTCTGAATGCTCCCCCAAATTTGCCGATAGGCGACCTAGCCATAGAAACTATATATGCATCCACAATTAGGGAATGCCCAAATAACTGATTTAAGCTCTAGTAACACCCGAATCCGCAGACAGCCTAGTATACACTTTAAGCAGTGGTGTGCGAACACCTAGGTAGCACGTTGGGCACCAAATTTTTTGCATCGTAGAGTCAATTTTGGTTAAATTTTTGTACATAGTTTAAAATCCAGATTATCTTGATAATATATGATAATAAATTAGATATTAACCAAGTATATATGCGTATTAACTTGATTGTTAGTTTTAGTTAATTAGTAGAATTGTCGAATTAGATATTACCTGATTTATTCGGTGGAAGGTTTATATATGTGTAAAACGGACATCGTTGTGATGGTTATGGCGATACTGCGCGAAAGTGATAAGCAATTTATTCGTGAACTGTTCGAAAAAGAATTGAAGGATGATGTGAGGATAGTTGTCTTTACATCTAATGATAACTGCGAGTACTGTCAGCCAACGGTTGAAATCCTCAAGGAACTCGCCTCCTTATCTCCCAAGATTAAACTAGAGGAGCACGACTATAACAGTGAAAAGCAGCTTGCTGAATCAATGGGTGTAGACAAGGTTCCCGCCACAGTCATCGTAGCTAGTAATGGTGCGAAGCTTTACTATTTCGGTATACCCTCTGGCTATGAGTTCAGAAGCCTATTAGATGATATTGTCGATGTGTCAAAGAATACTACTCGTTTACCTGACGAGGTAAGGGCTCAGATAAGGGGGATCGATGACCCAGTCCATATAAAGGTCTTCGTCACCCCGACTTGCCCGTATTGCCC
This sequence comes from archaeon, assembly GCA_902812505.1. GTDB lineage: Archaea > Thermoproteota > Thermoprotei_A > Marsarchaeales > Marsarchaeaceae > ECH-B-1. Next base: position 25,110 of record CADDZQ010000011.1, read on the forward strand.
TAGGGCTGTGCGGACTGCGCACCAGTTCGCGCTCGAGAACCCCAACATTAGGGCGGATATGATTGAGGCTTTAGAGTTTCCTGAACTGGCTCAACAGTACAATGTTATGGCTGTCCCCAAAGTGGTCATCAACGAGTCAACGGAGTTCGAAGGTGCGCTCCCTGAGAATGTGTTCGCGGAAAGTGTTGTGTCCGCCCTAAGTTAGGCTACCTTTTTTGTGTTTTCGTTCTCAGTTTCTTTGGCGGTTAAGCCTTTATAGTAGAGGACTGCGGCGGCTATTAGCTGTGCTACACCTACGAAGTTGACATAGTAGATTGGGGCCACCGTTGCCCCGCTAATATTGGGGTGGGTCCAGAACGGTTCGAAGGAGAAAACAATATTGTAGTCCAATCCATGGCCACTTATGTGGTAGCCTGTGCCAAGGAGCGCGAAGAATATTCCGACAGCTGTGAGCACTATAGCCGTGATAACGAATTCTCTATCCACTTATCCTACCCCTAAGCGGATGTTTTTTGGCGGAATATAGGATTTTTGTCTTGGCTTAGGTCTCTTCGTTTAACTTATATATTCTTGTTAGATGAGGGTACCCATGGATAGTAGGGGTCAGGCAAGTAAGGCCACACTCTTATTCACGGCTCTTATAATCGTGATTGGTTTAGGTTTGGCGGGTTACGCCGTCAACAGACAGGTGATACAGCCAGCCGCGAGCACTGTTGGGTACCCTCCGGCTGGTACCATTGTTGTACCCAACCAGACATCAGTGGAGCTCTTCTACACGTCTGGCTCAGGCTTCACGATGAACAGTAGTGCGCCCATCAATGTATTCATCTTGGTTAATAAGCCTGGCACATTTCAAAGCGTGTACCAGTACACTGAGTTGTCTGTGAGTAAAATGAGTGTCACATACCCCCTCACGGGTGAGGTGTACATTGTGTTGAGTAATCCCTGGACCTATAACATCACTGTTACATACAGTCAATGAGGGATCCGTATACACTCTCGTTTAAGGCTTATTTGTGTGCGTAGAGAGGTATGATTATGGCGGACGCCTTATCAAAGCATTCGTGTAATCACAGATTCAAGTATTACGGGGTAGTGGGCCTAGCTGTGCCAGGCCATGTTGTGGGAACAATAGACCTGTGGAGGTGTTTGAACTGCGGCTCGGTAGACGCCAACCCGAGGAGGGTGGGGGATACTCGACCACCGAGTACAGTTGGCTTTAACATCTTAGAGGACGACGAGAAGTGGATGATACTAGCATGCTATGATAACAAACCCCCATTTAACTGGGACCTCGTTAGGGCTAAGCCTGGCATGAGTATCCCACACGAGTGCGTAGGACCTGAGAAGAACTTCAAAGTAGACAGCGACTATAATTTGCTACTTGACGGCGGTGGTAAACCTGCTAGGCATGAGCTAAAAATGGTCGAAGACTATATGGAGAAGACGATTCTCTTGGTCAAGTAGGTTTAGCCTTTGGCGCTATTTCTGTTCTCCCATTCATATATGGTGTAAGCGCCCTAGGTATCTTTACCACTCCATCCCTTTGCTGGTGGTTTTCGAGGATTGCTACCAGTGCGCGCGGTGTGGCCACCGCCGTGCTGTTAAGGGTGTGTACGTAATCCTTTTCAGCTGAGCCGTGCCTTAGCCTGTACTTGATGTTGAGGCTAACCGCCTGATAGCTTGTGCAGTTACTCGTGGACACAACCTCCCTGTATGTTAGCTGCGCTGGCATCCACGCCTCTACGTCGTATTGTTTTGCGTTTTTGGGGCTTATGTCACCCGAGCATATCTCCACCACCCTGTAGGGCACTTCGAGTGCCCTGAAGATCTCCTCGGCGTTACTTAGTAGCTCTTCAAGGTGTTTGGGTGAGTCTTCGGGTCTGCAGAAGACCACTTGTTCGACTTTGTTAAAGTTGTGCACCCTGAATATACCCTTAGTGTCCTTACCATGCGCGCCGGCTTCCTTGCGGAAGTTGACGCTTATGCCCGCATACTTGAGTGGAAGTTCCTCTGGTTCAAACGTCTCATCCATATGCATGGCGACTAGTGGGTGTTCGGATGTGGCTATGAGGTATAGGTCCTCTCCTTCGATTTTATACATCGTGTCCTCAAAGTCTTGAAGAGGCGTCACACCCTCATAGGCTTCTCTACGCATCATTTCAGGTGGGAAAACGGGGGTGAAGCCCTTCTCCACAAGTCTATCCAGAGCGAACCTTAGTATCGCGAGGTCAAGTAGTACTAGGTCCCCCTTGAGGAAATAGAATCTTGACCCAGCTATCTTAGCGGCTCTATCCAGATCAGCCAGATCGAGTTGCGTTATTAGGTCAACGTGGCTCTTTGGCTCAAAGTCGAACACTGGCTTATCACCAACCGATCTGACCACCACGTTCGCGGTTTCATCAAGGCCGTCGGGGGTTGTGTCGTCGAGCAGGTTTGGTACTAGCTTGAGAAGCCGGTCTCTTTCAACCCTGAGAGCCTCAACCACCTTCTCCATTTCACCTATATCGCTGGATAATTTGGCGGCCATATTCTGCGTTTCACTTGCCTGCGGTGGCCCCTGTTTTAATTGTTGGGCTATGAGCCTTGTGATTTTGTTGTGTTCGGCTCTCTTCGCCTCTAATTCACTCATCTTCTTTCTCAGCTCGGTATCGACGCTTAGAAGCCTTTCGAAATATTGAAGGTAGGCTTCCCTATGCCGCTTCATTATGTTCCGACGCACGCCCTCTGGGTCCTTTCTTATCAGCCTAATATCCAACATCAATTCAATGTGAATGTGCACGCAGATTAAAGCTTACCCTAAAACCCGAGCTATTCATAGTGTATGGAAAAAGTATTCACCACCCGATTTTTGTCGACAGAGCAAATCCATGTTGGTTGTCACCCCCTAATCTGGGGTACCGTTTTAGACCGTAAATTTTAATTTCATAAAGAGTACCATAAATTGATGGTTCTCAAAGCAAGAGAGGTAATGCACACTGATTTACTTATAGTAGATGGTGACATAACGGCTTTAGAGGCGGCTAAACGTATGGCCGAAGCCCATAAGGGGTATGCTATTGTTTCCGAGGGTGGAAAACCAGTGGGGATAGTTACAGAGTGGGATTTCCTCGGAAAGGTGGTGGCCAGGGAGGCTGACCCTAAGGGTATAAGGATACGTGAGCTAGCGTCGGCTCCACTAGTTGGATGCGATAAGGAAACGCCGACCGAGGAAGTAGTTGAGTTGATGGTGAGTAAGGGTATTAGACGCCTCATCGTAATGGATAAGGACACTGTTGTGGGAGTAATCACCTCCAAGGATATATTGGCAATATTCAAGAAGTACGTCGATGAGATCTCCTCTATAGTGGCGAGGTTTTCTGCAACACCCTTCTAGTTATATAGAACAATATAGTAATATAAAATCTTATATAGTTAGCTCGGGTATACTTAATAGATTGAGTTTGGTGTACCCTGTTTCAGAAACAGTTTCTAGTGGGTTAGTGGATAAGTTTACTAGGAGAGCGCAACTCACAGGTGGCTCCACATTTGTGGTTTCACTGCCGGCTGAGTGGGTTAAGGCTGTTGGCTTAAAACCTAAGCAGGAGCTCTACATTGTACCCCAGAGCGACCTTTCACTACTAGTGTTAGTGGGGGGAAAAGAGAGTGAGTTGGCCGAGGGGCTTGTCAACGCTGCTAACTGTGCTGACGGGGAGGAAGCGTTAAGGGAGTTCATCGCCAACTATATCGCTGGTTATGATTCGATAAAGATAAAGTGTGAGATAGGCGATTTCCGGCATAGGCTTAAGTCCCAGATCAGGGAGAAGCTCATAGGGGTTGAAATAGTAGAGGAAACATCCGAATACGTGGTTATTCAATGTCTACATGGAGACGTGGACCTCCCCCTGAGCAAAGCTTTGAGGAGAATGGCCCTGCTTGTCACAGCCATGCTTCAGGACTCAGTTAGAGCTCTCCTAACACTTGACTCCCAGTTAGCGGAGGAGGTAATTAACAGGGATGATGAAGTTGACAGGTTCGCCTACTACATTTTCAGACAGCTTAACAGGTCGCTGCTGAACCCTGTTCTCATTCAAAATACTGGTATGAAGAATATAAGGGAGTTTATGCCCTTCACAATACTTGTAAGAAGCGTTGAGAGAATAGCCGATCACGCCACGCAGATAGCATCTTCGGCGCGTGAACTACAAGGGATAGAGCTCGATGACAAGGTGGTAGAGCAGATAAACAGGCTTGCAACTAATTCTCAGTCACTTTTCGAAAGGTCTATGAATGCTGTCTATACACTCGACCCCAAGGGTGCCAATGATGTAATCAGGGGTGTTGGTCAAATTCTAAATATCGAGGCAAACGTTACCCAGTTACTGTTCGCTTCGAAACTAGATGCCAAGAGCGTGTCCCTATTAAGGCTAGGATTGGAGAGCCTGCGCAGGGTGGCCGAGTATTCGGCGGATATATGTGAGGTTGTGGTGGATGTGAGCGTGTCTTCCAAGCTCAGACTCAACCAGCAGGGGGCTGACTGAAACCAACCATGTTTACACCCGTGTAAGGGAAGTGGCTGGTGAGCATATAATTTGGGTTTTGTTGCTGCTAACATAGCCTTGCTCGTGTTAGCCTACTTGGTCCTGGTAGGGTTGTCGTTTGTTTTCTCAGCCGCCGAAACCTCCTACTCTTCCCTGAGAGTCATGTTGATCCGCCTCTACGCTGCCCGGGGTAACAAGCGCGCTCAAACGGTGTTAAAGCTAACAAACAACCTACCGCACACCCTTAACGCCATCGTGATAGGCGACAACATGGTCAACATCGTGTTCACCTCTATCGCCACCTATTCTGGCTATGTTTACGGCGGGACAGCTGGCGCCATAATTTTCTCCGTTGTGAATCTACTTATAGTGTTCATAATCAGTGAAGCATGGCCCAAAACGCTTGCAGCCAATAATCCAGAAGACTTAGCGCTTAAGTTATCTGGGTTCATGGGGGTCTATCTTGCCGTGATGAATGTTCCCGCCTCTTTCTTTAACGCCGTAGGCCAAAGACTTTCGGGCGTGTTTTCTTGGACGAGGACCCGTGGTAGCATGACAACGGAGGAGAGGATGCTCTACGCTTTAGAGCTAGCGAAAGCGGAGGGAGTGATAAGTGACAGACAACACTTTATAATAAACAGGCTTCTCAAACTTGACGACGCAACCGCTAAGGATATCATGGTTCCCGTGGAGAAGAGTGTGGTTCTAACAGCTGGGTCGAGTGTGGAGGAAGCCATGAAGATCTTCAGTCGCTCGGGTCACAGGCGTCTCCCAATTATTAGACCCCAAGCCAAGGAGGGTGGTTATCCGGCTGGCAGTGTTATAGGAGCCTTATATATTAGGGACGCCGCTGTACTCCTCATCAACGGCTACGGTGACACACCGGTTGAAGAAGTGTGTGAGCCAGTCGTTGTGGCCTCAGAGGGTACAAAGTTAATCGATGTATTAAACAGTATGCATGAGAAGGGCGCACAGGTGGCATCGATCGAAGATGGGGGTGTGGTTAAGGGTTTCATATTTATGAACGACATTCTGATCTCCATTTTCGGTGAGAGAAGAACGCATCCGAGGGGCAGAGGGCTTATAGAGAAATTCAAGACCAGAAGAAAGGGCTAATTACTCGTCATACTGCTAGTTACAGGTTTTGAGCATAAGCAATGCTAGAACCGTGCTTTTATCCAGTTAGAACTAATGTCACCCATATCTCTTAGCCAAGAGGTGACCCAATATTTATCAAGTTTCCAAAACCTCGCCTTTTAAGGCGGGGATAGCCCACCAAGTTTCTGATTACCGCTGATAGGTGTCTGGGTAAAGGTTTTCCACGCTTAGCCACCACGCTCACAACCAATTGACCCGGATATTATCTAGTAGCGACGCTCTGTTATGGTATAAACCAAGTTTTAAATACTCAGTCTCTAAAGGGTTGTTGTGGTCTGCTTGGTTAAAGAAGAGTTGCTTGGTATTCTTAGGACGCGTTTCGGGGATAATTTGATTGTTGATGAAGAGGTTGTTAGAGCCTATTCGCGTGACATGTCGGGCGTGCAGGGTGTTGCGGGTGGCGTAATACGTGTAACATCTACCAGTCAGGTCAAAGAGGCCGTGGACTTTGCCAGAGATAATGGTGTACCATTGGTTGCTAGGGGGGCTGGCACGAGTCTTGACGGCGAGTCTGTACCCTTTGACGGTGCACTTGTCCTTGATTTTTCACCTATGAAGAGAGTTCTAGATTTCGACGTTGATAATCATCTTGTAACAGTTGAGCCAGGCGTGGTTAACCGTGAGCTCAACAACTATTTGAGTCAAAAGGGATTCTTCCTACCCCCGAATCCGGGAAGTTGGGAGATGTCCACGATAGGTGGTAACACATCCACGAATGCGGCCGGACCAAGAAGTTATAAGTATGGCTCATTCAGAAGGTGGGTTAAGGGCTTAGAGGTTGTGCTCGGCACTGGGGAGGTAACTAGGCTGGGCCACTATACAACCAAGTCATCCAGTGGTTTGGACCTAGTAAGCCTGCTTGTTGGAAGCGAGGGGACGCTCGGCCTCTTCACTAAGGTCGTGCTCAGAGTTGAACCATTACCTGAATCTAGGGTTGGCGTTATAGTGCCGGTGAGGGGTGTGCGGCAGGCCACAAAGGCCGTGGTAGAGCTGTCCCGTAGGCCTTGGCTTGGGATATCCGCTTTAGAGTTCGTTGATGACAAGTGCATTTCGGCGCTCAACGCTGTTTACGGTGATACGCTACCTGAGGCTCCGGCGGCGCTATTCTTAGAGGTTGAAGGCAGTAGACGAGAGTTCGAATCGAGGCTCGAAGAGCTTTTGAACACCCTCTCAGGCTTCGAACTCGTGGGTGACCCACTCTACGAAGAGAACGTGGATGGCATGTGGGATATTCGTGGAAGAATAGCTTTCGCATTGGGTAAACTCTATGGGGAAAACCGCTACAGGGATGATGTTGCTGTACCCGTAAGCTCCTTCCCCGAGTTGGTGAGTGGCGTAAGCAGGATCCTCGAAGAGAAAGGGTTGGAGTACGCTGTGTTCGGCCACGCGGGGGACGGAAACCTGCACTTAGAGTTCGACCGCACAAAGCTGAGCGCGGCTGAGCTCGACTCTCTGCTTAGACAGATATTCGGGTTAACGCTGAGCCTAAGGGGCACACTTTCAGGTGAGCACGGTATTGGGTGGCTTAAGCTTCCCTACGTGGACCTTGAGCACACTGGGGAAGCGATAAACCTTATGCGCAGCATAAAGAGGGTTTTTGACCCCAAAAACATACTAAACCCTCGCAAGGCCTACTGATCCTATGCTGAGCGTAGGGTGCTTGGTTAGACTTTTTTCTCGGAGACATAGTAATCCACAGTGTAAGGATCTAGGTTGGATGTGAAAGCACAGTTTTCAAGGTTGCTGAGCATCGTCTCCTCAGCAAACAGGTTTGACTGGGTTGTCCGTGGATTAGCCGTGGGAACGGATAACGTTTCGGCTGAGACGCTTAAATCAAACGGGATCGACTGTGTTGTGAGTGTTGGGGCAAACCTAGTCGAAGACTACAACGTTGATAAACTCTTCTTGGATGTTGAAGATGGCGAGCCTCCTAGTGAGGAGCAGAGTGTAAAGGGAGTGGAGTGGATAAATCGAAGAATTAGTGAGGGTAAGTGTGTTTTCGTCCACTGCCATGCAGGTATGGGTAGATCCGTGACGCTTGCGGCGTGTTACCTAATAGCCACTGGGTACACTTCTGATGAGGCGCTCAGGCTGCTCCGAGAGAGACACCCCCAATCTTCGCCTACAAAAACGCAGTTAACATTCCTACGCTCCTTCGAAACAAAATATAGAGGGCTACTCAACCAAGCTAAGTAAGTACACTCCTAAGGGCGAACTTATACTCTAATGTGGTATCCCATTCTCAGATCGCTTGCCTGTACACTTCTAGTAGCTTAGCGTTTACCGTCTTTGGTGAATAGTACTCTTCCACCCTTCTCCTTAGAGCTTCACCGATGATTCTCCTCTCCTTCTCGCTTTCAAGCATACCTCTTAGCTTTTCGGTGAACTCTACTTGGCTTCCTCGGCTGAATGTGCACTTATCACTTGATGCTCCAAGCTGCTCTCTTATTATGGGTAAGTCGGATGCGAGGATGGGTATACCGTAACTCATTGCCTCAAGTATCGTGACTGGGAAAGTGTCCGCCTTTGTTGGTAGAACGAGTATGTCGGTTTTAGGATA
>CADDZQ010000012.1 GCA_902812505.1 archaeon
CACCTATAACTTGGGCGACAGGTTCTCTTCCATGTGGTTGACGGCCTTCGGCAGGCGACCCACCTGGTAGATAGTCAAGCACATAGAAGTATTGATCCCTATGTGGCCTGCGTTGCTCCTTGGCGTCAATACTCATTGTTGCTCGTTAACTCCTTGTATATATTCTTTGATTATATTCAAAATCTTTTCTTTTTTTGGAAGCAGAGTCGGGTCTGAGCCAACAAGCGATATATACTCAGTTTCAGTTAGAGGTAATAGGTCAACCATCTGTAAAGCCAATCTTTCAGGCAATCCCTCCTCCATCAATTTCTGCTTTAATTCAGCCGCCTTCTCGCCGGGTAGCTTTACTGTCATGTTCAAGAGCTGGATCAAAAACTGAACATTCTGACTTTCCTTAGCCTTCTCATCCGTTTTCTCCAAAAGCTCTTTCACTTCTGAAGCAGTAATTGGTACTTGGCTTATCACTTTCCTCGCCATTGAGCATCAGCCTAACCAAAAGGTTTGATGTGTACAGGTCTTACAACAATAACTCTGCCCTCTGGCTCCATGGGTACTTTAACTACATAGGCCCTACCCCTCTTCTCAACTATTGTCCCTATTTTACCTTGATATCTCCTGTGCGGCATACCCTTCTGCACGCTAGGTTCAATATCTATAACCACTTTGCTGCCTACTTCGAATTCTTTAATGAAAGCGCTCGGCGGCGGCAAACCACTCTCCCTAGGCGCCTTTGTGAGCAGCGACCTAGATTTGTTTCTATAACCCTTGTTTCTCGTCATTTCCCATATCCACTCCCACTAAATCAAGGGCGATACATTTACATCTTATCCCCAATATTTGAGACACACTCGGTTTAGTTCTACCGTCGTCGCCGCTTATAAATTCTTTTACGTATGTTCCTCCCTGACAAACAATTGTGAAGAGCGCTGTATAATCGTCAACATACTCAACCTTAAATGAGTACACCTTCTTATGTCGCACCTTATCCGCCCTACGCTTTTTAACCCGCCAAGGCGTCTGTTGCTCGAGTGTTATACCGCTTAACTCTTTAGATGCATCCACGAGTTTATTTAGATCTACTCGCTCAAAAAACTTTATGATCCCGCGATACTCCTTAGTGCTCACCTCAGCAAGCTTCTTTAATTCCTCTATTCTTCGAGAATCAGTAAACCCGATTAGCGTGATTTGCACAATGTCGTTTGAATATTCGTTGACGGCCTTCTCGATTGCTTTTAGGTCGGAGATTCTCCGAGCAGGGTTAACGACCTCTACGACGAACGGCCTACCTTTTCCAACCACGAGCACGTCTACGTCCTCCCTGCCTCCCGCGTGGAAAACAACGCGCTCAGCATTGTATAACAAGCATATTGGTATGGTGATAAATTCTTCAACTGAAGCTATAAAGTGTCGTCCCTTATAGTTACACTCAGCGCACCCATTACCGTAACAGTTGTTACAAACCCACTTGGCCTGTGAGATGTTCCTAAAAAGTTTAAGATACCTACCCTCTAAATATTGAGCTGGACGCTTAATAGTCAACTGACCGCGCTCAAAGTTAATGAGTAAGTCGGGGTTCACGGGGTCGAAAACCTTACCGCTACGCTCAATCATTGAACCAACTTCTCTTTTAAATTCTCTTTTAAAACCCTCTTTGAGGGTCTGAAAAAGCGCCCTCCTCTTTTCATCTAGATTGGGTGGTGACCTAATTAACACATCGATCCTAAAGCTATGCCAATCGTCGACCACACTGTTAAGCTCCTTAGAGACTTGCTCAAAAAACTGTGCGTATCTCCCTCTAACATCCGAACACACCATACAGAGAGTATCACTCCTCCTCTGATAGGTGACCTCGTTGAGGCCGCTGATTTCGGCAAGCGTTCTAGTACACTCGTTGCAAAGGTTGAGACTTTGGGCGTATTCCTTTAGCTCCTGTTCGGTAAAGTCCGCTACGCGGTTCATCTTTGGTGCCTATAAACTATAGTTTATAACCCGCGAGTTTCTTTAGGAGGGCCCTATTACGCTTTAAGAGTTTCATTTGGTTCCTCATTTGCTCGTATCTTTTGATTAGTGCCCTGACGTCTTCTTGGCTCGTGCCGGAACCAAGGGCTATCCTCTTGATCCTCGAAGAGTTAAGCACTTGGGGGTAGAGCTTCTCTTGTTTGGTAAATGAGTTAAGGATCACCTTCCATTTTTTCAGGTCTTGCTCAGCATTCTTCATGAGTTCAGATGGTACAGTGCTTAGGCCGGGTATCATCGTCATAAGCTTTGAAAGCGAACCCATTTTGGAAATAGAATCTAAGTAGAACTCGAAATCCGCGAGCGTGAATTTGCCGCCTGTGATTATTTCTTCGAACTGCTTTTCATTCAGCTGAGCCTCGGCAACCCTCTCAGCCAACGCCTTTACGTCACCCAACCCCAAAAGCCTACTTATGAATGATGGTGGGTCAAACACTTCGAAGTCATCCAGCCCTTCACCAGTGCCTATAAAGATTATTTTACCCCCAGTTGAAGCCACAGCTGATAGAGCGCCACCTCCACGCGCCGAGCCATCTAGCTTGGTGACCACTATGTAGCCCACGGGAACAGCCCTGCTAAATGCCGCTGCCTGTGGGCCGGCCAGCTGACCAATGGTAGCATCCAACACCAAGTAGACAGCGTCGGGGTTAACAGCCTTAGCGATCTCACGCATTTCATCTAGCAGCTCCTTCTCCTCCTTGTGTCTGCCAGCCGTGTCCACTATCACTAGGTTAACCCCCTTCTGCTTAAACTCTGACACACCGTTCTTAGCGATTGTTATCGCGTCACCACCTGAAACGTAAACCGGCACACCTATCTTGTCGCCGAGTTGAGCGAGCTGTTGTTGCGCACCAGGCCTATAAGTATCAGCAGCCACCAAACCAACCCTGTACGACCTCTTGGCATAGAACTTGGCTATTTTAGCAGCACTAGTTGTCTTCCCAGAGCCTTGCAACCCAACCAGTAAGATCACGTAAGGTTTGTTCTTATTGGGCCACACTAGGTGTGTTTTCTCCCCGCCCAGTAGCTCGATGAGTTCATCGTATATCAGTTTGACCATGAAGTCTCTTTTCGTTACCCCTGAAGGTGGCTCCTCAGTGGATATCCTTTGCTTTATTTTCTCTCCTATACGCTGAACCAGTTCGATGTTCACGTCTGCTAATATTAGCGCCTTTTCGAATTCATTAACAAGTTGGGCAATGATCTTTTCGTCTAAATTAGGCTGTCTTAGTATCTTATCCATCAGTTTTCTAAGAGAATCGCCTATACCTCCCAAGAACGAAATAGTGGACCCCCTCTCCCCTCATAATCCACCGCAAAAGTCCGGCAAGCCTGGCACGATCATTGGAGGTCCATCTAATTCATTTTTTACGCATGATTTTCCTTCTATTAAGTATTACCCAATACTCAACTTGGTCGCCCACGGCTAGCTGGTTGACCAACTCTTCGTCAACCTTCGACTCAAAAGTTTCAAAGTTTTCAAGGTCCATGAGCTGATAAGTGTTATTACCTAAAGCCGCAATTATTTGGCCTGTCCTCTTCTCTATTATCGGGACATCTATTCTCGCGTCAACTGGGCTGACAATACTGCGTTTAACATCGTCGAAAACACCTATGGCTACGATCCTCGCTTTCGCGCTCCCGTGCTTTCCTGGCTTACTCTTTTCGACGCTCACAATCCTGCATGGCTCATTATCTATAATACAGAAGCCACCCTCTTTAAGCTCGCCGATTTCAACTGGTTTGCTCATACACTGTTCACACTAATTCGCATAAGGGGGTTAATTTAGTTATTCCCCATTGTTTTGACAGGCATATAAACACAGTCAGACTAATACGTTTGCTTTGTTCACTAAGACTGTGGTCAGAGTAGGGGTAGTCTCCAAGTCTTCCGAAGAAGCGCAGAGGGCGGCTTTACTGTTCGTAGAAAAGCTAAGTAGGAGGGGGGTTGATAACCATAAGCTAATACCCCTAGCAAACTCTGATGCGACTGAGCTTTCTTCGTGTGATACGATATTCACGTTTGGCGGGGATGGCACCATCCTTAAGACCGCTCGCGTATTCGTATCATCTACACCTCTAATCGTTGGCGTCAACTATGGCCACCTCGGTTTCTTAGCAGAAGTTGAGCCACCTCAAGTTGATGAGGCTCTAAACAAAGTTTTAGATGGCAGCTACTCTTTTTATACGATTAACAGAATGGTCATAAGCGTTGTAAAGGAGGGGAAGCGGTTCACGAGCCCCCCAATAATGAATGAAGTCTACTTTGCCCCCCATCTACAAGCTAGAATGGTTACGCTTAAAATCGATGTCCCCGATGTTTTCGTATATAAGGGAAGGATGGACGGTCTACTACTATCTACAGCCTTGGGTTCAACCGCGTACTCCCTTTCAGCTGGAGGACCAATAGTTGACCCCGATAGTGACGTTAATATCGTAACACCTATGTCGCCCATTAACATAGCCCTTAGACCCGTGGTGATAGATAGGAGAAAGAGTGTAAATATAGTCAATGTCGACACGGAGCCCATTGCCCTTATAGTCGACGGTGTGAAATGGCTTGACCTTGGTGTGGGTGAATACGCTGAGGTCTCCGGTTTCGAGTATCCAGTAAAACTCTACCGTACGAGAACCGACCTCTTAAAAAAACTATTTGATAAAAGGCTAAGCTGGAATCATTCGCCCTAAGCACTGGATGAGGCAAAAAGAGTTAACCATACTCCTCTTTGAGATATAAACGGGCATCGAAAAGTTAGGTTAAAATTAACGCTACGCATGTTTGCTTAAAGCATGGCATCCAATACAGAGCTAGTAATAGGTGGGGTAACCCTAGGAGTCAGGGTAAAGGACGGCGTGGTTTTAGCATCGGAAAAAAGGGTTGCTTATGGTTATACTATACTCTCTAAATCAGCAAAAAAAGTTTATGTTTTAAACGAAAGAATAGGTATAGCTTTCACCGGACTTGTAGGTGATATGCAAACCCTTGCGAAGAGGCTCCGCTCATTGATACAGCTCTACGAGCTCGAGAACCATACAGAGATGCTGGTCCGTTCGGCGGCGAAGCTCTTAGGTAATATATTATTTGAAAGCAGGTTCGCCCCATTCTTGACACAAACCCTTATAGCCGGCAGAGACTCTGAAGGCTTTCACCTCTTTAGTTTGGACGTGCTCGGCTCAGTCATAGAGGAGGACTTTACCGCAATAGGGAGTGGTGCGCCTATTGCGATAGGAATCCTCGAATCAGCGTTCAACAAGGATATGAGCATAGAGGATGGCGTTAGGCTTGCTAGAAAGGCAATTATGGGTGCTGTTTCACGGGACATTGGTTCCGGTGATGGTGTAGACATCCTCATAATTGATTCTGCCTCTATGCGTGAAGAGTCACAGATCTTTAGAGGTTTACAGGCGTAGCCATCGTGCCATCAAAGCCAAATTCCGAGGACCCACTTCTGAGTAGATTTATGGAGGAGCTTGATTTAAAGGAGAAGGTGAAGCTTGTTGGGGGTAAAACTATAGAAGAGTGTGGAACAGCCATTTCACTGCTACATAGGGGCAGGATAGAAGAAGCGGACCGGCTCCTTTCAAGCGTCAAGAAGAGGGTTGGTCTAATTACAAAGTTGTGCACTGAGCATCCTATTTTGCTTCGTCTACCAGTAGTGAGAGATGCAAACATGGAGTACGTTGAGGCTGTGTGTTACTACTTTTTCCTGACCGAAGGAAGGGTTCCACCGTACACCTCATTCAAAGTTGAACCGGATGAGTATATTCTGGGCCTAGCTGACTTGGTGGGTGAACTTAGAAGAAGGTGCCTAGATCTAATAAGAATGGGCAAACTGGAACTAGCATCAAAAACATTCGAACAAATGGTTGAGACCTACGAATACATCTGGAGGTTTGAGTACCCAAAGAAACTCGTCAAGGGTTTAAGGCATAAAATCGACATCGATAGAAAACTTTTGGAGGACACCAGATTAATTTTAACCCAAGCACACATTCTTGCAAGGTGAGTTTAGTTGGTGGCGCAAAACAAAATGTTCCTCGGGAACTATGGTGAGCGGTGGTTCGACTTCGCAGACGTACTAGTGCCGCTCGTAGAGTTCGGTGGCTTGCATGGTTATGTGAGGCTTTCCGGCTCATCATTGGGTAGTCTATTAGGCATTTCTCAGCAGGCAGCTGCGCGGAGGCTCATAAAGGCGGCGGAGGCTGGTTTCGTCAACAAAAGGCAGAGTGTATTTGGATTCGAGTATATGCTCAGCGACAAGGCTAAAAACCAGCTGTCTGGATTCCTAAGCACATTCAGTAAAAGGCCAGAGTCGAAGCGTATAGATGCGAAAGTTTTCTCGGGTGTAGGTGAGGGTAGATTCTTCTTAGAACTAAGAGGCTATAGAAAACAGTTTGAGCAAATATACGACTTTAAACCATACCCGGGAACACTGAACCTCAGAGCAAAACAGAGCGTCCTAGACCTCTTTAAGCCCTTCCCTACTAAAATTGTGAACGGTTTTAGGACGGGTGGGCGAACATATGGCCTTGTGTTGAGCTATAAAGCTAGGGTACACTATAATGGTCAAAACCAAGAGTGTGTGGCTGTTTTCCCGCAAATTTCTCGATACGGTGATGAGACAGTTGAAGTCATAGCGCCCACCAGTTTGAGAAAGAAACTGGGTTTAGCGGATGGCGATATTGTGGAGCTGGAGCCTATTCTTGATTAACCTTGGCCACGTCCAGTACCCTTTTAATTATTTGTGATGTGCTACTTAGCGGGTAATCTGTGAACCTCTGTGGGAGTTTTATCACCTCCGCCCTTATGCCTCTTTCTTGTAGCTCACGTCTAAGCTTGTCCACTGGGTACTGTTCGTCTGGTCCAAGCAGAATAATATCTGGACCTATAGTTTCAATTGGTTTAAGGAAGTCCTTTTCATCGCCGAGTATGGCGTAATCAACTGGTTTAAGGCTCTCAACAACCTTCAGACGCTGCTCTTCGGGGACTATGGGTGGTCTACCCTTAGCCCTAACCACGTTCACATCCCTAGCAAGGATGACGTATACCCTCCCATATTTTTTAGCCTCCCATAGGAAGTCGATGTGTCCCGGATGGATTAGGTCGAACGTTCCAACAACCACAACCTTTTTAGCCGACCACCCCCAAGCCTTTTCGCGCCCCTCAAGTAGAAAGTGACCGTCAAGAAGCCCTTCAGCGTATGTTGCACACACGATGGAAACCGTATAGTCCCCTCTCGCATAGTAGTGTTTTGCGTCCGCTAGGTAGTTGTTTACTGCAGCGTAGATACGGGTACCATGGGCAACACTCTTTAGCGCCCCTTCTACGTTCGATATATACTTAGCGGCCAAGTTCTTCAACGAGTCTTGCATGAGCGGCCAACTGCTCCTGATTCACGCCCAGAAACATAAGCGCTTCTGCCTCAACTGCGTCAAGCCTGCCGGGGACAATCAGACTCTGAGGGAAAGCTGTGGCGTGAATTTCACCTAGCCTAAGAAGCGTAGATGCCACAGCGCTCTGCCCCTCAGAGCCAACAAAACTCAACCCAACACCCAAAAGCCTCTTGGGGCTAACACCATATTCAATTAAACCCTCCGCTAACACCTGTGCTCCTCTCGAAAACAACATAAACCTACCCTTCACAACATCTATATCAAGTAATAACAGTGTGTGTAGCCCCCTCTTAAGGTTGCCCACCACTTTCTCAAAGGCCGCCCTCGGCCTGTAAATTTTGGATGGCTCAACGATGGTAGCTGTTGGGCCGCTCTTGTATATCTGTAAACCCGCAAGTGAGAACGCAGCCGAGTGAATAGATACACCTGGAACATACAGTGTAGGAATACCTCTACCCATAGCTATATTCCTAATATATACATGCGTGGTGGCTATGAATGGGTCGCCGAGTGTGGCGAAGGACACCTTTGATTTTAACGCTCTCTCTATTAGCTCCCTGCCACCCTTATCCTCCACGTCTTCACGGCTTAGTGGTGCGACAGCCTTGCCGACAAGCTTGGAGAGCTCCTCCGAACCAAACCCAGGTATATATGAAGTATAAGTATCAAAATAGATGTAGTCAGAAGCCTTAAGTGTGTCAAGCGCCCTAAGACTCAAACAGCTTCCACATAAACCCAAACCCACAAAAGCTAACCAATTCAAAGCAGATTAAACGGAATATAAAAAAGGGTGGTTTAATCCTTGCTCTCTTCGCTGCTCTCGCTCTTACTCTCGCTTTTACCCTTACCCGCCGAAGTAGACTTCGCCGCAGCCACCATATCATCTATCCTTATTATTGCGCTTGCAGCTTCAACCGCTGACCTCACAGCCTGTATGCTCAGGGTTGCTGGTTCGATTATCCCATTAGCCAAAGCGTCGATGGGTTTACCCGTTGTTAGGTCGACCCCGAAGTATTTGCCGTTCTTTGAATGTACGGCTCTAAGCTCCGTTATCACGTTGATCGGGTCCAAGCCAGCGTTCTCCGCGAGCGCCTTCGGGATAATCTCTATCGCGTCAGCGAATGACTCAACTGCAAGCTGCTCTCGGCCACCAACCTTAGCGGCGTATTCACGCACAGCTTTCGCTATCTCCACATGGGTTGCACCCGCGCCTGGAAGTATTCTGGCATCCATCACAGCTGTAGCAACCGCCTTCAGGGCATCGTGGAGTGACCGCTCGATTTCATCTGCGCTCCTCTCTAGCCCAGCTCTAATGAGCACGCTAACTGATCTGGGGTTCTTGCAGCCCTCGACGAAGAGCATCTTCTCGTTGGCAACACGCCTCTCCTCCACCAACTCAGCGTACCCCAAGTCCTCGGCTGTTAGGTCCTCGATGGTGGTCACAATCCTGGCACCAGTAGCCCTGCTAAGCTTCTCCATATCACTCTGCTTAACACGCCTCACAGCCAAAATCTTGTGCTTAGCCAAGAAGTGCTGCGCAACATCATCAATACCCTTCTGGCAAATCACAACATTCGCACCAACAGACGCCAACTTCTCAACCATATCCCTCAAAATATTCGTCTCCTGGTCAATAAACGCCTTCATCTGATCGGGGTTGGTTATCCTTATCTCAGCGTCGATCTCTGTTTTCTCGATCTCAAGCGGCGAGTCTAGCAGCGCGATCTTGGCTTTCTCAACACGCTTGGGCATACCCGCGTGCACAACCTCCTTGTCGACTACTACCCCCATCACTAGCTGAGTGTCTTTAGCTCCTCCTCCCTGCTTCTTAATGATTTGGATGAGATCCACATCTGCATAGTTCCTTTCTCCCCTCTTCTCAACTATATGGAGAACGGCATCCACAGCTATGTTGGCAAGGTGATCCTTCGCGTCGGACACAGACTTGCTGTTCATCGAAGTTATAGCGATCTTCTTTAGCGTCTCCTTGTCATCTAGGCTGATCGGCTTTGCTAACTGGTTTATCACATTCAAAGCGGTCTCCTCGGCTTTCCTGTAGCCGGACACTATCACCGTGGGGTGAATCTTTTTATCAATCAGCTCCTCAGCTCTCCTCAGCAGCTCGCCGGCAAGCACCACAGTGGACTTTGTACCGTCACCCACCTCATCGTCCTGGGTCTTGGATATCTGCACAAGAAGCTTGGCGGCCGGGTGCTGCACATCCATATTCTTTAATATCGTAGCCCCATCGTTTGTAACAGTGACCTCACCCAGCGAGTCCACCAGCATCTTATCCAAACCCTTGGGACCAAGAGTTGTCTTAATAACCTCAGAGACCGCCACCGCCGCAGCTATGTTCGAATGCAAAGCCTCACGTCCCTTCGAACGCTGGGAACCCTCTTTAAGCACTAAAACTGGAGTACCACCTAGGGTGGGTACGGCAGACATATTCGACACCATAAGTCCTAACCTAAGTAAGACTTTTTAAGTTTACGTCTATGAAGGGATGTTAAAAACACGCTCTAGCATCCAGAAAAAGAACACGCTCGGAACTCTTCAACAACTTTGGAGGCTTGGGTAGAAGACCACACCAATCATCTATGCAATGGTGTTTGGACTGGTTGGTGATGAAAATGGTGGACAAGTGTGGAGGCTCGTTGTCTGGGCACCACCACTATGCAAAGTTGAGTATAAATATAGGATACGTGTTGGTGGAATGTCAGAATATGGGTAATATAAAAACTCGCATGATTAAGAGAACCGCGCTCCAGCTCGTGGACAGCTACCCCGAGCTCTTCTCGAAAGATTTCGCGGCAAACAAGAAGATTGTGAGCCAGCTAATACAGGCTGACTCGGATAAAACACTGAACAAGGTAGCGGGGTACGTCACACGTCTTGTCAGACGGAAGGAGAGAGAGAAGGAGACCCCCGTCGAGGTCTAGATTGGGCGGGTGTGATGTCATGCTGACCTGCACAGATGTCAGTGAAGAGCATGCGCCAAGCTGACCCGCCAGGTGTTCGTATTGAGGGTAAAGACCAAGACCCTGGGATGGCTCCGACAGAACGGCGCAAACCAAGAAGTGGTGGAGCTGGATGACCGAGCTACGCTTATTAAGGTGTTGCGAACCGTGTTCAATCAAAGTGTTCTAGAGAGGATTGTTAGAAATGGTAGGATCTCCAATCAAGTGATCGTTTTAGTCAACGGAGTGGATGCGAATCTCATCGGGGGGCTTGATGCGGAGCTCAAAGATGGCGACGAGCTCACCCTTATACCAGTAGTGCATGGTGGATGATTTGGTGCGCTTTCTAGCGCCGAACTGGAACCTTATCTATCAGGGCTTAGTGGATGTGGCCTCGAAGATAAAGAGCAGTGGTGAAGAATTCGATGCAATAGTGGGAATAGCCCGTGGCGGTTGGATACCCGCGCGTATACTCAGCGATTTTCTCGGAGTTAAGAGGCTGATTTCCATGCAAGTATCCTCATATCAGGGCCTTACAAAAAAGGCGGTAAAGAGCTTGGATGAATATCGCCTAGCGGCTACCGAAAGGAAAATATTGCTCGTGGACGACGTGGCAGACACTGGTTCAAGCCTACTCTACATCAAGAATCGGCTGACAGAGGTGGGCGCCATCTGTAGAACTACCACAATATATGTTAAACCATGGACCAATTTTTGGCCAGACTATTATTTTAGAGAGGTCACAGAGTGGGTTGTCTTCCCTTGGGAAATTATTGAAACCGTGGGTATACGTCTGAATCAGGGGTCGTCCAACTACGATCAGGCGCTCAACGAAATCGGCTTAGACCCAGAGCTATACACGATAATTAGGCCCATGGTGGGTGAGCTCTACGGAGATAAAAATAGGCTCAAAAAGATTTAGCTTTCACGTTCTCCAAGAACGCAGTGAGCACCCCACCCAGCCAGGCATCGGGTCTACCCTAAGCGGTTCAACCTTTGAAAAGGTGTTGTACCACAGTCAAGCTGAGCTGGACACCCTCCTTATCTACTCAGCGTTCTACCACGCATGTTTAAGGTGGTCCACAGGTGAGAACATATCTAAAAAATTTGCGTACGAATTCCTAGTGTGTCTCACCGGTGAAACCCAACTCAACCGGCTACTCCCGTACACAATTTGCACACCAGAGAACCATACCTCTGAATTTAGACACTACCTGTTTGAGTTTGAATTAAGCCCAATCGAAGAAGTTAATACACAAACCTCCGTTCAAACGGTTGACCCCATGGACCCACCTCTACACTGGCCACCAACTAAGGGTTTGCGCGCTAAGCTAGCCGAGATTCAGCTGAAGCTCTTATCAAAGTCATCGTAGCTCTCTAGTTTTTGAATTGAGATTTCATTTTCTGAGCCAAGCGTTAAGTAAAGCTTAGAGTCAACAAGGTACACAATCACTTCACGCTCGTATGCTTCAAGGTCAACGGGGGCAGCTATGCTTGAGGTGATTAGATGGATGAGTCGCGCTTTTGTCTCTTGATTCTTCACTCTGTGCACAGTTATCCGATACTTATCACCGTTTAGCCATGTATTGATCCACGCCGACAATCCGCTGATGCTTTCTTCATCGTCAACATCTACTACTCTATCCGCTTTGGTCACCTTTAACAAGGACCTGAGCAGCCAGATGTGTTTTCGGAAGGCCTCCCTCAGGGCTGTCGTTAGATCCCCTTCGAACACGACTCTTAGTATGAGTATGCCGGGTGAATACGTCTTAATGGTTTGAGCGACCTGTAGTTGCAGAGTTTGGGTTGCATCCAGGAACTCGTAGTAAGCGTTGGCCTCTCTGTTCATCCTTGTAAAAACAAGTAGTGTGTGTTCCCCCATATGCTAGTGAAAAATTAATAAGGTGTGAAATAAGTGTGTGCCACTCTACTGAAGCGTGGCAAGTGTTATATTATATTTGGAAGGATTTATATAGAGGTTGGGCACGATACCCAAAAATGTGGATGATAGGTATGAAAAGTAAAAAAGAGACCGACGAAGAGCTCGATGAAGATTTCGATGAGGACTTCGACGAAGAAGACTTTGAAGACGACTTCGATGAAGAATTCTTGGATGAGGACTTCGAGGAATCCCAGGAGGGGGAATATGAAGAAATCTCAGAAGAAGCAGAAGACTTCGAGTAGGATTTTTATTTAATAATTACGCAATATAATAAAAAGAGTGTGTAATTATATTGGAGTATTGTCCTAAATGTGGAGGGGTAATGATACCCAAAAAAGTTAAAAACAAGAGGATTCTCTTCTGCGCTAAATGTGGTACCACGAAGCCTTTTAAGACCAAGCAAACACGGGAGAAACTGATCCCCCCTAAAAAGTTCGTCGAGGTGGCAGTTGAAACTGAGCCCGTCAATCCCGAGAAGGAGAAAGAGATAAAAGAGGCGTTCCTCGAATCATTCGAACCCACAGAGCAGGAAGAAGAAGAACAGGAAGAGTAAGTGGCTAATTTTTAGGGTATAGGTGGTGGCGATGAGAATAGCCGCTGTAGAGACTGAGCAATGCAGGCCTGAGAAATGCGACAACCTCTGCATACGCGTCTGCCCCGTTGAAAGAACGAAGCCAGAAACGATTGTGATAGATAAGACCACAGGTAAAGCCAAGATCGATGAGAACCTGTGTATTGGCTGCGGAATCTGTGTGAACAAATGCCCATTCTCAGCCATATCAGTTCTCAACCTACCCGATGAGTGGTCAACCACAGTTGTACACAAGTATCCCACAAGCGGCTTCGTGCTCTTCTGGTTACCCACCCCCAAAAAGGGCAGCGTGCTTGGTATAATAGGTAAAAACGGCGCGGGTAAAACCACTGCCCTAAAGATTCTTTCAGGTGAGTTGATTCCTAATCTGGGCTCAGATAACAACGCTACAAAGAGTGTGGTGGACTTCTTTAGGGGCAAGGAGCTTCAAAGATACTTCTCCGGGCTCTACTCGGGCAATCTAAGGGTTGCGGTTAAACCACAATACTTGGATCAGCTAAGGACCCAGCAGACAGTCAAAGAGTACTTGGATGGGAAGCTCGGCTCACCCCTTATAGATGAGTTCTCATTGAGTAGTGTTCTCTCTAGGAGGCTCGATGAGCTCAGCGGAGGCGAATTACAGAAGGTGGTGACCTTAAAAACCATTGAGAGCGAAGCCGACGCCTATTTCTTTGATGAGCCAGCAAGCTTCCTAGACGTAAAGGACAGGCTCATCATGGGTAAAGCTGTGAGGAGGCTCGCTTCCCTCGGGAAATACGTGTTGGTAGTGGAGCACGACTTGGTGGTGCTCGACTATTTGGCTGACTATATAGCCATTGTGTACGGTGAGCCGGGAGCGTACGGATATGTTTCTAACTATTATGGGGTGAGGAATGGGATAAACTATATGCTCCTTGGCTACCTACCCGACATAAACATGAGGCTGCGAGCGGATCAAATAGTGTTCTACAAGCACGCCGCCAAGGCCTTCATCCAAAGCGAAGAAGCGTTTTCATGGGGAGCAATGTCAGTGTCCTATGATAACGGTTTCAAGCTAACCATTCAACCGGGTGTGGCGTATAATGGTAAAGTGGTGGGTATATTGGGTGAAAACGGGGTTGGTAAAACCACTTTCATAAAGCAGATACACTCTGTTCTAAACAAAGAGTACTACAAGGGTCGAAAGCTAACCGTGAGCTACAAGCCGCAGACGCTCAGACCCAACTTTGAGGGAACAGTGGAAGAGTTGTTCAACCTCAGGAAGGAAGCCCTAGAGGATGAGGTATTCGTAACCGATGTATACGAACCACTCAGAATCAAAAAGCTATCGCAGAAGAGTGTCAAGGAGCTAAGCGGCGGAGAGCTTCAGCGCGTGGCTGTAACATTCAACCTAGCCATACCCGCAGACATCTACCTGCTCGATGAGCCAAGCGCCTACCTCGACGTGGAGGAAAGACTGGCCGTATCCAAGGCCATAAGGAGGACTGTTGAGAACCGCAACAAAGTGGCCTTCGTCATAGACCACGACCTAGCAATGATTGACTATGTCTCAGACCACCTAATAGTCGTGGATGGTGTACCAGGGGTGCAAGGCAACGTGCACCCACCCACCTCCCTAAAGGATGGGCTAAATGAGTTTCTCCGCCGTGTTAACATAACCTTCAGAAGGGACCCGGAGACGGGGAGACCACGCGCCAACAAGGAGGACAGCTTCTTGGATCGCCAACAGAAGAGTGTGGGCGAATACTTCTATGAGTCAAGTATAGTGGAGCCGTCAGCCGAAGCCGGTAACTAGATCCTCCAGTGCCCTCCTCGGGTTATCCGCCAGAACATACCCGGAGGCAACTAGCACGCCCGCGGCGCCTAGCGCCTTAGCTTTACGCACATCCTCCCCACTCTTTATACCCGCACCGCAGATGCCCCGTGTTGAGCGCATGTTGGCTGTTACGAACCCGAAAACCGAGCTGAGCAGTTCCGGTTTGGCGGATGACACAGAGATGTTCCCCCCTATGAGTTCTGGCGGCTCGACCGCGAGGAAATCCGGCGCAGAATTTCTCAAAGCCTCCAGGAGCTTCTCATCTGGTATACAGACGCAGCTCTTCAGTCCACGCCTCCTAGCTTCGCCCACGAGGAAGAGTATCTCCTCCACGCCCTGCGGGTACTCCGAGTGATTTATGAGCAAGCCTTTAACGTGGAGCTTGGTAAGTGTGTCCACACTAATCTTCCCCGTCCCACCATTACCAATCACTGGGTCGCAGTGCTGTGCAAAGACGGGGATCCCTGAATAGCAGAACATGCTTGTGTCCACCAACTGGGGTGCTATATAGAGCTCCACGTCGTGCTCTTCCGCGACGTCCAAAGCGGTTTGAGCGAGCTCCAATCCCTCCTTACCCGCCGCTTGGGGGTAGGATTTGAAGTTAAGGAATACCACGGGTTTCATGATAACAGTTCCCCTATGCGGCTAATTAAACTATAACCCCTTAGTTATGGGCTCATTCTCTGTTGGGTAAGTGATTTGGGGTTTATAGGGCATCAACCTTAAATTTTAAAAGGCCCCTAGTAGCTAAGGGTCCGGTAGTATAGCCAGGTCAAGTATTCGGCCCTTTCGAGCCTTAACGCACTGCTTGGTGTAGTAAGGCCGAAACCCGGGTTCAAATCCCGGCCGGACCACTCCCCCACCTAACCCCAATCCTGGTAGCCCACCTAAGCAAACCTGTACCCGACATATTATTCATAGTATTTAGCAGGTTCACCGCCCACTGCGTTAGAGTTCAGCGGTGTTGGTCCTCGAATCTGCGATTACCACATCAACATGTATTTATTAAGGAGGGGGACGGCTAACGGGTTCCCTCACGTCTTTGTGCCTATTAAGAAGAGCTTCCACACGCTCTCAAGTAGCTTAGCGACGTCTCCACACGGTCTGTGGTGTTGCCGACATGAATCTACGAAAAACGTGGTACATGTATCAAAATGTTCTTATATAAAGTTTCCAATGGACAACTTTATCAATTCACTTAAATCTATGTTTGGGGTATGAGTTCTCGGTGGGGGTATAGGTGGGGGTAGAAGCCGATAAGCTCAGATCACTCGTTGATGGGTTTAACGGCAAGAGTGTTGTGGTTTTGGGTGACCTTATGCTTGATCACTTTGTGTACACGGAGCCAAGAAAACTTTCGAGGGAGGCTCCCGTGGTGGTTGCTGATTACTCTTCGGAGTTGTATAGGCCGGGGGGCGCGGCCAATCTGGCTGTTATACTTAAGCGGATGGGCGCCCGCGTATCCCTTGTGGGCGCAGTTGGGATGGATGAAGATGCGGATAAGTTGCTCGGTGAGTTGAAGGGTAGCGGTGTGGATATATCCGGGGTCGTAACCACTGGGAGAAAAACGTGTGTAAAGCGGAGGATATACGTAGGTAAGAGGCAGTATCTTAGAATCGATATTGAAGACCGCACGCCACTAGAGGGGCCTATCGCGGATCGCGTCTTAGCGATGTTCTCCCAGAGCCTAGAAGGCGCCGACCTAGTGCTGATGTCAGACCACGATAAGGGTACGCTAACATCCTCGCTGATCTATCAGGCGCTTGAGTTGGCTAGGACGGCTGGAAAGTGTGTTGTGAGTCGACCCAAAGTAGAACACGTATTCGACTACACCCATATCGACAGCCTTGTAACCAGTGTTAGAGAGGCGAGTGAAGCCGTGGGTGTTAAAATCCTTAACGATTCAAGCATACGCAACCTTGGATTCAACATGCTTACGCGTATAGAGTGTGGTAGCGTGTACCTCTACGACCAAAACACCTCCTACCTATTTGAGCAGAGCTCGGTGACCTACGTGCCTCCACTAGCTAAGTCCCCCTACCATGAGGTTATCGGTGTTAGAGACGTTGTGACTGCTGCCTACGGTTTGGCGTATGTAACCTCGAGGAACCCGCTTTACGCGTCGCTTATAAGCAGGGCGGCGGAGAGCCTCTACGTTGAGGCCACCAATGGTGCAAGGGCCCAGATAAGCGAGGCTCACCTGAGAGAAAGCATATCAAGGTTTTTCGAAGATGGCTATTCTTACAGGACTGTGAAGGTAAGGTGAACCAGTTGGAAGCAATCCAGTTCGCTGAGCCTAACAGGTATGTTTCGGTTGAACGCCTCCAAGCAATCTCCCGACAAATACGCAAGGACATACTCGAGATGCTTTCAGAGGCTGGTTCCGGTCACCCTGGAGGGTCTCTGAGCGCCGTGGAGCTTGTTGTTGCACTCTACTTTGCTAAAATGGTGCATAACCCCCTCGACCCCAAGTGGGCTGACCGTGACCGTTTCCTTCTCTCGAAGGGTCACGCGGCCCCACTTCTGTATGCCGTGCTCGCCGAGTGTGGCTACTTCCCCAAGTCAGAGCTCAAAACCCTGAGGAAGCTGGGGAGCCGACTGCAGGGCCACCCCGACCCAACTAAGCTGCCCGGCGTGGAGATACCCGGTGGACCCGAAGGCATAGGTCTCTCCGAGGGTGTGGGTATGGCTTTAGCCGCCAGGCTTGACCGTAAAAGCTACCGGGTGTACGTGCTCATGGGTGACGGTGAACTTAACGAAGGTGAGGTGTGGGAGGCTGCGATGGCCGCGGCAAAATACAAACTTGACAATCTAACAGCCATAGTGGATAGGAACGGGGTGCAGCAGGACGGCCTAACCGAGCAGATAATGCCGATTGAGCCAGTGGCCAATAAGTGGAGGGCTTTTAACTGGAATGTGATAGAGGTTGACGGCTACGATTTCGAACAGATACTAGGAGCCATAGACGAGGCGAGGAGTGTTAGGAATAAGCCTACTGTGATTGTGGCTTACACCACTAAGGGTAAGGGTGTGGAGTTCATGGAGTGGCAGTCGGAGTACCACGGTAAGGTACCAGACAAGCAGACCGTTCAGAAGGCGATTGAAGAACTACAGAAAAGGTGATGGTTAGGGTGGTTAAGATAGCTCCATCAATACTCGCAGCCAACCCATTACACGTGCTCGAAGACCTAAGGCAGCTTGAGGTGGTGGGAGTTGACCTCATACACGTGGATGTCATAGACGGGGTTTTCGCACCCAACTTCGGGTACACGCCAGCCTTCATTAAAGCGCTAGCATCGGAGACAAGTATACCGATAGATGTGCACCTTATGATAGTTAACCCCCTCAAATACGTGGGCGTGTTCGCTGAGGCGGGCGCCGAGTATATATCCGTGCACGTCGAATCACTCGACGCCTCCTCAGCGAGGATGCTTCTCAATCTTTCACGGGAGAAGGGATTCAGATGCGGCTTCGCCATCAGGCCCTCCACACCAGAGCCAAGCTGGCTCGAGGATGTCTTGGATAAAGCCGACTTCATCCTACCCATGTCGGTCGAACCAGGCTTCTCGGGTCAAAAATTCATGCGCTCCGTGCTACCGAGATTCAAGAGGTTCTGCGATATTAGGCGGCAGAACGCCTACTCGTATGAGCTCGAAGCAGACGGGGGTGTGACCCAGGAGAATGCGGCTGAGCTTGTGGGGAGCGGCGTGGACATACTCGTAGCTGGCTCATCCATATTCTCATCAGGGGACGTTAAGCAGGCCGCTGAGAAGCTTAGGTCCGCTTGTGGGGTGTACACTGTTTGAGCGCCAAGCCAATCCAGACATCTATGCGGGACGCACTAGGTGAAGCCCTAGTCAAGCTAGGCGAAGAGATACCCGAGCTCGTAGTGGTGGGCGCAGACACCTCAGGCTCCCTGAAGCTCTCGGTGTTCGGCTCAAAGTTCCCGCAGAGATTCTTCAACGTTGGTATAGCCGAGCAGAACATGGTGGGCGTAGCCGCGGGCCTCGCGCTGGCGGGTAAGAAGGTTGTGTGTGGAACCTACGCTGTCTTCATGCCGGGTCGGGCGGTGGACCAGATAAGAAACACGATAGCCTACTGTAGACTCGACGTGAAGCTAGTGGGGAGCCACGGCGGTGTGTCTGTTGGCCCCGATGGAGGCTCACATCAGGCTCTCGAAGACATAGCCATCATGAGGAGCATTCCAAACATGAATGTTATAGTCCCAGCGGACGGCTTCTCCACAAAAAAACTCTTCACGCAGGCGTGCAGGAGTGTGGGTCCCTACTACGTAAGGCTCGCAAGACCCAGCTCACCCGCAGTTTACACAGAGGACACGGAGCTCAGGGTGGGTAGAGCTGAGATTCTCAGGGATGGGTCAGACGTGGCAATCATAGCTGTAGGCTTAATGGTGGATAAGGCCCTGGGGGCGGCTCAAAGCCTCAGAGAAGCGGGTGTGTCCGCGATGGTTGTTGACTCGCACACCGTGAAGCCACTGGACGCAGAAACCATACTCTCCGCTGCGAGAACCACTGGAGCCGTTGTGACAGCTGAGGAGCACAACGTTTTCGGCGGCGTGGGTTCGGCTGTCGCCGAGCTACTTGTTAAAACCCACCCCGTCAAGATGGAGATGGTGGGTGTTAACGACGTGTTCGGTGAGTCGGGTGAAACGGATGAGCTTATGGCCAAGTACGGGCTTACGGAAAAACATATATTTGAAGCCGCCATGAAGATGGTGAAACAAAAATGAAACTCTTCATAGACTCCGCCAACATACCCCAGATAAAAAAATTCTTGGATATAGGCGTCCTAGACGGTGTGACAACTAATCCAACCCTTCTCGCCAAGGAGGGCGTAGACCCAGCTGAGCAGGTCGAGAAAATACTCAAGCTCGTACCCGGACCCGTGAGCGTCGAGGTGCTCTCCACTGACTACGAAGGAATAGTTGGGGAGGCGAGGCGCATAGCCGAGATGGGTGAAAACGTGGTGGTCAAAGCCCCCATGACGCAGGACGGCCTACGCGCGGTGCGGACGCTTAGCAAAGAGAATATAAAGACAAACGTCACACTAGTTTTCTCACCAAACCAGGGCCTGCTCGCAGCAAAGGCTGGAGCCACCTATGTGAGTCCCTTTATAGGCAGACTTGACGATGTTGGATACGATGGTATGCGCGTAATAAGAGACCTAGTCGAAATCTTCCATAACTACTCTATAGCTTCCCAGATACTCGTATCGAGTGTGAGGCACCCCGTCCACGTTCTCAGAGCCGCAAAACTGGGTGCACATGTGGCAACCCTGCCACCCGACGTGCTCGACAAGATGTTCAACCACCCACTCACCGATGTCGGTCTAAAGAGGTTCACCGCCGACTGGCAGGAGTTAGAAAAACACCTAGGTAGAAAACTCACCCCCTACCGCTCCACACCCTGAAAGGACTTAAATCTCGACCCCAATTGTGGAATTGTGCGCCGGGGTGCCCGAGCGGTTAAGGGAGTGGCCTTGAGAGTAAACCACGCAAGCCACCGTCCTACGGGACTCGCGGGTTCGAATCCCGTCCCCGGCGCCTGAATCGGTGTGAGCTTTTGAGTAAACAGAAGTCGCTAGACGACTATATGGGTGTCTCCACGCGTGGCACACGCGGGTTAGGAGAGGGCTACGCGGAGCAGGAGGGTGGGTTTATTCAGCAAGATGACTTCATAGTGGACCTCCACCTCCACTCACGCTACAGTAGGGCTACAAGCGAGTTCATGAATCTTCAGGGCATAACACGCAACTCCAAGCTCAAGGGTCTCAGACTTATTGGGAGCGGTGATGCTCTTCACCCCGCTTGGCTCAAAGAGCTCAAATCCTTACTCAGACACGCAGGCGGAGAACTCTACGAGTATGAAGAGGTACTCGTTGTACCCACCGCTGAGGTGAGTACAGTGTTCTCCGACGATGCGGGTGTTATCCATAAGGTCCACCACCTGCTCGTGTTCCCCGCGATTTCATCGGCTGAGGCGCTCGCCGAGAAGCTTGGCAGATACGGCGACCTCGCCTCTGATGGTAGACCAACACTAAACGTGGACCCACCAACCCTAGTGGATGAGGTGCAAAGTGTGGACCCACACATCGAAGTCATCCCCGCACACGTTTGGACACCCTGGTTCTCACTATTCGGCTCCAACAGCGGCTTCAACAGCGTGGAGGAGTGCTACGCGGATCGATCTGACCTTATACATTCACTTGAGACGGGGCTGTCGAGTGACCCCGAAATGAACTGGATGATCAGCCGCCTAGACAGGTTCAACCTGCTATCTAATAGTGACGCCCACTCCCACCACCCATGGAGGCTGGGTAGGGAGGCCAACGTGTTCACGTTGAAGCAGGCTGATTATGAACACCTGCTAGACGTGCTAGTAAGAGGCGAAGGCCTCAAGCTCACACTCGAGGTGCCACCCGAGTTCGGTAAATACCACTGGACTGGTCACAGAAGTTGCGGCGTATCCATGCCACCCGAAGAGGCGCTTAAGAGGGGTAACGTGTGCCCCGTGTGCGGTAGGAGGATGACCGTGGGCGTCGAGCAGAGGGTGTACGAATTAGCCGATAGACCACGTGGGAGCAAGCCTAACGGTAAACCCCCCTTCATCAGGGTTCTCCCCCTTCACGAACTCATTATGGCCACAACATCCTCGAATACCTACACCTCGAAAAGGGTGAGGGATATCTATCAGGCGCTCACAGCCAAGTATGGCAACGAGTACAGGGTCCTACTCGATGCGTCCATAAGTGAACTAGAAGCGTTCAACCCCCAGCTAGCCCGCCTGATCGAGGATATGAGGGGTAATCGCCTGCGGGTGGAGCCGGGCTACGACGGCGTCTACGGTAAACTCATACTCGGGGATACCAGCTTCTCACCGGAAGCCGACTGACCGGGTCGAGGCCAAAAGGATTAATTCTCGGTTATCCATATCAGTGTGCTATGAGTAACTCCGACGCCAAACAAGGCGAATTCGCATCGCTTGGGTTAACGGTTAAGAAATCAGAGAACCTGTCAGAGTGGTACCAACAAGTGGTGCTCAAAGCGGGGTTCGCGGATTACTCCCCCGTGGGGGGCTGCATGGTGTACATGCCTTGGGGGTATGCTATATGGGAGCATATAAGGGGCTACTTGGACTCCGAGTTAAGAAAGCTCGGCCACCAGAACGCCTACTTCCCACTACTAATCCCAGAGAGCCTCCTAAAACTTGAAAGCGACCACTTCGCGGGATTCATGCCAGAAGTGGCTTGGGTTGAACACGGTGGGGATGAGAAGCTTCAGGAGAGGCTGGCAATTAGGCCAACGAGCGAAACAATAATGTACTATATGTATGCTAAGTGGATAAAGAGTCACCGCGACCTACCCCTCCTCCTCAACCAGTGGAACAATGTTGTGAGGTGGGACACTAAGTCCACCAGGTTATTCCTACGCACAAGGGAGTTCCTATGGCAGGAGGGCCACACAGCCCACGCCACGAAGGAAGAGGCGGAGAAGGAGGTTTTCACCATACTCGGCATATACGAGAAACTGCTACGCGACGCCCTAGCCCTCCCATCCATTGTGGGCCTTAAAAGTGAAGGCGAAAAGTTCCCCGGAGCACTATTCACAGCCACACTCGAAGTGCTTATGCCCGACGGTAAGGCTGTGCAGGCGGGAACCTCACACCACCTCGGGCAAAACTTCGCCAAGGTTTTCGATATACGCTTCCTAACAGAGCAGCAGACCAAAGAGTATGTGTGGCAGACATCATGGGGTGTAAGCACGAGGCTCATAGGCTCCCTTCTAATGGTGCACGGCGACGACAAGGGCGCCATCATCCCACCAAGAGTCGCACCGGTTCAGGTAGTAATTGTACCCATATACTACAGCGAGCAGGACGCTGCGACGGTGGTGGCCAAGGCGAGAAGTGTGGCTCAGAGGCTTGAAGCCGCGGGACTACGCGTCAAGGTGGATGACAGGACTGATAAGACGCCGGGATGGAAGTTCAACGAGTGGGAGCTCAAAGGCGTCCCACTCAGGGTTGAGATAGGGCCGAGAGATGTGGCCAAGGATCAAGCGGTGCTCGCTAGGAGGGACACACGTGAAAAGATACAGGTCAAGCTGGAAGAGCTCGAAACCCGCGTCCAAGCCCTGCTGGATGATATCCACGCCACCCTCCTCAAAAGGGCTAAAGACCACCTCGCAAGAAACCAGTGGGACATCGAGGACTACGAGCAGTTCAAACGCGTACTCGAAGAGAAAGGCGGCTTCCTACGTGCCTCGTGGTGCGGTGACCTTGACTGCGAAACCACGATAAAAAACGAGACTGGGGCCACCGTTAGGGTGATACCCTTAAACCAGAAACCCAAACACGAAAAATGCTTCCGCTGCGAAAGGAAGGCCACCAAGCTGGCGTACTTTGCGCGAGCCTACTAAGCGACGCATCTAGGGTATCCCCTTACTCTACCATGACACGCTCGGATGCAGCCCTCTCCACGTGGTTCTTTTTTATTTTTAGCTCGAAGAATGGTTCGGGGTTTATCCGGCGTACGAATCCGGCGGCCGCGACGGCTGCGGCGGCGAGCGCTTCGCGAACACCGAGTCCCCTTACCCTGGATACGAAGTATGCGGAGCCGAACACATCGCCGGCGCCCAAGGTGTTCAGGTATCTTGTTGGTTTAGCAAGCGCGGGGCAGAGGTACTTGCGGTCACGTGTATGAACCTCGGCGCCTTCGCTACCTCTTGTAACAACAACCTCTGAAACCCCATCTTCAAACGCACGCCTAATTAGGCCGTGTTCATAGATTACCTCGTCGTGTGAAACCTTTAGAAACCTCACCCCTTCAAATGTAACCTTGGGTTGAACCACATTCACAAGGCCCGTCTTATCCGTGTGTCTGGCGAACCCCTGCACATCTAGGAACACCTCTCTTCGTTCAATTATCCTATCCAGTGCTTCACGGCCTACTTCACCGAATGTGAACGAGGCGTACACATACTTCTCATCGATGTTAACCCGCCTAAAGTAGGCATCCAACCCGAGCGCGTTAAAAGTATAGAGTCTGCGTGGAGGGGGCTCGAACGTTATCGTGAACATAGTGGTCAACCCGTTTCCAACCCTCTCCACACGTCCCACATCAACACCCAACCCCCTCAACCTCCTTAGCCAAACACCTAGAAAATCAAAGCCCACAGCCGAATAAACGACAGGTCTAACACCCATGGATTTCGCGGTGAGAGCCGAATAAAGCGCTGGCCCACCGGGCTGAACCCACTCCCTCCCAGAATGCACCACCCTGTCAACAGTAAATGAACACGCGTAACCAATATCCAAAAGTACTCTCCCTCCACCTCTGCATTAGCCTTATTAAATGGGTTGGCAAAGATATAAAGGGTTACTCATTGACCAAGAAAAGACGAAACCGTGGTAGAGCTAAGGGTGCAAAGGGCCACGCTGAGCTCGTACAGTGTGATGGCTGCGGCGGCTGGGTTCCCAGAGACAAGGCCATCAGGGTCACCCGCACCGTGAGCCCCGTGGACCCACAGCTTGAAAGGGAGCTCGCAAAGAAGGGCACAGCGATACTGAAGACAACAGTTGTCAAAAACTACTGCGTCAAATGTGCAGTGTACATGGGTCTTCGAAGCCAGCGTGCTAGGGAAGAGAGGAAGCAGAAAGAGTTCTACTAGGAAACACCTATTAGCACATGTGAGCCCTACTCCCTAGTAGGGCGTGTGATGGTGGCGGTGTACGCGGGCTGGGCTAGGAGTCGCCGAGCTTCCTCCAACCGTACATAACCCTCTGCACAACCGTGAAGTTTGCCAGCACAGCCAGCGCTATGAAAAAGTAGTTGGCATAGGCGCTGAATATGAGTGTGAGTACAAGTATAATCATCCTCTCAGGTCTCTCAAGGATCCCCACACTGCTCAGCGATAGACCTGTCACTTCAAGCCTGGCGCGTGAGTAGCTTGTGATAAGGGACCCAGCGAGCGCGAAGAAGCCGAGAGCAGGCATCACCCTCATAGAGTACCAGGCGGCCGCTATGATCAGAGCGTCACCGTAGCGGTCGAGCACAGAGTCAAGCGCCCCCCCAAACTTCGTGACCCTGTTGAGAAGGCGAGCGAGGGCGCCGTCCACGCCATCCATGAATCCACCAATAGCTACAAGCATCACTGCGTACGGATATAGTCTAAGCAGTATCAGCCAAGCCCCAATGGCGGTAACGGCGAATCCAAGCAGTGTGACAGTGTTGGGTGTAAACCCGAGCCTAGAGAATCCCCTCGCGGCTGCGATGAACACTTGGGTCACAAGCGGCCTAATCCTGTTAAGCATGAGTTAAACACGCGGAGCATATTATTGGGTTTTTGTGTACCCATATGACATACCACGCGGAGGCCGCTCGAAGAGCCTGTTGAGCGGTGACAGATATGTGGCTCGGGGTAGCATAGGCGATATAGAAAACTCATAATCCAAACGAGAATGGGGCAGAGGCATCGGTTGGTGCCCTTAAACCCCGTGTGCACGTCTACTCAACACCTGCGTGGAAGTTGATGTTAGCGGTTTGGTTCGATAGGTTTAAACGAATCCCCTAAAATATAGTGGAGAATAGGATGAGTATTAGGTCTAAGCTCAAGGAGTACTGGGACGTGCTCAAGCTCACTTCTAAGCCGGACCGGAAGGAGTTCATGTTCATACTCAAAATATCCGTGATCGGCATACTCCTCGTGGGCGTCATAGCCTTCGCTGTTCAGACGCTCTTCGGCGCGATTGTGGGCTGAAGCATACATCCCTCGACCCCCGCTTACTATCTCTGAAGTATGGGGTCTATGTTTCTCCATACGGTGAAGCCTAGAGTTTAACCACGCTTAAACCGAGTGCTTCAACCCCTTCGATAACTGTTCTACGCTGTTCGCCCCTTAACCCATCCCAGTCTATGAGCGCGTAGGTGGGCTGCGGCTCGCTTCTCCGCACGGCGGCCTCAACAAGCCAGGTGTCACCCGGTCTGATAGCGTGCTTGGAGATTATGTGACCCACACAGTAACCCTCTGTGAGCGCATACTCGGTGAACCTCGAGGCGTAGTGTGGTCCCCCAAAGCAGCACGCAGCCCTCCCCGTTGGGGGGTCGTACTCTGCGAGTGCGCGCATCAGGGAGCGCACTACGTGGCGTGCGTAGTGGGCGCTCGTCCAGTCAGCTTGGCTCACACCTATCTCTGTGAATATGCAGGGCCGCCCAATATCCGTCGGCCCGTGGTGTGTGGCTTCGTACACTACCGGTAGCGGCGGAGAGTGTGTGAGCGCCTTGAGGAGGGCGTGTGAGAGTAGTGGCGCGGCAACCCCAAGCGTCCTCGGCGAACCCCCAAGCTTAGCCTCATCCCCAGGGTTACCCGTTGAATGTAGAGTAAAACAACTCCTGCTACCTATATGCCGGCTCAGGAACACATAGCAATCCGCCTCTGGAAGCTCCTCTGCCTGCGCGTAGACGAGCTCCCCATCCAGCTCCACTACTTCAAGTGTAAAGCCACCAAGAACGCCCCCGTTCAAACCCGACTCGGCGAGCGCCCCACGCATACTCCTACTCGCCGGGTCGGTTTTAGAGAAGACGAGGGAGATCTTCATAGCACAGAGTACAGCACCGCTATCGCTGTGTGAAGCCTGTTCTCAGCCTGGTCGAACACGACGCTTGCCGAGGACTCGAGCACATCCTCCGAAACCTCTTCACCCCTGTGCGCTGGTAGGCAGTGCATGAAGAAAGCCCCTGGCTTCGCGAGCTTCATGAGCTCAGCGTTAACCTGGTAGCCCCTCAATGCTTCAACCTTCTTCTCAGCCTCGGCCTCCTGACCCATACTCACCCACACATCCGTGTAAACAGCGTCAGCGTCCTCAACCGCCTTCTGCGGACTCGACAGAATATCGATCTTGGCACCCGTCTTCTCAGCCTCAACCTTCGCGGCCGCGATAACCTCGAGGCTCGGCCTAAACCCCTCAGGTGTGGCCACACTCATCCACACACCCAGCTTAGCGGCTCCAAGTATGAGTGAGTGAGCCATGTTGTTGCCGTCACCAACATACGCCAGCTTTAAACCCCGAAGGGAGCCCTTCCTCTCCTTAAGCGTCATAAAGTCCGCCAACGCTTGGAGGGGGTGCTCGAAGTCGCTGAGCGCGTTGATCACGGGCACCCGGCTCAGCCTCCGCATCGCCACCAGGTCACTGTGGGAGTTCACCCTCGCCACGATACAATTGGACATCCTCTCAAACACCCTCACCGTATCCGCGATGGGTTCACCTCTCGAAAGCTGGGTCTCACCCGCACCCATATAGATGGGGTGGGCCTTCAACATCCTAGCCGCCACCTCAAGCGAGAGCCTCGTCCTGGTGGAGGGCTTCTGGAAGAGCAGGGTGATTATCCTACCCTCCTTCTCAAGCCCGAACAACCCAGCCTTAACCGATTTCTTCACACGGATGGAGAGGTCGATCAAAGACTCGAACTCATCCACACT
Source organism: archaeon (assembly GCA_902812505.1). GTDB lineage: Archaea > Thermoproteota > Thermoprotei_A > Marsarchaeales > Marsarchaeaceae > ECH-B-1. Next base: position 27,193 of record CADDZQ010000012.1, read on the forward strand.
TAGGTCATTCACCGAAAGAATACTCCTACCACTCAGAGAGTTAACGCGCATGCAATATCTACTATGAAGTGTCCTAAAACAGTTTCTTAAGCACTACCTCCGGGTCGAACTCCACGAGGTCAGAGTAACCCTGACCCACACCGATAAAGTAGATAGGCTTCCTAATCAGGTTTGAAACCGTGAAAACGATACCACCCTTCGCATCCGCGTCCATCTTAGTAAGGATCACACCATCGATGCCCACCTTATCATTAAACTCCCTAAGCTGATTCACGGCATCATTACCAACAAGCGCCTCACCCACAAACACCTTCAAATCCGGCTTAGTCACCCTCACAATCTTACGCATCTGGTCCATAAGGTCGGAGTCGGTGTGCATCCGCCCAGCCGTATCCACCAGCACAACGTTGTACCCCTTAGCCTTAGCCTCCTGGATAGCTCCAAAACCAACCGACGCCGGGTCCGCACCATACCTCCCAACGTAAACCGGGACACCCGCCTTCTTCGAGTGCTCAGCCAACTGCTCAATCGCACCCGCCCGGAAGGTGTCCGCGGCCACAAGCAGAGGTCTGAAGCCAGCCTCACGCAAGCGGTAACCAATCTTCGCGATGGTCGTGGTCTTACCCGCCCCATTAACACCGAAGAACACCACCACACACAAGCCCTTCACACGCACAACGTCGCCCACAACACGCTGAAAACTCACACCAGCCGAGGCGCTCAGTATACCTCTAAGCACCTCCTCCACCCTACGCCTAACAGCTTCCTTCGCATCCTGCATCCTACCCACACGCACCTCAGCCACAGCCTCCCTCACCGCCTGCGACACCATCAGTGTGACCTCGTAGGCGACGTCGGCGCCAAGAAGCTCCCGCTGAAGCTCCCCGAGAACCTCCTCCAACTCCTCCTCGGAGACCTCACGCGTCAAAACAGCCTGCGAGACGTTCGAGAAAACCTTCTTCAGCGACTCAAACACGTTCACTGACCAGCCTGAAGCTCCCTCACAAGCCTGTTAATCTTGGGTTCAAGCAACCCCATCCTCTGAAGCGTCGCCGAGTAATCCTTAACCAACTCATCAGTACGCCCCTTCAAAAACTCCCTACGCCCATTAAGATACTCAACCACCTTAGAGGGCTCAAGCTTAGCGTAAATGTTAAGGCCGAGGCTCACAAGCAGCTTATCATACTTCGCAAGCACAGTCTCAGCCATAACCCCACTACCAAGAGGCACAAGTAGCTCCCTATTCAATCCCTTCTCACCCAACTCCTGAATCGACACTATCGTGACAACAAGGTCCTGCTGGGCGGACTCAGCAAGCCTAATCTGCTCCTCCAACGCCTGGGCAACAGCCCTCAAATACTCATACTCAGCCACCAACTTCTGAAGCAACTCATACTTACCCTGAGCCGACTCCTCAGAGGACAAAACCCAAACACCCCCTCCACACACAGTGATCCTTTAGGCATCCACCCTGCCGTCCACACCGCCTAGATAGGCCCTCACCGCAGGGTCACGCACCTCCGACTCATCCTCAACCAACCCAACCTCCCTAATCCTGATAAGATTCCTCTTCAACCTGTGGTTGCTACCCATAAGCGAATAAGTCCTCTCACGCGCATCCTTCTCACTCCTCGCCACAACATACTTCTTAAACTCAACCCACCCAAACAGGTCACGCTTCAAACCAACAACCCTGTAAACCCTGAAACCAACATTATCTGAAGGCATAAAACTAACACACCGCGCCCCCTATATGAGCATAGCTAACCACTACACGCACACACAGTGAGCCAGCACAAAGCCAACCCAGGCGGCCACCCCAACCAAACTACTCTATGCCAAGCGCCGAGCTCACCTCCGCCATCTCGATACCCGTCGAGGTGTACCCAAGAAGCGCGAACCCGTCATTATAGATGATACCGCTGCGAACATACGGGTAGCCGGAGTTCACCGTGACACGCCGACCCCTAAGCCCGGATGCCTCGCTTATAACCCTGATTTCATCATCCGTGGCCTGGGGGTGGCAGGCGAAGCCCCGATTGTTGAGGGCGAGAGCCGAGCCCACCGTGTGCAGCCCCGCCACCGTGGTCCTCACAACCTCAACCCCCAGAGTGTCCTCGATGAGCTTAACTGTTGAGGCTGCAAGCCGAGGCGAGGCGAACCCAGCCTTAGAGTTGGCCACAACAAGGTTGCCAAGCGCGTTGAGCTTGGTGTTCGAGCGGGCCACGTTAAGCCCCACGGCCTTCACCCTGCGCACATCCTCCTCATCAACATTATAGGGAAGCATTACACCCACACTGTTAGAGACAATCATCGCCCCAACAACAGCTATCCCCCCAAGCCCAAGCTCCACGACATCCACATCCACCCTCCCTTCAAGCACTCTCTTCACACGCGGCGCAGTGTTTAGGGGGATGAAAACCGCGTTATCCGACGCCTGAGCGAAAACCCCCAGAGCATCGGTGTTAAAGAGTTTTACACGCTCAATCATCAAGCACTACTAGACTTCTTAAGATACACATAGGCCTTTTTATCCTCAGTCACACCCACGTGGACAGCTAGACGGCGAGGCGGCCTCTTAATACTCCTAGCCCAGATAGCCTCATTCACCTCATTATCCAGCACCACACGCTCAACTTTGGTGTGCTTCAACACGAACTCCCTGAGAACCCTAACAGCCCTCTTAGCACGCTTATTCCTACCAAGCCAGTAGACCCGCTGAAGAGGCACAACATAATCCCTCTCAAGCTTAAACTTAGGCTTCTCTTCCTCCTTCTTTTCCTCCTCTACAGCGGCACCCTCCTCCTTTTTACCCTCACCCTCGCCTTCACCGCCCTTCTCAGCTTCGGGTTCAGCTTCCTCCCCAGACCCAGCCTCCACGGGCTGCTCCCTCTGCTCAGAGCCAGCACCCTTCTCCTCCTCGGCGGCCACTGACTCCTCTTGCTTCTCCTCCTCTCCAGCCGTCTCCTCGACGCCACCCTTCTCCCTATCTATATTCTCAGTCTCAGACAACAAAACACACCTCACCAAACACTACCCAAACACCACTACACCTTAAGACGCCGCTCACTCCAGTTCTTCCGCTTCTCGTTACGCCTAAGCTTACTACCAGTCCTCAGCACAACCCAAACAGGCACATTACCATTACGCTTGTTAGCGGCGCCAAGCCTCACCTTCCTACCACGCGGCTTAAAACGAGCCAAAACTCACACCTCACCCTTACGCCTAATGGTTATACTCGTATCACGCGTATTAGAAGCCGAAATCCTAGCGAGCAACTGCTTCAAAGCCTCATCCGTAATGGGCCTATCAATCCTCCCACTCTGGTAGAGCGCTATAATCTGATCCTCCAAAACACGAGCCAACTCATACCTCACCATCTTAACATTCTGCAACCTCTGCCTCGCCTCAGGCGTGAGAACACGCCTAAGAACAGCCTGCCGCCTACCCTCCTCAGCCTCCGCCTCCGCCGCGGCCTGCTCCTCGGATGCCGCGCGCTGCTGAAGCCTAGCAATCTGCCTACGCTTCAACTCCTCAAGCTCAGCGTCATAATCATCCCCACCGCCGCCCCCACCATAACTCATCCAACATCACCCCACATACAGCTTCAGCCGAGGCTCATCCTTCGACGCCGCATCCAAAACCTCCGAAGCAACACCAACAACAAGCTCCCAACCAGCCTTCGAAAGAACCCTACCACAACGCTGCTTCTCAACAAGCTTAGCCCCCTCAAGCTGAATCAGAATACGCCTAACATGCCCACGCGCACCCAACACGAAATGCTCCCTACTCCTACCCCTCCCCCTCTTACCACTATACTCATAAGCCAAATCAGTAACACCCATACAACCCTTAACCGCGAGCTTCCTCAAAACAGAGGCAGCCCGAATATACCACCAATCAAAAGACTTAGGAGGCTCAAAATTACTGCTCACAGTCTTCACAAACGGAGCATACGCGGGCGGCTTAACCTCGGCGTAATTACGCTTCAACCTCTCAGCCAAAGCAAGCACAAACCCCTCATGTGGAACAGCCTTCACCCTCAACACAGGAGAAGCCTCAAACACCACACTACGCCTACGACTACCACCACTACCTCTCATAAGCCAAAATAGTATCCAACAGCACACTATAAGTTTTACTTAACACCAAACACAAAACAAACAAAGAATAAAACCAAACCAGAAACCAACAAAACACAAACAACAACAAGAGAAAAAACAAAGAAAAACTTGATGAAAAATGCGCTGGGGGCGGGATTTGAACCCGCGCGGCCACATGGACCACGGGCTTAGCAAGCCCGCTCCCTGCCAGGCTAGGAGACCCCAGCTCCCAGCGGGACCCCCCTAAACACAGTGCGCGG
>CADDZQ010000013.1 GCA_902812505.1 archaeon
GTCGTGGGGGGCGCTCACAGTGGTTAACGCACTGGCCACAGGTAAGGGCGCCGCGATTGGTGTAAGACTTAGGACAAGGGTGGAGGTTTCAAGCGAGGCAAAGGAGGGGTGGGTTAATATCAGGGCTAGTGGTTCTGCGGGAGATCTGCTCGGCGCGGTTTACAACGAGTTCCTTAAGAAAACAAAGGTTCAAGCCTTCGATATCAGGGCTTTAATCACAACCGACCTACCAAGCGGTATGGGAATGAAGAGTAGCAGTAGTGTGGCCAACGCACTAATACTAGCCTTAGCCGACGCCTACAACCTCACTATGAGTCACATGGATGTGCTCTCGATAAACACCTCGGCGTCTATCAGGGCTGGCGTGAGCTATACCGGGGCACTGGACGATGCCGCAGCATGCCTCCTAGGTGGGGTCACTGTGACAGATAACCGCTTAGGCCTCATACTCAGACGCTACTCGGCCAAACCAGAGAAAGCCATATTCCTAATACCTCAAAACCTGCGCAGGCCCGATGTGACCAATAAGCTCACTTCGGATATGAGGTGTAGCCTGGTTACCGCCCATAGGCTAGCGCTAATAGGTAGATACCATGAGGCGTTAAACATTAACGGTGCAGTGTACGCCTACGCTTACGGTTACCCGAATCAGCCAACACTCGAGACGTGGAGACTCGGCGCCAGCGCTGCTGGGATAACGGGGAATGGGCCTGCTTACGCCGCACTCGCCGAGAACGGGGTCTTGGAGGAAATAGCTAAAAAGTGGTCGGCTCACGGGAAGCTGATAATCACCGAAACCAGAAACTCCGGGGAAGATTCCAACCATGGAAGTAGTGTTTGAGCCAGCCAAGATATCGGGATTCGTGAGCGCACCAGCATCGAAGAGCTACACTCAGAGGGTTATCGCCTGCGCCCTCCTAGCTGATGGGAACACTACGATCCGTGGTTACACTGGCTGCGATGACTCAGAGAGGGCGCTACTCGCAGCAAAAAATATGGGTGCACTTATCCATAAAGGAGAAAGCTACATCCAGATTGATGGCGGACACTATAACAATGGAGAGTTCACTCTAGACTTCGGTGGCTCGGCTACCTCAATGAGAATATTCACATCTGTCTCATGTGTGACGCCAGGAATCAAGCATATAACGGGCTCTACACAACTACTACGCCGACCAATCAGGCCTCTCATAGACGCACTCACACAGCTCGGCGCGAAAATCGAAACATCCCCCGGATACTCACCTCCACTAATAGTTCACCCCACAGGGTTAAGGGGAGGCGAAGTTGAGCTCGACGCTTCCATAAGCTCACAATTCACATCCTCAATCATGGTGGGCTCCACAAGAGCCGATACACCCACATTTATCAGGCACATTGGGGGAGTGGTCTCAAGGGGATACATCAGGATAACCGCCCACGTACTCGAATGGTTTAGGGCACGCACAGAAATCAGCGAAGAATTCAACCAAGTCGAGGTACACCCAAGCAGGCTCAAACCAGTTGATGTTAAGATTGAAGGCGACTATTCGTCGGCAGCCTTCCTACTCGCTGCGGGGGCAATCGGGGGGCACGTCGAGGTGAGCAACCTCAACCCAGAGAGCCTTCAACCCGACCGTGAAGTCTTAAATGTATTAAAAGGGGCTGGATGCTATGTGGAGTTGGACGGCGACACGGCCAAGGTGGGTGGGGATGTAAAGGAGGGATTCGACGTCGACGTCACCGAGATACCGGACCTAGCACCTATACTTGGAGTTATCGCTGCGTACGCGAAAGGTGAGAGCAGGATAAGAGGTGTGAGCAGACTCATATTCAAAGAATCCAACAGAATAGACGCCGTCGTGGATATGCTAAAAAGCATAGGTGTGGAGGCCCGTTTTGACGGTGAAGCGATATGTGTTAAGGGTGGAGGGATTAGAGGCGGCTTAGTTGACTCGCACGGCGACCATAGAATAGCGCTCGCCGCGGCTGTTGCAGCTGTTGGCGCACACAAACCCATCATGGTTAGAGGGTTCGAATGCTATATTAAAAGCTACCCACACTTCTTAAAGGATTACACATCCATCGGTGGAAGAGCGCGCGTAGTTCAACCCTGACACCGAAACATGCACATTATATTTCCCTAGCCCCATGATTGGTTGTGGATAAGAAGATACTGAGCGTCACAATAGATGAGGAGGCGCTGGGGTTCCTGTTCGGATACGCTAGGGAGGTCTACCCTAGGGAGGCCATCGTCGCCCTCCGCGGAAGAATCCACAAACACGGGGAAGTAGAGGTCACCGAGGCAATACTGCCATTCAAAAGGGTGGAGGGACACGGGTTCTCAACTTGGGCGCACATGGGTGTAGTGGACAGCAGACTCGTCGGAAGCGGCCACTCCCACCCTTCAGGCGTGCTCTACCCCTCGGATGAGGATATGCTCAACTTCGCGGGTGCGGTAATGCTGATAGTGGGTCCAACCTACTCGTCCGAACGAGACGCAGCGTTCTACGACCGCTCACGGCAGAGGATACCCTTCAACGTGAGATGGAGAAATCCTGAAAGGAAATTCGTCTTCAAAGATAGTGAAGAACAAAACTAGCTTCTAAGAACGCAGCAAGAAGAAGCATTAGCGCTGACACGCCAACAGCGGTTAAATACCATAGTACACGCCTCCTACGAGGCCTAAAAAGCGTCACGCCGCCAAGAAGACCAGCCGAGCAGGAAAGCGCGTAGCTCAACGTCTCCAAGTAGAAGAACGGTTGAGTAAGCAGCAAGCCGGATAAGAGCAGTGAAAGGTGTTTGGGGTTATACACACCAAACAATTCTAATGATAGCTCGGTGTTAGACGCACTGTAGGAGTTGATAACTGCACCAATCTTTAAGAATATGTATTCCCCATAGGCCAAACCGAAGAAGGGAATCGAGACGAGAAGCATGATGAGCACATTGGTTGAGAATATCTCCAAGGTGTAATGCAGTAGTGTAGGATGTGTTGCTATTGTCACGATCCCCCCCAAACTATTCTGACCAACACTCGGAACACTCGTTGGAGGAGGGGGATTAACAGTGTTCCTACTAAGGCTCGTACTCCCCAACCCATCAATAAAAGGATTGGGACCCATATTAGCCACAACCCAGAACACAATATACTGCAAAGCCCAAACAAACGCAAACGCCGATAACTCACGCGACCTAACAATCGAGATGAGTATACTCCGCATATGTGATAAACAATAACATTAACTCCAACAAAACCCTTACGCCACTATTTATAAGTAGGTGTCGAATACACCGACCACTCTATTGTGAATCACCACACTACAACGTAGAGTCGGAAGAATGATAAAAATGCGTGGGGGTTGTACCCCCCCAACCTTTTAAATTATTTCGCCCACTGCATAGTTTGGTCGAAGCTGGGTTATTTTTATCTTGACATGGTCGCCCTGTTTTGCTTTTGGCACAAAGACGACGTAACCCTGAATCCTGGTCACGCCATCGCCTCTTCTGCTAACTTCGCTTATAGTTACTTCAACCTCGTCGCCAACTTTTACCGGCTTAGGCGAAAGTCCACCGGCAAAACGCTTACGACCAAACTCCTGGTTTTCTTCCTTATCCGACAAAGCCTTCCGTACCTTTCCTTTAGTATCTAACGACATATTCATGATATAAGCCTTACTAGAAAATTTGGATGATGTCCGAATTGGGAGGTGGTGAGCATAATATCTGAACGCGAAGGCTTAATCCAGACAGATCCAAAATTTGGAATAAATCCAACGTAGGCTACCCCGCTCTGAAGGGCGAGGTTTTGAAATCTTTATAAAAACTCCCCCGTCAACCTTCGAACAGTAAAACAAAACACTCATTTTTGAGTCGAACCAAGTATTCGAGCATAATTTTCGATGGACCGTTCATGTAGGCGACTTATAAAAGTGATGCTTATAGCACCACTGGTTTTGAGGTGGTTGTGATCATCGTAAGAGAGCTTGAAGGCCCTACGGAGTTTATAGAGGCCGAACGGGTGCAGAAGCAAGCGTGGGGTATGAGCGATTTAATGGTGACACCCAAGGAGATTATGATTGCTATAAAGGATAACGGCGGCCTAGTGTTGGGTGCCTTCGATGAGGGTAAACTCATTGGCTTCGCACTAAGTTTCCCAGGCTACCGTAAGGGTAAACTCTTCATGTACTCACATCAGACTGGTGTTGCCAAGGAGTACCAGTCTAAGGGTGTGGGCTACCTATTAAAGCAGAAGCAGAAGGAGATCAGCACGACTAGGGGATTCGACCTGATAGCGTGGACGTACGACCCGATAATTGCACGCAACGCACACTTTAACGTTGCGAAGCTGGGCGTGGTGACCAGAACCTATAAGACCAACTACTATGGGCCGATGGATGACTCTATAAACGCTGGCTGGGAGACGGATAGAGTTGTCGCCGAGTGGTGGATAAAGGACAAAGCCGTAGAAGAGGCTAGGCGTAGCCTAAGACTCGTCGGTGATTCACACCAAGCAATACAAGTGGATACGGCGAACACCCATACACGTATCCTAGGCTACAACATTGACCTCAACGCTCGAAAGGTTTTTGTGGAGATCCCCCGAGACATCGTTGAACTCAAGGCCAGAAACCCAGAGGAGGCGTCGAAGTGGCGGCTATTCACAAGGGAGGTGTTCAAGGCGTACTTCGCCGCGGGTTACACTGCCGTAGACCTAGTGTACATTGACGGTAGGCCAAACTACGTCCTCTCGAGGGTGGCAATCCCCCCGAACGTCTTCACCTAGTACCCCAACCCTCCAATTTGAAGGGAATTAGACACACGTCAAGCCTAAATAACACGCGATTTATGGGTGCTTGAACCCATTTGGCGTTTGTCGAGAATATAGCTATACTCATGTTCTTATTCCTCGGCGGAGCGCTTGGTTTCGCAGCCGAGTTCATCCCCCGCCTTTTCACGAAACCACGCCCAACACCCGAGAAGCTCGCGCCCTTCGAGTCGGGTGAAGACCCGGTTGGCACAGCTAGGATAAGGTTCAGAATACAATACTATATCTACGCGGTGGCCTTCGTAGCGTTCGACATAGTGGTGGCCCTAGCCATACCTTGGGCTGTGGGCTGGGGCTACGTTTACTGGACACCCATCATACTGCTGCTTGCGGTGATGCTCGCCGTGGTGGGCTACTACTCAGCCAAAGGTGACCTCGAGTGGATATGAACACCCAGATCACTCTAACCGGGATAATCGTATTTATAGAAAGGAACGTCTACTTACGATTTCTACTCGTGGCCATAGTTGCATTCATAATAGTTAGTATCGGTTCGCTAATAGAGCTCTACATCGAACGCAAATTTTGGGCGAGAATAATGTCTAGGTATGGGCCGACTGAGGTGGGTAAATTCGGAACACTTCAACTCATAGCTGACGCGGTGAAATTCCTAGTCAAAGAAGACTTCTCACCCGCGGCAGCTGACAAAACAATATATAACCTGGTGCCAGTGTTCAGCGTCACGGTCTCCTTCGCTTCGCTACTAGCCATACCCTTCGATTACACTGTGGCATCCCTCTTCCCGAGCTCACTGCACCCCCTCACCTTTGTGGCATCAAACTTCGACCCAAGCCTCCTAGTCGCATTCGGCTTCTTCGCCCTCGAACCACTAATAGTACTCTTCGGCGGATGGGCGGCTGGGGGTAAATACACATTAATAGGAGGCTTTAGGTCCGCTGCGCAGCTCATAAGCTACGAGATACCACTCGTGCTCTCCTTCCTAAGCGTAGTGGTGCTCACACAATCACTAAACCTCTTCCAAATCATCCAGACACAGGCTCACTCCTGGCCCTTCGCAGTGCTCGCCTTCCCAGCCTTCATCACATTCACAGTGGCCCTGCTCGCGGAGCTCGAGAGAACACCATTCGACCTCACAGAGGCCGACACAGAACTCGTATCGGGATGGAACACCGAGTATGGGGGAACAAAATTCCTCCTCGTCTACCTGTCAGAGTACATAAGGGCATTCGCGGGTTCAGCGATACTCGTGAGCCTCTTCCTTGGAGGGTGGCTTGGACCAGCACCCATACCACCACTTATATGGCTATTCCTGAAGACGATCATAGTATTCACAGTACTCGTGTGGATCAGGGCGGCCTACCCAAGGGTGAGGATCGACCAGATGCTCGCCCTAGGTTGGAGAATACTCATACCCGTGAGCGCCGTTTGGCTCGTACTCACACCATTCGTGGCCCACGTAGCCATGATGCATGGGGCGCTAGCCTGAGGTGGGGTGACTCATCGTGATCGTGGACGTAGCATACTATATCATTGTGTTGGTCACCCTTCTCTCAGTGGTGGGATTCGTGGTCACCAAGGACATCGTGAGGGCTGCTGGCCTCCTCCTAGTGGTGCTTGGATGTGTGGCTGCCGCCTTCGCATTCATGAACAGCCTGCTTCTAGCCATGATACAGCTTATGGTGTACGCTGGTGCGGTGATAGTGATATTCCTCTTCGGTGTAATGCTAACCCGTAGGGAGGCGCCCACGAGCAGACTGAGACAGCTCGTCTGCCACGAGAACCTCACATACCTAGTCTTCGCGGTACTCCTCTTCCTGCTTATACTACGGGCATCAATGGGGCTCACATCACCCTTGGGATACATCTACGTGAGCCCCCAGCTTGTGGCAACTTCACTCTACGTGGAACTTAGGGGGGTTGTGTACGCCCTCGCAGCCCTCATAGGCGCGTCGAGTATCGGCGCGATATACGTTGTGCGAAGGGATAAAAAACACTCTGACAGCACTCGGGGTGGGGGTGTACAGAAATGATAACACTTGGGGAAATAGTTGCACTCTCAGGTATACTCTTTAGCGGTGGAGTCTACAGTGTGCTAACTTCTAGAAACGCGGTGAGGATGCTGATGGGGATTGAACTCATCTTCAACGCGGCCAACGTAAACTTTGTGGCGTACGCATCAACAACCGGCCTCGCAGAGGGCTTATCACTGGCAATAATATCCATATCCATAGCCGCAGCGGAGGCGGCTATAGGGATAGCCATAGTCCTGCTACTCGACAAGCTATTCAAGACCGTTGATGTGGACAAGATAAAGGAGCTCAAAGGGTGATGGAAAGTGAGCACGCTTGAAACAATAGCATGGGCAATCCCACTTCTACCAATAGCCCTGTCATTTATACCAATACTCTTCGGAGGGAGGCTACCTAAGGGAGGCGGACACGTGGCCATAGCCTCTGTTGGTGTCTCAGCCATACTCTCCGGGATTGTTCTGCTCAGGCTTCCAAGCACACCAGTTGACTACTCAGTAACATGGCTTCTCACAGGTAGCGCAGTTCCCTTAAGAGTTGGCTTCTACCTAGACCACCTCAGCGCTATAATGGTGAACATAACCGCGTGGATAGCTCTCCTCATACTCATCTACTCGCTGGAGTACATGGGTCACGAGGAGGGGCTAGGTAGGTATTGGACGGAGATGATGATATTCACGGGTTCGATGATGGGGTTCGCGCTCGCCGACTCAATACTACTCATGTACGTCTTCTGGGAACTCATAGGCGCATGCTCATACCTACTCATAGGTTTCTGGTACACACTCCCTGAGGCGGCCGCCGCGGCTAAGAAAGCCTTCGTTGTGGTTAGGGTGGGAGATGTTGGCTTCTTCGTTGGCTTCGTACTAATATACCTCTACGGCCACACACTAAGCCTGCAAGCGCTACTCACCCAGCCAACCACCACCATAGTCTCCCCAACACTTAGAACAACAATAGCAATATTGATATTCGTGGGTGCCATAGGTAAATCCGCGCAACTACCACTCTACACGTGGCTACCGGACGCAATGGAGGGCCCCACAACCGTGAGCGCACTCATCCATTCGGCCACCATGGTTGCGGCCGGCGTCTACCTCGTAGCCAGGCTCTACCCATTCTTCATGGCTGCCCCCCACGCGTTAACGGTTGTGGCTTGGGTTGGGGGGCTTTCAGCATTCCTAGCAGCCACAATGGGCCTCGTGTCCACGGACCTCAAAAGGATCCTCGCATACTCAACCATGAGCCAGCTGGGATACATGATGACAGCACTAGGAGTGGGTGCTTACGGCGCAGCGATGTTCCACCTCCTCAACCACGCCATCTTCAAGGCGCTACTATTCCTCTCGGCGGGCGCAGTGCTTCACGTGTTGGGTACAAGGGACATAAGACAGATGGGTGGGCTGCTAAGGGAGATGAAGATCACCAGCATCGCGTTCCTAGTAGGAGCGCTCTCCCTAAGCGGTATACCACCCTTCAACGGCTTCTTCAGCAAAGACATAATACTGGGTGCAGCCTACGAATACGGCGCTACAACAGGCAACTACTATATATATGTGCTAACACTCGTAAGCGTAATACTCACAGCCGCCTACATATTCAGAGCCTTCTTCGTAGGCTACGTCCTACCACCCAAGCAGCCAAGGGAGAAACCAGTACACGAGGTACCAGCCGTAATGAGTATACCCATGATAATACTTATGGCGCTAACACTCATCACCGGCTGGCTTTGGTCACCAGTCACCAACATATTCGAACCATTCGCAACCTACAGCCCACTTATACCCCCCACACCAACAGCGCCTATTGCGCTAACAGCCGTCTCCCTTACATTCGCAGTTATAGGCATCACATTAGCATACTCGGGTTATGTGCGCTCCTGGTTCGACCCCGCGAGGCTGAGGCAGGGCGCGGTCGGCCTACGCCTCCACAAGCTGATCTCAAGCGGCTACTACTTCGACGCCGCCTACTCAGCCGTCGCAAAGGGCCTCTCCCAAGGCCTATCCCTAGCACTCGACTTCTTCGATAGGAGCCTCATCGACGGCGCCGTGAACGGCATCGGCCACGGCCTAACCCTACTGGGCCGCAGGGTGAGAACCGTTGAGACGGGAAGGGTGAGGAACTATCTGGCCATCATGGTTGTCGGAATAGTATTAATAGTCGTATTGGTTGAGGTGCTCTGAGTTGGATTGGATAACACCCACAGTCTTCTTCCCCCTCGCCTGGGGTTTCATCCTCCTAATTGCTTCACAGTCAAAGTGGGGTGAAAGCAACGCCCCAAGGCTCGCACTCGTGGGAACACTCATAACACTCTTACTCTCAATAGGCCTACTCGTAGAGTACGGTCTCCAGCCGCTTAACTGGAAGTTCGGCTCATTCAGCGAATACGTGAGCTACCACTGGTTACCTCAGCTTGGGATAAACCTGAGTTTCGGTGTTGACGGGATAAGTGTTCCACTAGTGCTTCTTACAACCATCACCATGGTCGTGGTGGTGCTCTCATCATGGAAGGTGATAGAGAACAGGAAGGCGCTCTACTATTCACTCATAATGATAAGTGAGGCTGGCGTGTTAGGTGTGTTCACATCACTAGACCTGTTCGTGTTCTACATATTCTGGGAACTCGTGCTCATACCCATGTTCTTCCTAATAGGCATCTGGGGTGGGCCTAGAAAGGTATACTCAGCCTACAAATTCCTAATATACACACACGTTGGAAGTGTAGCCATGTTAGTCGGATTCTTCATAGCCTACTTCTCAACGGGTGGTGTGAGCTTTAACCTAATGTTCATAGCCCAGCAGCTAACAAGTCCCAGCTTCCCAGAGTACCTCAAGGTGGCCGTTTTCACTGCTCTCGTACTAGGCTTCCTCATAAAGATGCCAGTATTTCCATTCCACACGTGGTTACCCGACGCACACGTTGAGGCGCCAAGCCCGGTGAGTGTTGTGCTCGCAAGCCTCCTACTCAAGATGGGTGGGTACGGCATGATTAGACTCGCATTCGAAATGATACCCTCAGTGGCCGAGAGCTACGCCTACCCCATCATGTTGCTCGGCGTGGTGAGCGCGGTGTACGCGGCGCTCGTAGCCTACAGGCAGGATGATGTGAAGAGAATGGTGGCTTTCTCAAGTATAAGCCACATGGGCTTCGTGCTGGTGGGTGTCGCAACACTCACATCGGTGGGTATAGTGGGCTCAGTTTTCCAAATGTTCAGCCACGGCATAATAGTGGGCTCACTCTTCCTGTTATCCGGCTTCGTGGGTGAAACGACTGGCACGAGGCAGATAAGCCGCCTCGGTGGGTTGGCCAAGCTCATACCACGCCTAGGCGGACTCATGACATTCGCATCCCTCGCATCGGTTGGGCTACCCGGCCTGAGTGGGTTCGTCGCGGAGTTCATGATACTCACAGCCACATTCTCCCACGGCTTCGCGGTGGGCATCAGCTTGGCAGCCGTGCTCGCACTCTCAGCTGGATACTATATGTGGATGCTTCAGAGAATGGTGTTCTCAAAACCAAAGCAGATTGAAACCCACGGCGACCTATCAGGCTCAGAACTCATAGGCCTCGCGGTGTTCAGCGCAATAATAATAATACTCGGCGTCTACCCCTACCTGCTCACATCGTACATATCCCCCACAGCGGGGCTAATTGTGCGTACAACTGGGTGGTGAAGGCGAAGTGGATCCAAGCACACTAGACTACTCACCCATGCTGGTACTCCTAGTGGGTGTTCTAGCCGTTTTCACACAGGACCTTGTCAAGGAGAACTCTAAGACCACACTCGCAATAACGAGCGCGACGCTCACCCTAGTCTGCCTTATCTCAATACTCCTCGTAACCACACATACACATCTGAGTGTTGGGGGTGTTTTCGCTTTCAACTCATACTCCTTCTTCTTTACAGCCGTGTTCTCCGCCTCAGCGCTACTTGTATCCATTCAATCATCAGCCTACGCAGAATCAAAGAGTAACCCCTTCGAGTTCTACGCACTCATACTCGCGGCAACGGCCGCAATGTCATTTGTGGCGGCCGCCACAAACCTCATGGCGCTCTTCGTTGTCTTCGAGGCCGCGACTGTGTCAACCTATGCACTAACAGCATACTCTAGAAAGCAGAAGTCTTCAGCTGAGGCGGCTATAAAGTTCTTCGTGGTGGGTGCCGTGAGCTCCGGGATAATACTCTACGGCATCTCACTATTCTACATAGCAACTGGGAGCCTCAACATATCACCCATAACCTCAATAATCCACGGCGGATCCCAACTACTCAGTGTGGCATTCATACTCCTCATAGCTGGCTTCGGCTTCAAGGTTGCCGCGGTACCATTCCACATGTGGTTACCAGACACCTACGAGGGTGCACCATACACCACTACAAGCTTCCTCTCAAGCGCGTCCAAAGTCATGGGCTTCGCGGCGCTTGTCAAAATATTCTTCTATATGGGTCCAAGCGTAACAGCCATAGCTGGGCTCGACTGGCGACTAGTCTTCGCCGCATTAGCCCTACTCACTATGACGCTAGGCAACCTCGCAGCCCTCGTTCAGACGAGCTTCAAACGACTACTCGCATACTCGAGCATAAGCCAATCGGGGTACATACTCATCGGCCTAGCACTGGGCTCCGCCTACGCCTACGCAATACTCCTATACTTCACTGTCGCCTACGTGTTCTCAAAAATCGGCTCATTCATAGCGGCCGACAACTTCGAATCGACCTACGGGGCGAAAAGTGTAACAGACTACGCTTGGCTGGGAAGAAGGTCGCCAATGGCCTCATTCTCACTCTCAATATTCCTACTCAGCCTCGCAGGCATACCCCCACTAGCCGTTTTCGTAGCCAAATTCTTCATGTTCTACGCCGCTGTGCAAGCGGGTGGAGCGTGGATATGGCTCTCGGTGGCGGGTGTACTCAACAGCGCCCTAAGCCTCTACTACTACGCTAGGGTTATCAAGAACATCTACCTCGGGGTGGAGAACCAGCCCGCACCCGACACTCAACGCACACGTGAGCCTTGGTCATACCTGCTACCCATACTCATAGCCTTAGTGCTCACGGTGCTCCTCGGCGTCTTCGAGGGACCAGTGATACACGCAGCCCAGTCAGCCATCAATTCACTAGGCGGCGCCTGAAACACTTTTATTGAGCCTACGCAGAACTATTTTGAAAAGCATTGATGGTGATCACCAACGACGACGGGGTGCGAAGCCCGGGGCTACTCGCACTCTACAGAGCCGCATCAGACCTCGGTGAAGACGTAAAGGTCGTCGCACCCAGCGGACCGCAGAGCGCCGCGGGTATGAGCATAACATTCTTCAAACCACTAAGAATAGAGAGGGTTAAACTCGATGGACCCACGGCTTACGCCGTCAACGGCTCACCCACCGACTGCGTGTTCTTAGCGAAATACAAGCTGTTTAAACGCAAAAACATCAAACTCGTACTAAGCGGAATAAACCTCGGTGAAAACCTCACACTACAATCATTCTACACGAGTGGAACCGTATCAGCCGCGATGGCGGCTGCGCTCAACGGTATAAACGGTATCGCATTCTCAATGGTTATCGACTACAAGGATGAGCCGCCAATCGAGGCGTTCAGCGGAGCAAGCAAATACGCCCGCATGATCATCAAAGCCGTACTCGAGAAAGGCTTCCCAAAAAACGTGGACGTACTGAGCGTTAACTTCCCAAGCAAGATAGATGAGAACACACGCATCAAGGTGGTGCCCATGGCGAGAACAATGTTCGACGAATATGTGCTCGAAAGACACGACCCACGTGGGCAAAAATACTACTGGCTGGGGGGGAGACTAAAGCATGGCTTCGAGGAGGGCACAGATGTGCACACGGTTTTAGTCGAGAACAATGTATCCGTGACCCCCGTGGTGCTATCGAACCACTCGGAGGAAGCCATGCGCTCAACACTTGAACTCATGTATTATATATCACATGTTGAAACAGTGGAATCCAGTGCGTCTAAAAAACGTTAACCCCTTCATAGCTAGGGATGGAACCAGTGCTGTACCCTAGTTAATCTGCGGGTTTTATAGATTTTCCAAAACCTCGCCCTCCACGGTAAACCCAAAATTTATGGATGGATGCCACTCAGCGCTAAGCGCTATTTTGGATCTTCCATCCAGGGCGGATAGCTCAAACTTCATTCTTTCAGAGAAGATGTTAGCACGAGCTGGTTGCCGAATGGGTCCTCTACACCCATGTTCACTTGGTTTGCAGCGGTGGTTTCGGGTCCGAACACAATCCTCCCCCTACTCAATGGTATACGTGAAGCAACCTTCTCTAGGTCCTCCACCTCTATAAACAAACTCGGCCCACCTTCAGGATGCCGCCACTCCTCACCTACTTCGGGTATTCGTAGAAGAAGTGGTATCCCACCTAGGTCGAACACAGCCAACCCATCCGCATCGTTACGCTCCACCAAATGAAGACCTAAGACATCGCCGTAGAATTCTACGGCATCAGAAATACTGTACACATAAATGGTGACCGCCCAAAGTCTTGGCATATGGCTTTATCAACCAAACATGCTATAACCCTTGCGCTCTAACACCCACGACGTTACCAAAATTGACCGCACAACGAGTCGCGTTAACAACCTCATCAAAATGGGTAACACAATACGGAGCTATGTGAGGGAGTCGATCTCAGGTATGTCTCCAAGCCTAGGTGAACCCTTATAAGTGTATACCTTCGCCTCCTTGGCCAGTCTCAAAACAAGTTCCATTCCCAGTCTGAGCTTTACCAGCTTTAGGTCTGGGTTTGGATGACCCGCTAGCTTGGAGTACTCGCCTATACGTGAGCCGAAGTCCATACCAACGAGGACAATTCGAGCCGCACCCATGGCGTGGCAGAACCAAGCCGCCCTATCGCCGTCTGTAAACCCATAGAAATTCCTGATTTTAGCGAACGACCCAACCTGACACGTTAGGATCAGCCTAGCATCCTTCTCAAGTAGGATTGGTATTAGTCTTCTCAAGGCGTCTGTGTTATCGCCGTGAGCGTGAACCACCACTATCGAGCCATTCGTCGCACACCAAGTAATCACATCGTCTCCCCCATCGAGGTCTGTTACCAAAACATCCGGGGGTGGTCTTCCTCGCTCCCTGAATATCCGCGCCGCACCGTCAGCAGCTACACTCACGCATCCATCAAGCCTTACTCGATCGAATGAGTCGCGGAGTGTTGGACCAGCGCCGAAGAGAACACACGTCCTACCCTCAATCATCCTCCTAGCTACGTCCTCACATGTCCTCACATTATCACTAAGCTCTTCAAGAAGTCTAGCCGCCTGAGTGTCAGCCTCAGCGCTCAGACCAAGGATGCGTGCAATCCTAGGATACCAGACACCCATCCACTCCTCCCTATCCAACCTTTAACTCACCCATTCTACGTTTAGCTGACTCATAAATCGCCTTGGCGTACACCTGGTACTCTGTGTTCTGCGCTATCCTAGCCACCAACTCGTTATAGTGGGCTATCAAATCGTACAGCCTCTTAGCCTCCACAAGCAGGCCGGAGTCAATATAGGGTTTGATCCTAGACTCATGAACGAGCATCTCAACCAGCGCACTATCAGCCCTAGTGTAGGGCTTGGGCTTCACCGGGGATAAGTGTAACACTTCTGGCTTAAATTTGAAAACAGACTTACCCCTATCGGTTGACTCTTCGAGAGCCGTGACACCAAGCCAAGCATCAGCATCAGCCAAGAACCAGTAATCACCTTCACACATAACTCTGAGTTTGTGTTTCATATACACTGCATCATAGAATAGAAGACCACTCCCCACAACGTTCAGAGTGCACATGGGGTGCAACTTGAGGTTTGCATAGGTTGCAGTATCATGGTAAATAGTCGCCTCAAAAACCCCACCCCTAAACCTGACACCTATGGGTGCCGGGTGCGGCTCACCGGAAAAGCTCACAGCGATAACCTCGTACACAACGCCTTCAACGAAACCCAGTTCAGCTACCACAAGTAAAGTTAACCCAACCAATATTTTAAGGAGTTGTTGGAGGTGGGGGGGAAGCTGGTAACCCTGAGCACTGGGAGTAAGCTGAACCACCTCGATTCCTTTTTTGGGGCCACAGTTAGCCAAGGTGAAGTCAGCCGAACAGAACAAGGGTAGCATACAGATAGCAAGCGTACACGCTTGGTTAACATGCTCACAGCGCGTTTATTCAGATAGTGCTGAATTACGACCGAAACTCTAACATGCATGTAGGATGAGAATAGCTAGAATGATTCATGGCCCCAAACGCATTTCTCCCCATTGCAACCTTTGTGAACCTTGTGAGCGCGGTGTTTACATTAATCATATGGTACACAGCGTACAAGGCCTTCAGGTTCCTGGGCTCGGTTAAGATGCTATTTCTAAGCATCTCCTTTCTACTATTCTCAATGGGCCTCTTTAGCCAGACCTTCTACGCGACTGCGGCGATAGTGGAGAGCATAGCCCTACCAAGACTATTCGTGGGCGAAGGATATCTCCTATACTCAATCCTTATGCTTGCGGGGTACATGGTGCTCGCATTCGCCTACAGCATCGGGGAGGTTGGGGCGGCCGCCCTAAGCGTGTTCTCAGCGAGACCGAATCCAATCAACAACGTCACAAGGCTGTTCTTTAATTTCAGGGTGGTTTTCGAGTACGGTGTACAAGTTTTCTCAGCAGCACTGCTCCTCTACGTGTTAGTCAAGGTGTACGAAGAGTACTTTTCTAAGAAGGCTTCCTACGCAGCCCCAATTGCCGTCGGGCTAACACTACTCTTTATCCAACTGCTTGTTAGAATATTTGACTTGGACAGTGCATTCGACTATCTTTTCGCATCAACCATACAGCTAGCGGGTTTCGCGCTCATATTCTACGCAGTGTGGAAGGTAAACTCAAAGTGACCAAGGAAAGATACCGTTCGCGTGTGAGCATAATCGTGGATGTGCTAAAGGCTGTGGAGAGCGAGGATAACGAGGACCAGCGGCTCACCCACATAATGAGTAAAGCAAACCTACCATACAACCGTTTTTCAACCATCCTTTCAGAGCTAGTAAGCAAAGGCCTCATAGCTGAGAAGGGAAGCAGTGAGAAGAAGAGTTACACACTGACCCAGAGGGGAAAAAAGTATATCCAAGAATACGAGAAATTCAAGAAACTATCGGAAGCCTTCGGCCTAAACATATAGAGGTCTATTTCCCGATTTAACACTCCTACTTCAACTGTTTTCCCATCTACTTATAGATGACTAATTACATACAATTCATATTCGAGCCACAGTAGACTCTTATGATGCCCAAGTTTTCATGAAATCTATTGCCACCTAAGGTTTTGAAGCGCGGATCATGCGGTACACATCCAAGTCTCTTTTCACTTTGTAAAATATTCATTCCACCTTAAATCTACTAGCTTCCTGGTTTTTTCATCAACATCCACCACCTCAGGCCACTCTCGGTTGTAGCCTTCCTCCTTCCATTTGGCGGTTGCATCTATACCCATCTTTGAGCCTAGATTGGGCATCTGCGAAGCATGGTCCAAGCTGTCTGTTGGTGCACCGGGCACGATGAGCACATCCCTGGCGGGGTCAAACCTAGTGGTTGTCGCCCACACAACCTCCCCCATATCCCTTATGTTCACATCGTCATCCACCACGATTATAACCTTAAGGAACATGAGCTGTGGCATAGCCCATAAACCCATCATAACCTTCTTCGCATGTCCAGGATACCTCTTCTTAATTGAGACTATGGCGAGGTTGGTGAACACACCCTCAGGCGGCAGGTACAGGTCCACTATTTCCGGGAAAAGGATTTTGAGTGGGGCTGTGAAAAAACTCGAGGCCGCCTTGGCGAGGTAGGCATCCTCCTGCACGGGTTTTCCAACAACAGTGGTGAGGTATATTGGTTCATGCCTCATGAGAACACCCGTCAAGTGGAAGACTGGGTATGGCTCAGGGGGCGTATAGTAACCCGTGTGGTCGCCGAAGGGACCCTCCAACCTGTATTCCCCTGGGTTAACGTAGCCTTCAAGAACAATCTCAGCCCTAGCTGGAACCTTAAGATCAACGGTCTCACAATCAACTAGCTCAACTCCACTACCCTTGACGAAACCCGCGAAAAGATACTCATCGAATGCGTCTGGGACTGGTGCCACCCCCGCGAATATGGTTGAGGGGTCGGCGCCAATCACAACCGCTACATCCATTTTCTTGCCCTGCTTCTCCAACTCCCTGAACACCTGCGAACTCTTCCTATGCAGCTGCCAGTGGACCCCCAGAGTCCTCTCATCGTACACCTGCATTCTATAAACACCTATATTGGTTAAACCACTCTCCGGATCCTTTGTGACCACAAGTGGGAATGTTATGAATCTACCCCCATCCTTAGGCCAAACCTTTGGTATAGGCAGACCCGCGAGTGTGGGGTTTGCCGTGTTCACAATCTCCTTGACAGGTCCAGACTTCACCACGTGGGGGGCGAAACCAGCGAGCTCCCTGAGTCGCGGTAGGGCGCGAATCGACTCCAAGAAGCCGTGTGGTATCTCAGGTCTGAGTATGCCATCAAGTCTATCACTCAGCTCCTCAAGGCTTTGCACACCTAGGCCTAAAGCGACCAACTCCTCCGAGCTGAACGCGTTTCCAAGCACACGCATCTTCGACCCGGTCACACGCTCAAAGAGCACGGCTTTACCCTGACGCTGCACGACGAGCCGGCGTAGAATCTCGGATAACTCTAAGGTCGGGTTAACCTCTACTTTAACACTCACCAACTTTTGTTTTTCTTCGAGTAAGTCAACGTATTGGTGAAGGTCTTCTACAACCATCTACACATCCAATGCGGGACACAAATAAAAACTAAACTGAGAGCTCCTCGTCCTCGAACTCCATTAACTGGTACAAAATCTCACCACAGCACCCGAACAACTCATCCATACCTTCGATGAGCGCCCTTATCTCCCCATCACTGAGTCTATGGGTGTCAGCTCTATTACTAATCGTCTCTTGAATTAAGATGTTCGCGATGTACTCCCCGAATATCTCCTTAAGAAAGGATTTAACCTCCTTAACACACACCCTTTTTTTCTGCGTGTGTCCATAAACCCTTCGCGCCAACTACTACACCCCAACTATTGGAAGAGCCACACAAAAACCTATGAATGGAGAGAACAACACATGAGGTTCACATGTATCAAGCGCAAGCATCAGGTTGTTGTTCATGCAAATATAATTTCATACACCCATATAGGCTTTGTGTGATCAACATTGGTCAAAGAGAACATTCCAGCTCAACGTTTACATTAGGGCTTTATGAAGTGTTGGAAGCATTTATAAGGTGGATATCTAATATTTCTGGTGGAATGACCGAGAAAAGCAGCGTTGAAGCCCGTCTTGGTGTCGATAAATGGGAGCTCGACAGGCAGAGTCACATCAGGATTGCGGACCAAGAACTCTGCCGTAGATGTGTGAAGAAGCCCTGTCTAACTGTTTGCCCAGCCAAGGTGTACAGGTGGGAGAACAACACCATAACAGTGAACTATGCTGCATGCCTTGAGCTAAGAGCGTGCTACGTAGCCTGCCACGAGTATGGTAACGGCGCCATAGAGTGGGAGTATCCAAACGGAGGAAAAGGTGTTGTATTCAGGTACGGTTAGCCTCAACTTATGACAAAAGCACACCCCACCACCTCCTTCCCCATAAGTTAAGGCGACCAGTCACACTAACTATTACAATAGCGAGAAAGCTCCTCCCTAGGCTGTTTTAACAACTGCTAACACTCAATGCTAAAATCGTGTAGAATACTGCCGTGCCACAATGGTGGTAACCCGACCGCTACCTCAGCTCAAAATGGATAAAGCAGATGGTTAAAATTAAGAGAGATGGGTAGTGGGGGTTTTCGTATCACTCACACTTTGTGTAGGCGCAGGTCTTACACGTGTAGCACCCATTTTCGTAGACCAGTGTCTCCTCACCACATGAAGGGCACACGCTCACACCTACAACCTCATCGCTGAAGGCTTTAATCTTACTCGTGCCTGTATCTCCCTTTTCAGGTGGAGAAGCCTTAGACTGCTCGCCGTTGGTTCTGTGAACAGGTACCTCCTGTCCGCTTATGAGTTCGAGCGCCTTAGCAATCGCGTCGGGCACACTGAGTAGTTGGATGCCTTGATCCCAAGTCGATGTTTTACCGTGGATGCCCTTAAGGCTCTTTATCACATCCTTGATGTCTCCTCCGTGTTGGAGGTACCTGCTGATAAGTCTCCCTATGGCTTCACTGTAACTCTTTTCATCGCTGCCAGACTTGCCGAGGTTCACGAACACCTCCTTTATACCCTCCTCATCACCGTTAACAGTGATATAGATGGAGCCCTGAGGCAGCCTGAACTTTATTGTCTGCCCACTTAGTATACGGGGTCTAACCCAGTTCTTTCTAGGTGAGCCAACACCGGCCTCACCACTTTGAGGCTGCCCGGTCTTCTCGGCGCTCTTGGCCTCCTCGGTTATAAGAACCCCCTCCCTTGAACCTTCCCTGTACACTGTTATGCCCTTACAACCCGACTTCCAGGCAAGCATGTATATCTTCTCAACCTCCTCAACAGTTATGTCTGAGGGGAGGTTGACGGTGGAAGAGATGGCGCTGTCGATGTGCTTCTGTATTGTGCCCTGCATTTTAACCCTGAACTCGGGGTTAATCCTGTGCGCCTCGACGAAGTAGTCGGGCAGCGCGGATTCATCTTTAAGCCCAAACCTCTTGATGTATTCACCCACAAGTGGGTGATACACCTTGAAGTACTCCTTTGAAAGGGATTCACTCCTCCTCGTATAGCTGAACGCAAAGATGGGCTCAATCCCACTAGATGTGCCAACCAGAACAGAGCCGGAGCCCACCGGCGGCACGGTCAGCACAGCCACATTCCTCAACCCGAACCTAGCAATCTTTTCCCTGAGCTCGGATGGTAACGTCCTGATGAAGGACATCGAGAGGTGTTTCTCAGAATCGAACAATGGGAAGGCGCCCTTCTCCTTGGCAAGCTCTACGCTCGCATCGTAGGCCACACACTTGAACCTGTTAAAGAACTCGTCTATAAAGTCGAGCGCCTCCTCTGAGTCGTATCTTATCCTGAGCTTGGCGAGCATGTCCGCAAGACCCGTCACACCCAGACCTATCCTCCTACTCATACGCGAAGCCTCCTCCTGCTCCTTAAGGGGGTGCCTCCCCATGTTGTAGTCGAGCACATCATCCAAAAAGCGCACAGAGTACCTTATGGCGCGCTCAAGCGACTCCCAATCCACCCTCGCGGACTCGGTGAATGGGTCGAGCACGAAGGCTGAGAGGTTGATGCTTCCAAGGTCGCACGCACCGTAGGGTTGCAGTGGCTGCTCGGAGCAGGGGTTGGTTGTGACAACCTCCATCCCATTATACTCACTGGGTGAACCCTTCTTCACGGTGTCCCAGAATATGAGGCCGGGCTCAGCCCAGTCACGCGCCGACTGCACGAGCTCCCGCCACAGATCCCGCGCCCTAATTTTACGTTCTAAGCGACCAACCACCTCGTTTTCATACCAGAGAGTGAACTCCCTGTCCTCCTCAACTGCACGCATGAACTCGTCTGTCACGCGAACAGAGATGTTGGCGTAGCGCACCGACCTCAGGTCCCGCTTCACCTTGATGAAGTCGAACACATCGGGGTGGTCAACCCTTATCGTAATCATGAGCGCCCCCCTCCTACCCGACTGCCCAATGGTCCCCGTGGTCTCACTCATCACATTCATGAAGGAAACGGAACCAGTGGATTGTAGCGCCGCGTTGTGAACAGGGGCACCCTTGGGTCTCAGAATAGATATATCGGTGCCCACCCCACCCCCATAACTATAGGTGCGCGCGGCCTCCTTGCACCACTCGAATATCCCCTCAATCGAGTCCTCCTTTATCGGGATGACGTAGCAGTTTATGAGCGTGGCCTTCCTCCCCCTCTGGCCAGCACCAAACATTATCCTGCCTCCTGGAACAAACCTGAACTCGGATAGCAACCAGTAGAAGTTCTCCTCCCACTCAGGCCTCTTATCCTGTTTCTCCACAGAGGCTATCTCCCTCGCCACACGCCGCCACATCTCAAGGGGGGTCTTCTCAAGCACCCTGCCCAACTCGTCCCTTAACGCATACTTCTCATAAAAGACGCGTGCGCGAAGCTCATCGCCGCCGAAAAAGTCAAGCGTCTCCTTCGGAATCTCGAGCTTGGTCTCCTTTTGTTCTTCAAGCTGAGCCATACTAAACACCTTTAACAGTGCATCCAACAACAATTAAAAAAACACTTTTAAGTCTATACGAAAAGGCGTGGAAAAACCCACCCAACTCTAATGTAGCACCCACCATATGGCTGGATCCCCTACAGCTCCGCAAATTAGGAGTGTGCCCAAACAAACACTATTGCACCATGAACATAATAGGACCACTTCTTTAATAACTTTTCAATCGAAGTGTGGTCACACCTCACTAGTTTTTCCACTGGAAAGGTATCCGATATTTAATATATAATATATTCGACTAAAAACGCGCCTCTTGAGCTATCTCACATTAAACTGCGGAACCAAATTCACGTGTACGGCACTATCAGAGCTACGCGAACCTTTGATCTATGTGACAATGTAAGGTTTTGGAAACTCTCCAAAGCAAACCTGCGGGGTGTGCACGAGCCGGGTAAAGCCAGCATTCAACCTAAACATAATATCCGATGTAACTACACATAATGTCTTAAATATAGGCATTCAAAGAGTAGTTGGGTTGACCGTCACAGTATTCGTCGGTGGCTTTTTCGGTGATGAGGGTAAAGGCAAGATAATCGCCTACTATTCACTCATGGAGAAGCCTAGGATAGCCGCAAGAGGGGGTGTTGGGCCTAACGCTGGGCACACCGTTGTGTTCAACGGCCAAGCTCACAGGCTAAGGCTTGTGCCTTCAGCCTTCGTGAACAAGGACACCAGACTCGTGATCGGACCGGGTGTGCTCGTGGATGAAGCCATTCTGACCAAGGAGGTTGAGGAGCTAGGCGTGGGTGGGAGGATACATGTGGATAACAACTGCGGCCTAATCGAGCAAAGACACATCGAGAAGGATAGAGGTAGCTCCCACCTCAAGCAGGAGATAGGCACAACCGGAAGCGGAAGTGGTCCAGCTATGGAGGAGAGGGTTTCTAGGATTCTCAGGCTGTGCTCATCCTCCGAGAGCCTCAAACCCTACCTAGCGGACACTGTGGCCATGATTCATAAGGAACTCGAACGCGGCGGCCTAGTGGTGGCGGAGGGCACCCAGGGAACATTCCTCTCACTCTACCATGGCACCTATCCATACGTGACAAGCAAGGATGTTACTGCGTCATCCATATGCGCTGATATAGGAGTTGGTCCTAAGCACGTCGGCGAGGTGATAGTGGTCTTCAAAAGCTATGTTACGAGGGTGGGGAATGGCCCGCTTAGGGGGGAGCTGGACCCAGCTGAGCTCGAGAGGAGGGGTTGGGTTGAGAGAGGAACAGTCACGGGTAGGCTTCGGCGGGCCGCGCCCTTCGACTTCGAACTCGCACGGAGGGCTGTGAGATTGAATGGCGCAACCGCGTGTGCGATAACCAAGATTGACGCAGTTTACCCCGACGCTAAGGGTGTGAGGGAGTACTCCAAGCTATCAGCGGATGCGAAGAGGTTCATTGAAGAGGTTGAAGCGGAAGTGGGTGTACCAGTCAAGTATGTTGGGACGGGTGAGGAAGTTTTCGACACACTCACCCTTGAGCGCTGACCCGCTCCGTGCGCTCGCGTAGCTTTTGCGCTAGCCTCTGGGAGACAATCGAGCCTGGAGCACGACCACGTACAAGCTTCATCACATCCCCCATAAGCGGCTTAAAAGCCTCCGCACCCCTTGCGCTGATAAGCTGTTTGTTCGAATCAATCACAGACTCAATTATGGCGTCAAGCTCACCAAGACTTATTGTGGTGCTTGAAATCTCCTCTAAGGCTTCACCCACGCTCCTAGATGAAGTTGCTACGAGTCTTAACGCCTGCTTGACCTGATCTCTCAACAGACCCTTACGCACAGCGCCACGCAGCAGCTCGAGCACAACGTGATCTGGGAGTTCATCCACCCCAACCCCCTCACGGCTTAGCTCACGCACATCCTGGGTGAGAACAGAGCATAGGAGCTGCGCCGCCTCGGGGGCTTCGGCTAGCATAGTCTCCAATACGTTAAGCCACTCTGACTCAACGGCTTGTTTAGCGAGCTCGCTACTCACCTTGAGTGATACCAGCCTAGATTCGAGCTCTTCGAGAGGAGGAGGGATCGCTGATTTAAGCCTGCTCAAGGTCTCACTCGTCACCCGCACGTAGGGCACATCCGTCTCAGGGTACATCCTAGCGGAGCCAGGCATCGGCCTTAGAAACCTAGTGGTGCCGTCTGGCTGAGCGGCCCTAGTTTCCTCAACCACACCATCAATAGCCTGAGCGCATCTTTTGGCCACAACGCTCAGTGCCCTTTCAGCCCTAGTCCTCTCTGCCACAACGAGCACGAAGCCATCAACATCACTGCAACCCAGTTTCCTCTTCACAGCGTCAACCTCCTCCTGGGTAACACCGTAGGCTGGTAGCTCGTCGCTGTGGATTAGACCCCCCACACCCGCTATCTGCCTTGCGTAGTCGGCTAGCTCGGAGCCAAACCTTTTCCCAGGCGCCACCTCGAACTTAAAGTAGCCCGAGAAGCCTTCAACCCGCACACCGAACACTCCTCCACCACTCTTTAAGCCCTGCTTTATGGTGTTGGATTGTGTGGCTTCGAATTCTGAGGTGAGGTCCACTGGGTCTGAAACAACCACCGCGGGGACCCTGCGCCTTAACTCCTCTCTTAGCCTTAGTAGACCCTCCTGGCGCTTCGCCTCAAAGCTGACAACCTTGGATATCAGGCTTAGCTCCTGCACCCCCTTCACTTCAATCCTCGCACCCCCTTCAACGGAGACGTTGATGTCCTGCCTAATGGTTCCAAGCCCCCGCTTAACCCTCCGCAACCTCCTCAGAATCCTCCCAATCTCGTACGCGGCGGCCCCCGCCTCCTCGGGTGTGGTTATATCCGGCTTTGTGGATATCTCGATAAGCGGCACACCCAGCCTGTCCAACCTATAGGTTACAACCCCAGTTGAGGCGTCCGATGACACAAGCCTCGCCGCGTCCTCTTCAAGGCATAAAGTAGATATACCGATAGTTTTATCCCCAAGCTTTATGCCCCCTCCGAGGGCGATGAGCGCCGTGCGCTGGAAGCCGCTCGTGTTTGAGCCGTCAATAACAGTCTTTCTCATCACCACGACCTCATCCACGGGCCTCGCTCCGAGTAGCATGGCGCACATAAGCCCTATCTCCAATGCCTCCATATTCAACTCGTGCGGTGGTTCTTCATCCATCTCCACTAGGCAGGTGTGATCCCTGAATCCCTGATATACGTACACCCTGCGACGCACTTCCTCGAACTGTGCGGCTGGGTCAACCACCCCAAGCTCACTCTTAGTGGCCCTCAACACACGTCTGAACTCATAGTCGGGCTTCCCGGTAGCCGGTCTAGTTGGGCAGGCGCAGAAGAGCTTCTCACGGGTATCGAGCTGCTGGTGTATTTCTAAGCCAACCTTCAAGTCCACTCACCCGAATACACGCTGCGCGCAGAGAGCTCACCAACCAAATTTGAGCGCATAACCCCATCCACCTCCTCGAGGGGATAATTGGCGAGAGCCCATGATAGCTTCACATACGCCGTCTCGGGTAGCATGTCGCCGAGGGGGACAACACCCGCTGCAAGAAGCCTGCGACCAGTGGTGTAAACATTCATGTTGACGCGGCCATACAGGCACTGGGAGGTCATATAAATCAAGAACCCACTCCTCCTCAGCCTCGCTATACCATCAACAAGCTCAGAGGACACATGGCCAAGACCCGTGCCAGCCAAGACAACCCCCAAGTACCCCTTCTCAGCGAGCCAGTTAAGAATATCCAAGCTAAAGCCAGGATAGTACTCTATGAGCGCCGCTTTATCACTGAAGCCTGGTTTAAAGACCACTCCCCCACCCACCACATAACCCTTCGAGGACTCATCCAAAAACACGAGCTTATCACGATCCACAAACGCCACAGGCCGGGTGTTAACAGCCTTGAATGCATCCCTCCTACTCGTGTGCATCTTTCTAACCTTGACGCCAGGTATCACAGCACATGTGGGGTCAGAGGTAGAGGCGTGCATACACACATATACCCCTGGACGGAACGACTCCTTGGCGAACTTCACCGCGCAAAGCAGGTTTGTGTACGCATCACTACTCGGCCTATCACTACTCCTCTGGGAGCCAACCAGCACGATGGGTCTATCAACACCCCTCAGCGCGAAGCTTAGAGCCGCAGCGGTGTACCCCATGGTGTCGGTGCCGTGGGCCACCACCACACCCGCGGCCCCCGCTTCGAGCTCGGAGTACACGGCGCGCGCTATCCTCTCCCAGTAGGCGGGCTTCATATCTTCACTTAGAATACTCATAAGCACCTGAGTTTTTAGCCGACTTATACCCTCAAGCTCTGGTACAAGGCTCATTAAGTCCGACGCCCGAAGAGCCGGCCTCACGGCACCGGTTTCATACTCGACCCTACTCGCAATGGTCCCACCAGTGCTTATCAGAGCAACGTACTCCCCCGCGCCGAAGCCCACCGCCTCCTCAACTGGCGGCTGCTGGTGTAAGCCACCGGCGGGGCTCACAAGCCTCACAGAGGCGTCAACAACGCTCAGGCCTATGTTATACCCATTTGGGAGCTTAATGGTTACGACACTGTCGTCATCCGACTCAACACGCGGCATGAGCCTACCCACAAAGCTCTCATCACCAAAAGAAACCTCCACAGTGTCACCGACATTAACACCCGCTTCAACAAGCTTCCTATACGCGAGCCCATGATAGCCTTCAAGTCTACTCTCTCCCAACACACACAACCATCTCTAAAGAGTGGTTTAACTCTTACGCACAAAACCCACAGGTTGCCCGCACAACAAACCTAAAAGGTGTGACACCCAAGTGTGGAGCCGAGCTACGCGGATACAACCTGAAACCGAAAACAGAAAGCAAAACACCCAAACACACGGGCAACACCACACACGCATAATATGGTTCACAGAAGCGCAAGACACAGTTGAGTATTATACGCCTAAAACGGGGATTTAACAACGCTTTAGAGTAGAGGAGTGCAACCCTCCTCTATACTACCCCAACATACCGCCCTGGCTCACATCTTGATTTGGATCTTTTACGCATGTCAAGCTTACTCGTCCAGATAAGTAGTGGTATAATCGCCTGACGCAGAGCCTCCCCCCACTGTAAGTGAATATTCAACATGTGGGGGTATCTCCACGTACTGTTGCCTCGTAACGATGCCATGCGCTTCGAGCCCCCGTAGAACAGCCGTCAGCGTGGAGGGAGATATCCCTTTTAGCTCACTATAAAGGTCCTAGAAGCGGGCCACCCCTCGTCCCCCAATCGAGTTTATTGCGAAAAGCACCCACTTTCTACTCAAAAGCTCCATAACACCGTCAAGCGCACAGAGGCAAAGCTCACCATTACTACTAACTTTCATAGTTACTCCGACCACGGAGACTCGATGATATAAATACCACTAAAGTAGTAGTATTAGGCATGAAGTACGAGGCCGAGTTCTGCGTTGAATGCTATCTGCCTAGCACGCTGGACGCGGCGAAAAGCCTCATAGAGACCAACGCCCACACCGCGGGTTTCGCTGTAAAGCTTAAGCCAAGCAAAGCTGGAGAGTTAAAGATAACACGCGACAACCAAATCGTGTACACCAAGGAAAAACCTCTATCCACGCTTAAAATAGACTCAGCGTTAGAGAAACTCATCGACACCTCCACCAATACTAGGCGGTGCTGCTTGGGAGTGGGCGGCGGTGCTTGGGCTGTCAACACGAACGCGAGCACGTCGTTTGATTCTTGGGGGCTGATTGATCCATGAGTCGGCCAAAAAGGGTTCTTTTCGTGTGTGTTGAAAACGCTGGCAGAAGCCAGATGGCTGAGGCCTTCGCAAAGAAACTTGGAGTGCGGGCTATGAGTGCGGGCACGATGCCGGCAGGCCGTGTAAACCCAGTGGTGGCTCAGGCCATGTTGGAGGTGGGAATAGACATAAGCTCCAACACCCCGAAGCGTATGACCAACGAGATGGTTGAGTGGGCGGATGTGGTGGTCACGATGGGTTGCTCGGTGGAGGAGGTATGCCCCGCCCCCCTCTTAGCAAAAATGAGCAGAAAGCTAATTGAGTGGGATATCGACGACCCGAAAGGGAAGCCTCTAGAAGAGGTGAGAAGGATAAGGGACCAAGTGGAAGAGAAGGTAAAGGAGCTCCTCAATACACAATGAAACCACTATTCCTACCCGCACTAGCAATATTTCTAGCAACACTTTTTCTCGTCACAGTAAGACCCAAGAACCCCCAATAGGTTACCCGGCGACAGCTGGAGCCGCCCTCTGCCCCCTACCATGCATCGTCAAACCATCGGACATCCTGTTGGTGTGTAACATAGTTTGGAAAGCCACCTTCACGTTCGTAGCCATAATAGTGGTATCCCCCATATTCGATGGGGCAGGATTCTTTGAGTACAAGGCAATAAAGATCGCGGAGATCTCAGGAGGAAATGGGCTAAGATTATACATACTCATAATCCTTATGGGTGCTGGTGTTTCAGCTGTGTTCGCAAGCGATGGAACCGCTTTAATAGCCACACCAATAATCTCCACGCTTCTAAAGAGGGTCTGCATAACCTGTAGACAGCACCACCGTTTATAGTTTCAGTTGGGTTCATCGCGGACTCCGCTAGCCTACCGCTTGTGGTAGCCAACCTAGTTAACATCGTTGCTTCAAGCCATTTCGGGATAAGTTTCCTGAGATACTCCCAGGTCATGAACACATCCTACCTCGCAGCGATCACCCCCAGCCTAATACCGCTGTGGTTTTACTATAGTTAAAGAGTATGCCGGGAAGGTTTAGCACCAATACACTCGTAGGCCCAGTTGGCGCCATAAGGGACCCACTCATATTTAAGGCATCACCACCATTAATAACCATACCCATCTTAACTTACTCTCTAGGGGAATTCTACGGGGATACCCGTTGCCTACGTGGCCGTTCCCATAGCCCTAATAGTATTAGGGCTCACGTGGATCAATAAGAAGATTAATGCATTAAGAGCTGTTAGAACCGCGCCTCGGCGAATAGTTGTGTTTTCCTTGGGGATGTATTTAATCGTATTCGGAGTTGGCAGGGAGGGGCTCAAGCATCTTCTTTCCACAGCCCTTGGATGGGTATTGAGTCTCGGTCAACCACTATCCACCGTACTCTCTGGTTTCTTCTTCGCTTTACTAGCGGCCCCAATGAGTAACATGCCTTCAGGTATGCTGGGCAACCCTGCAGTAAGCAGGCTGGGAACCCCCCCGTGGCTAATATACGCTAACGTTGTGGGCAACGACATCGGTCCGAGGTTCACACCCATAGGCTCACTTGCAACACTCCTCTGGCTTTACATGCTTGATAGGAAGGGCTAAATCAAGGTGGCAGTGTACGAATACATGTAGGTGGTTGTATTCATAGCGTTACCCGTGCTCTTCCTCACGCTAATCGCATTGTGGGTAGTCGGTTGAAGAGGGGCTTATCCACCCACCCTGACCTCACTAAAGGTAAATGTAGGAATACACCGTCCAATATCATCTCAGTTGCGGATTTTTGACTGGACAGAAGATGGGGGGTACACAATCAAACATGGCCCACCCCGAGCATCACACTTCCGTGGAGATTGGGCAATCTATCCGGTAGGTCAACACATCTTACTCGAATAGTGGGGCAACCCAGAAGCCTAGCCCGCTTGCGTGCTGAGCTCAACAATTATGCTGGATGGGTCTAGGCCAAGCCATTTAACACGATAACCGAGAGCCTCTAAGACCTCCTGTGTATTCAATCCGTGAGCCGAGCACAATCTGTCCGCATCACTGTAGGTGATTTTACCAGAAGCCTTAAGCTCGGAAGCCACCTGCTCAAACAATGACTTTTTCACCAGCGTTGAGCCAAGTTGGATATATCCCTCCTCCCTAAGTTGTTTTAGGCCCTCCTCATAGTTTGAGCCAAGCCTCCTTTTGAGTATGCTCACATCGACCACTTCCCCCAGATTTTCCATAAGTGGGGTGGCCTCCGCCTGTGGGGGATGCTTGGTGTTCAACACGTCTAAGATTGGTTTTAGTGGGACGTCGCCTTCGAAGAACACCACGCCCGGCACACTCGCTATCTTCGTGGTGGAGTGCGACCTGTTGGCCACAACAATCAAGTCTACCCCGCGTAGG
>CADDZQ010000014.1 GCA_902812505.1 archaeon
TAGTAGTACGACTGCTTTCGATTCCTCATTAAAGGATACGATTGGGATAGATTGGACTTCGGGTTTGGGTTTGGATTCTTTCGATTCCTCATTAAAGGATACGTGCGGAGTGGTATCAGGTTTCGTTTACTTCTCTTCCCTTTCGATTCCTCATTAAAGGATACTTGCTGAATGAAGCAGAAAAATACTTTGAGATAAAGACTTTCGATTCCTCATTAAAGGATACTAAACGAAACCCCATAGTTACTACCGTTAGCATCCATCTTTCGATTCCTCATTAAAGGATACCTAGGGCGATTAACGCTATTCAGAATACTGCTTCTTCTTTCGATTCCTCATTAAAGGATACTCAACTGAAGACCACCATACACGCCTGGAACACGCTGACGCTTTCGATTCCTCATTAAAGGATACCTACTCACAGCTGGAGCCATTGGGTCGGCTAGTCGGCCTTTCGATTCCTCATTAAAGGATACTCCACGTATGTTGACCTCCCCCCTTATGCTCCTATTGTTCTTTCGATTCCTCATTAAAGGATACCATACGACGCCCAGAGGTACCCCAACAATAGGAGCATAACTTTCGATTCCTCATTAAAGGATACAGGCAAAGCATTGAACGAAACCTCATAACCATTATTACTTTCGATTCCTCATTAAAGGATACCGTACATATGTTAAGACCGCCTCTCCAATTTAAATCTTTTTTGCACTATCGAAATTTTTTAGGTTGCTCGATCGTTTGGCACTTTTACGCGTGTTTTCGCCCAAACTTGATTATTTAAGGGGGGTTGCAGTGTTTGAGATATGGACACCTTGAATTGCACTTTGGCGGTAGCTTTGGGTCGATCTTTTGCGCGACTATTTTTTGCGCCTGATCCCTCATTTCTATAAAACCCTGCCTCATTTCATCGGTTATTGGCGTGATTTTTGGGTGAACCGTAAAACTACCAGTTTTCCACTCGTACTCGACGTGCACGAACACGCCGTAGTTCACTGGAGAGTTGTGTTGCGCTTCGTAAGCGAGCGCGTAACCCGCAAGCGCGTACTTGTGCGCTTCAAGTGGTGGGTGCGTCTTTATCTCTACGATTATCCCCGGCGGAATGAACCCGTCCGCTCTTATCGCCTGTGTAAGCCCGACCTTCGTTCCGTCGATCGGATACTCTGTTATCACTGGTGCGACGAGCGCGATCAAAGGGTCTGGTGACTCCAAGTGTTTTGAAACGCTGAGCGCGCTGTTGAGCGCCGCGCTGTAGTTTATCGCGGCGCGTGTCCAAAGCGTGTTAACAGCCCTTTCAAGTTCGTCCTGCGGTATCAGCGTGTACTTGCTCTTTGCTTGCTCGACCACCTTTTGTTGTTCCTGAACAAAGCTTTCGTGAAAGCTTTCTGGTGTGAGTTTTCCGCGCTCCCAGTGAATTTTCAGGATGTTTCTCTTTGCTGCTTCATTCGCCTTTGAATGTAACTCGTGTAGAAGCGAGCCCTTTTGTAGCTCCTCGTTGTCCTTTTGCTTAATCCTTTCCACGTATTTTAAGTAAACGTATCTAAACGAATCGCAAAGCCCGTTTGTGATGTCCGAAACACCTAGCTGAGCGCTGTACGCGGGTTGAAGCGGGTAGTCGTGCCACCTCCACCCCCTCATCTCATCAGAAACCTGAACGCTTTTTGTGTTCGCGACCCTCACCCACTCGTTCACTTGCTCTAAGCTGTAGTAAACGGACAAGCTCACCACCTCGCCTTGTAAGGCTTGTACACCTCTTTACCTCTTAAAGAAAGCGAAAGCCTTTGTGCTTGTGTAGCCACTATTTGTGTGAGTGGCGGGTTGGTCTTTGCCATGTAGTTTGTGACCTCCCTCCAAACCGCGATAAAAGCTTCCCTTGACCTCTCATCTGGCTCGTCCGAACCGCTTGAGCGTAGCGTTTCGAGCGCTTCTGGTTTGCTTTTTGCGAGCGTGACAAGAGGTCTGTCCACCGCAATTGGTCTAAACTCTTCCATCAAATCGAAAACAAGGCTCATTTTCCCTGTCCTTGGGGCGTGAAGGAAACCTATGTAAGGGTTGAGACCCGCGACAAAGCACGCGCGCCACACTTCTCTGAGCAAGGCGGCGTAGCCGATGTTGAGCGCTCGGTTAAACGGGTCGACCACCATGTTCGGTTCAGCCCTTATCCTCTGCTTTGTGAGTCTGAGCTCAAATCCGAGATTTTGCGGAAGTAGTGATGAGATCGCCTCCCAGTACGCCTTTGCCGCAAGCGCTTCTTCTTGCCTTACCTCTTCCACGCTTTTACACCCAGAAAGCTTGGAAAGGTGTAGCTCAATCGTTTCCACGCATTTTGTGAGCGTCGGAATGACCGAAGAGTTGCAAGAAGCTTTCGCCCTTTTTTCGTACTCGCTCAAAACCGTTCTTTGGTTTGAGAGCTTTCCTTCTGCAAAAAGCTTAGAGTGCTCAAGCCTTTTTTCTGGGTTTGACGCCGCGCGTATTTGCGCAAGCCACGTTTCCTGAACCGCGGAGTAGCTCGCTGGTGAAAGGTGAGCAAGTGGTTTTGAGCCAGAAAAGAAAAAAACGTCGATTCCGTTTTTTGCGGCTAGCTCGATCGCCGCGGCGGATATCGAAACGCCCTTCACCGCGACCACAATCCCTTCGACTTCTGGAGGAGAGAGGTCCCACTTTGTGGCGTACTCTTTGTTCTCCCGAACAAGAAGCTTGAAGCGCCCGTCTTTTACCTTGAGCACCGCGCCGTAGTCCACGATGAGCGCAAGCTTCGGCATAACACAAATTACTCTTTGAAAGTATATAAAAACGTGCCCGAAGGATTGATCACGCTTGTGATTTACGACATCACAGAAGACGACGTGAGGCTACGCGTTGCCAAGTTTTTGAGGTCGAAGGGTTTGACGAGGATTCAAAAGAGCGCGTTCATCGGAAACCTCACGGTTTCACAGAGAAAGGACGTGGAAAACGGCTTGTCAAACCTCATCTTTGGAAAAAAGGCGAACGTTCAGATTTTTCCGCTCACCCCCGCAAGCTACTCGCAAAGGGTTGTTTTGGGTGTTGAGGTAAAATACGACGAGCAGGACAGGCTTATCGTTTAAGGGTAGCAGTATCGCCTGTACCAGCAGTTTGCGCACTTTGACCAAGGCTGTCTCACGCTTGGGAACTCGCCTGACTGAATCATGGATTTGAGCTCCTCCAGCGCCTTCAGAACCCGGTTTTTGAGTTCCTGGGTAATCTCTATTGTATCCACTTTTTTCGAGTAGGCGTTGTATACGGCGCAGCGTTTAACGACTGTTTTTGTTTTGGCATCTCCCGACTCTAGGAGTTCATTTCCGCGGTAAACGTAGTTGTATTCGAGGATTAGAGCGTACCCCACAAGTTGGGATATCGATTTAAGTGATGAGCGCCCCGCCTGAGGTGAGTATTTGACCTCGGCCGGCAGGATTTCGGAGTGCTTTGTGATGAAAACATAGTCTGGTACACCGCTTATGCCGAGCTCTGCGGAACGTAAAACTGGCTTCCTGAAAAAGTGTTTGGGTTCAAGCTTTCTGAGGAAAGCTTGAAATGTGTCCCTATCATGCACCTGTTTTCCCGCTTCCATGGTCTCAGTGATCGGCTCGGGTATGTGTACAACGTAGAGATAGTAGGGGTCACGTTTGCAGAAAAAGTAGTGCGAAAGCGCGGTCACAGGTAGAAGTTCGTCTTCCACATAGTAAAATAGCCTTGACCCGTGTTAAATTTAACGGCTCATACTCTATCGTTCGGCTCAAGCGGGGGATACCCAAGCCGCCGTAAACGTGTGGTAATGGCGTGGTGTCAAGTTAGGATTACTCACAGTGGTTTTCCGAGGCGGTTAGAAATAATGCTAGTCGGGCGATGCAATAACTTGTTTGTCGGTAGGCCTTTCTGTGCGTTAAATACTAGATATGAATTTTATTTGTTTGCGTACGGTGACCAAGTAGCTGGACATATGCATAGTACTCTTGGGTTCAGCGTATCTACTTGTGTTTTCTAAGTTGGTGTCACTTTAACTAGGAAGAATTCGCAGTAAAAATTGATTTATTGGCGTCATCTCTCTATTTGTGGTTTGGGGTCGATGCTCACAGTGTGCATCAAGAAGTTATATCAGATGTCTTCGTTAGCTTGTAGTAGAGGTGTTTCACTAGTTTTGAATACCTAGCGAACATCTTATCGTCTGCGCTTAGTTTGAATTCGTTAACCTCTTTTATAGCTGAGAGTACACCTTCGCGTGCACCAATGTACATGAGCTCTTCGGGTGGTTTTACGCCATTTATCGCTTCATAGATCAACTGTGATATTCGTAGTGTTATATTGCTATGGTTAGGGCTTAGAGAGTCTTCTATTAGCCTCGTTAAGGTATCAGCGTATTGGTCTACGTCGCCTAGGATCTTTGAGCTTCTTGTTAGGTCGAGGTTGAATGTTGCCCAGATTGTGGTGGGGTTTTGCCCTCTTCCAGGGTTTAAGGCGAGGATCTCAACTGTGCCCTCGTAGTGGGTTTTTAGGCTTAGCCATAATAAGAGTGAGGTCGCCGGCGTGATTCCCTTTAGGCTGAACCTGATTTTATCGTAAAGTTCTATCCAGTTCGTCAACGTTTCCCTGTGTGCTCCCCCATGCGTGGGTAAAAGGTGGACCTCGACCCAGCTGGCTCCGCTGGTTTTAATCCTACCAAGATACGATGTAATGTAGCCAGCAAGGCCTAACACATAGGTATGTAAGTCGAGCGTCCTATACGTTTCGCTTTTGCGTTTGCTGTCAGCGTAGCCTAGCACCCTGTTGTACTCGTAGAATTCGGGTATTAGCGCTGTGGGTGCAGTATACGGCTGGTCAAATTTGTTATCTACTTTCTGTTGAAAGTATCTGTCGAGTAGCTCGCTTAGGGGGGCGTTCTCCTGGAGACCTAATGTCTGCGCGACCTTCTTGTAGCTTGCCTTCTCGTTTCCAGTTAGGGGGATTATTGGCGCTTTCGGCTTATCACCTTTAATGCCTCTTTCCTCTACGGTTTTCGCTATTTTCACTATCAAGTCACCGTTTTCTTTTAGGGGTGTTGTGTCCTGTAGCTCTAGTCCCTCGGATGTCGGGGTGTATTGGTGTTCTCTGTATCCACAGGCGTATAGGACCACTTGGATGTAGCCTCTGAGCGTGGGTGAGGATATTTTGATCTTCATAGGTTAATCAGCTCCTTTAGTTCCTGTTTGAACCATTTCCTATTATCTTCACCCTCTTGTCGTTGGCTAGCCGCTAGGTTGTCGCCTATAATGATGGGTGCGAGGAGGAGTGTATAGAGCTTGTTTGGCCTGGATGTCTCCCTGTCCATCTCTTCGAGGAATCTTGATAGTTCGCAGAGTTTTATTGGCTTCTCAAGGCATGTGGCTAATATCTTCTTGTCTATCTGTGGCGGAGCGTTGTCTATGTATTCGTTATAGTCCGCTAGGCTGAATCCGAGTGGGTCACCCCTAGTGTCGTACTTATAGATGAACTTTTTAAGGGTGTACACAACTTTGCTCATAACGGCGTGGGCGTTTGTGTAGGGTCTTATGGCGTGCATGTGGTTTAGAACTGCGAGTGTTGTGAGTATCCTCAGTGTTCTATTCGACTGATCCTCCTCACCCATTGCCTTCTCGAGGTAGTTGTACACTATGAATCCTGAGAGTATTTCGTGGAGTGTGAATGTGGGGTTTACTTTGAAGCTACAGCCGTCGTTGAATTGGACTTGGTATATGTTTGCGGCTTTTCCAGCATCGTGTAGGTAGCAGGCCGCTATGCACGTCTGGGTTAGCCGTTCACTTCTGATGGGTTTTTCGAGCCCGTAGTAGTTGGTTAATTTTTCGGCTGCCAATAGGGGGTATGCTGACTGGGTTTCGAAGAATTTTTTGACTCCGAATTCAACCGTGCTTAGCGAGTGCTGAGTGAGGGTTTCACCGCTGAAGGAGCAGGGTGTCCTCATTGGGTTCCCACCTTTGGGATAACTAGTCCGATTTGCGGGGTGTACCATTTCTCTGGGTAGATTACACCCTTGGCGCCTATGTGTTGTAGCTTAAGTGATAGGCAGTCTCCCCAGGGGTTACCTGTGAAATCCCGCATTCTGCCTTCTCCGTCGACGTATCTGAGTGTTTGGCTAATCACCCTACGCGCTTGTTGATCGTTTAGTGGAACTTCGCTTTTAGCTGTAAGGTCGGATTCTGAGTAGGCCATAACGATGTTGGATTCCCTTAGGATGCCGCATAGTGTTTGATATACTCTAGCGGTGTCCTGCGGAGTGAATACTGGGTTAGCCTCTATCTCGGCGAGTATACGTTCGAGTAAGGGGTCCACGCTGTAAGTGGAGCTCTGTGCCCCAAGCAGCTTTTGGGGTTCAAAATAGTTGTCTTTGAGTTTCCCGAGCGTGTCGATGCATGTATCTGTTTGCTGGGGGTCATAGATACCCTCCTCGTAGGCACCCTCTGAATTCTTGAGGGTGAAGTAGTAGAGTTCTCCTTGGCCACCCATCCTAGCCACTCTGCCAGCTCTTTGAACAATGTTTTGGGCTGGGGCGACCTCGGTTATTAGGGCGTCGAAACTCACGTCTACCCCCGCCTCCACAAGCTGTGTGGATACAACGATGTTTCCGCCCTTAATCTTGTTACCGTCCTCCTTGATTTGTTTTAGTTTTTCCATGGCCATGTTCCTATCGTTTCTATTTAGTTTTGCGTGGAGCAGTAGCAGATTATCGGGAGCCGCAGAATTGGTTCGGATTGACTGGAATAATTGTATGGCTGTGTGTACGGTGTTGGCCACGATGAGGACGGATTTATTCTGAGCGGCTAGTCCCAAGGCGGTCTTTTCTGGTGTCTGGGTTTCACCAATAACCGAGATCTCTCTTCTGTTGGCGCGCTCCCACTCCTGATCCTCACCTGGAACATATTGCTCGTAAACTACTCTTGCTACAGGGCTAATTTTTTGTTTGAGTAATTCTGCTAGCTGGTCGTCCATTGTGGCGGTTATGATTATTATCGGTGTCCCCGCCTCCGCGAGTGCTTTTACGGCTGATACCGCCACTGTAAGCATTCTGCTTTCACCTGATTCGGTGGGTGCGAAGAGGTGGAATTCGTCGAAGACTACGGCGGATGAGTATATCATGGCTCTGGGTAGCTCGAAGTGTGATGTGTTATATCTTAGCTGCTTCGTGACCTCCACTGCGGGTAGCTTAAATAAGTTAAGTATGAAGGTGTCGAGGGTTGTGACTATAAACCGCTTAGCGAAGTAGGGTGAGCCGGGTGCGCCGTGGTGTTGTTCCGCTAGGTCGCCAGCTCTGAGGTTGCCGCCCAGCTTCCTCCGCGCGTTTTCGGCGAAGTCTTGAATTATCGAGGTCATCGGTAGCACGTGGATTACCCTGCACCAGTCGGCGTCAGCCCTAAGCGACCCGAGGTATAATCCGTAGGTTATCAGAGATTTACCGTAGCCTGTTGGAGCCGAGAGGATGAGCACACCCTTCTTGTCTCTAGCGTATTGCTCCTCGAATCTCTCTAGTGCCTGCCTGATGAATTTTCTCTCCTTGTAGCCCACCAGTTCGCAGGTCTGCGTGTAGAGCTGACTAAAACGCGAGTTCATATTCACCAGCCTTAACCGCGTGGGTCACATTAGCCTCGACTATGCCTGGCTGCACAGGGTTTCTTCTTCCTGGAACGATGTAGATGGATGTTTTATTGGGTTTTCCCCACGAATAGTCTGGATCCCAGAATTCCTCCGTGTAGTAGTCCCCCGTAACGTTGCGTGGGTCGATTACGGCACTTTGAGGCATATAGAAGCCTGTTTTGATCCTTCCACCGTTTATCTCCGCGGCTCTCTGGAGCTGTGCGAGTTTTACGGAGACAAGTCCCTCCTTGCTCCCAATTCTCACGATTGAGTAGGAAGCGGATACGAGCTTTTCACCCCAGTGTTCGCCCAACACAGATGAACATTTTTCACCGTCTAGTGCGTAGGCTAAGATCATTTCCTGGGAGGGGGCGTAAACCTTCCCTACGGGCACGGCTCCGAACCTATATGACGGCTCCGTTCTCCTCTCTTTTCTCTGAAACTGGCCGATGAGATACCTGTTAACATCTTCTGTTAGAGCCGCCCTAGAATCCTTAGAGAAGCACGCGGAGGCCGCGAGCACAAATGGTCTGAGTTTTTGCGCTGAGCCCACTAAGTTCTTGGTTTCTAAGTAGTATTCTCCTGAGTCAAGCATTAGGGGATAGGCGAGTGCACCCAAGAGTGTTGATGGTGGGGGTAGTGGGAAAGAGGATTGCCTCTTACCGTAGGTGGGTAGCCTCACACTGTACCCCCACGCAAACTCTAGGTGCACGGTTAGTAGCCATGGCTCCACGCTGTACACCTATCCGGTTTTTTCTTCTAATAGGTGTGTGAAGAGTTCCTCCAAGTTGGAGTGTGTTTTTACATAATCGTTTTGTGACCTGTTCTTTGGTAATGCGTACTCGTTATCCACCACGTGCACCATGTGCGTCGCTTGCGTTATTCCCGCTTTCTGGTGCATCTCGGAGGCCTTAGCCACCCTCTGAATCGTCGCATCAATATACTCTTTGCTGTTACCCGGACTCACCGTGAATGGGAAGCTGGTTTCTGTCACAACCAGTGAGAGTAGCTCTGTGTTGGGGAGGAATCTGCTGAGTTTTGCGCCTGTCTTCATGGATGAGAACAGGCGGCCCAGCGCTAGTACGGCAGCCCGCTCTCTTTTTGGTTTCTGGGTTTTTAGCTCTTGGATCTTGCTTGGTTCAGGTGTGTTGCCGAATCTTATTGAAGGTACACTTATCCCCTCCAAGTCGAGGTTTACTGTGAGGGTGTATATGGCGCTAGCTACCTCAACGTTGTATATTGCTTGGCCGAGCTTTGTCTGGTCTTCTCCCTCTTCCCTCTTCTGGCCGCCCTTCTGGGGCTGTGATTGGAGGTATCGCACATGGAATTGGGCTTCAAGCGCGGCCGCGTCTGTATCCTTTAATGCGGGTATCATGTAACCCATCTGAATCCTGGAGGTTCTTTTAACAGCGTTATCCCCCGTGTATAGGAAGCCTCCCACATCCGCCACCACATCTTTTAGGAGCACGTCCACTTCGAACCTTTGCAGGTCATTGTGGTCTTTGGGCTCCTCTATCTTCTCCTCCTTTAGATAGTTCTTCTCGCTGAACTTTATAAACTCGTACAGAGAAGAGTAATGACCCACTGGCAACCCGAGTTCCCGGCAGACGTCCACTAAGTGGGTTTGGTAGCCGTGTCCAAGCGATTCTCCTGAGATAACGGGGACGTACCGCACCTGGAAAGTGGATGTCTGTACGTCATGTACAACGATGGGCGCAGTCCTATGTCTTGCGAAGTTGCCTATTGTCTCTACGCCGTTAAGGGATTCTAGGTTTAGTTTTAATCTAGCTGATAGACTCAGCATTAGTTCCCACCCTCCTTTTCGCTTCTTCTGGAGTCCACTATGAGTGCCTCGGCTAGAGCCGCGACAGCCCTAGCGATACGTATGTCTTTCTCAGCTTCTATAAAGAAATCTTGGACTTGACGGGTTGAACTAAGTGTCGCAGGAAAGATGAAGGTCTTTCCATCCACTTTTAGAATGGTCTTTCTGTCTTGGGTCTCCATGATCCCGTTTACTTCACTGCTATTTTTCTGGAAGCTCTCGACGACCCTAAGGGCATCGTTAGTGCTTTTGATAACGGAGTCCATGGTAAGGGCGTTTGCAACCCTGTCTATCAGGGTAGGCGAACCCGTGATCAGGGACGCGCTGGCTAAAAGAAGTGACACGCCCCTGAAGCTTTCTACCTGATAAAATTTTGTTGCCATACACCAAATAATTACTAAGCTATATATAAAGATTCTCGTTTCGCGGGGACGAAAAAATGGAATAATATTGAAGTTAGTTTCAGCCACGTGAAATTTATATAAACGCGCTTACACTTTAAGACCAATGCTATACATCATGACACTGGGGTTCGATGAAAAGTTTGCGGTTAGAGCGATAGTCTCAAAGGGCTTGACTAGGGATGACTCAGTATTGGTGATTACACCCGAGTCATCAGCAAACTACTCTCAGGACAAGGCAGACACGGCATTGAGGAACCTAAAAAAATTCATACAGACGGTTCAGCCGGAGGTCAAAATAAACGAGGTCAAAATCGACTTCAAAAAAGTATCTAAAGCCGTATCCAAGATTATGGATACCATAAAGAGTTCGAG
The DNA here is from genome assembly GCA_902812505.1 of archaeon. Classification (GTDB taxonomy): domain Archaea; phylum Thermoproteota; class Thermoprotei_A; order Marsarchaeales; family Marsarchaeaceae; genus ECH-B-1. Next base: position 10,219 of record CADDZQ010000014.1, read on the forward strand.
CCAGAAGAATATATACGCGAACTTGAGCGGCGGTATGAGGATAGTGACAATAGAAACCTTGATATCACTAATTCAGCTTGGTGTGGACTGCGAGATCGATGTTGAGGCGGAGGATCTGAGTGGACCAGTTAAGTTGCACACGAGTTACTTTGATCGCTCATCACTGGAGTGGAAAGACAAGCTTATCCTAACATCACTACTAGGTGATGAGAGGACGCTTCTCGAAATAACCGAAGCCATTAGACATGACTTAGAAGGTACAGAATATCAACCGCCATCCAGGGTAACTATATGGCGTATACTAGAATCTCTCGAACGTAGAGGTTTTGTCAATCACAGAACTCACAAACGAGTAAAGTACTTTTCGTTAACATCAAAAGGAGAGTTCTTTGCCAATATAGGTTAGTAAAGTATTCTGACACTGTTAATCTATCGTCTTATTCTTTGGCATATACTAGGTTTCATCAGGATACACTCATTCTTCCTTAGGGTGGCTGACACAATAGCCCCATTTAGCGATATGTAGGGATAACATTCGAAGAATATATCTTTGCTAATCATATGCCTAATAGAAATTGTAGCCGGTTAAGACTTGAGCACTATTCATAAGAAATGCATTAAGCAACGTGTAACAGGCTGATATTCTATATAAGCTAGGTACACCAACCCACTCAGGCCTCGTCGGTGTGCGGATGTGCGTTGCCTAGCTTATTGGTTCAGTAGTCTTCATGCGGTTGGCGGCTTGCGCATTGCGGGCTAAGCTATATATTGGTGTCCGCGTTCTCCTCCATGCATGTGGTGTTCAGCTGGCATTTTTTGGCTCTCTCGTCTCGTCTGAGTGTGCGCTACTTGGGTACCCTACGCTATGTCCTCCATGGGAGGAGACTGGGGGAGGAGTTGCACAGGTGAAGGGTTGAGGAGTGAAGGCGCGTGTCATTATTTTACCAGGGGAGGCCAAGGAGGACGCTTCTGGGCTTCGACATCTACTTGAACCCCGAGGATTTCTCGCCGGTGTCCACCTCAATAGACGTGGATGGGGTGCTTGACCTCCCGCTCACCTCGCTCTTCCTAGAGAAGCTTGGGCGTGGGATGTGCGTGGTGGATTTGGGCGCAAACTTGGGCTACTTCACGATGCTCGCGTCGAAGATTGTGGGCCCCAGTGGGAGGGTGTACGCCTTTGAACCCGACCCTACAACGCCTCACTCCTAGAGAAGTCGGTCGCACTCCACCGGGTGGACAACGTGGAGGTGTTCAGGTGCGCCGTGTGTGATAGGGCCGGCATCGTCCAACTCTACCACGCGCCCCCCGGGCAAACTCAGGCTCACTCGACGATGACCGACTGGGGACACGGCTCTCTGTGTGTTGAGGCCACCACTCTGGACGGGTTCTGGGTGGGCGCAGGCAGGCCGAGGATACACATGGTTAAGGCGCACGTGGTGGGCGACGAGCCAGTTGTGCTCAGAGGTTCGCTACGCCTGCTCGAGGAGGGAAGACCCATGCTCGCCATCGTGTTCGACCCACCAAAGTGGAGAGGCGAAGCGAGGCTACTATCAAGGCTGTTCGAGTGGTACCGTGTGTAAACACTTGTTCACACACCGTGGCTTCTCAGAGGGGTGACCTAGGACTCCCTCGACTGGTCGTATCCCCAAGAGCTCTACCTTGAGCCTAGGAAGGACTAGGTAGTGGGAGTCACCCCACCATTGGATGGGTGGTAGGTTGAGTGGTTCTCGTCGTGGGTCAAATGGTGTTTGACTGTGGGTGACGGTTAGCGGGTTTTGGATCACCGTATCCGTCTGATGCACAATTGATTGTTGGTGAACGGGCAAGCCGCGCGTTGCTTGTTAAATGAGCTCAAACTCAATTAAACTGTGCCCGTGGTGTGGGTGGCTTACAGGTATAGTATGGTGTCTAGATTACAAATTTCCACGCTCACTTGACGCTAATCCAGATAGCATCGAGGTGCACGTGTAAAGGTTTATGGCGTGTGGGTATATTCTGCTAGCAACTGTTTTCCGCCTATGTGTGGGGCGCTTTGCTTGATTAGCCATTTAGCTTCGTCTTGCACCAGGGTTATGTATCCTGTGCAGGTTGTATAGAAGGTATCCTTATTTAGGATTGTTATTTCGAAGCGGTGTGTGTTCGAAGGGAGGAGGAGACTGATAGCTAGCTTGGGTCTAGCCGTATTGACATTGCGGGCGTCTTCTACTTAGCTCTGCTGACCGCGATGGTTCAGGGAGCCTGAAGGTTATTTTATGGAGGCCTGTGGCTCAGCTCACCCTTTCTTAGGTTGAGTGGTAGGACCCTTGTGTTTTCCTGTGTTTGTAGAAGGGTGTTGGCTGCTTCTAGGCTGTGGGTTGAGGCTACCATCTATACGCCTTGGCTTGTTAGGGTTGTGAACCAGTTATATATACTACATGCATTAATAGATGTGGGATTTCCGAGTTTAAAATCGCTTTTCTGAATAGCTGGTTTCATTACTTAACTCCAAACCTTAATAACTGTGGTATCACCAGTAACTGTAGTGGGCACAGTTGTTGTTCGATCTACATCCCAAAGAGCACAGGAATGAACTCTTCGGAAGGGATAGCGAGCTAGAGTATTTGTTAGAACAGCTCCTAGCGGGTAACTGGGTGGTGGTTGGAGGGCAGAGGGAAATAGGGAAAACAAGTCTAGTAAAGGTTGCTATAAGGGAGTTAAAGGAGAAGCACGGATTCAAGGGAGCTTACGTCAATCTCAGAGGAGTTAGGAGCCTTAACGCTTTACTGACCTCCCTTATCCCGGAAATGAACAGCAGTAGGGTTAAGCTGGATTTAAGTTTCAACGTTAACTTCATAATGGGTTCGGCGGGAATACAGGTGAAGAGGGATGCAAAAGCTGTGAGCTCCCTGAATGAGCTACTTAATTCCGTGCACGAAGATTTCGTGATAGCACTCGACGAAGTTCAGGAGCTTTCCCAAGCCAGCAAGCAGTTTCTGGACATTCTAGGTAACGTGTTTTCCTCAAATAGCAGGGTTAGATTCCTGTTCACAGGTTCGTACATAGGAGTTACCAGAATATTAATCGACCCTCCTTCTACCTCCCCCCTCCACGGAAGGCCCCCCGTAATTCTTAACCTCAGACCGTTTAACGACAATACTTCAAGGGTTTTCCTAAGGAAAGGTATGAGGGAGATTGGAGTTGATTTTAACGGGGAGGAGGAAGTCGTAAGAAGATTGGATGGCGTTGTTGGCTGGCTGACTCTTTTCGGTAATTTCTACGCTGTGAGAAAGAAAGGGCTTGAGGAAGCGTTGAATTTCGCCGAAAGCGAAGGAAAGAAGATAATGATAGGCGAGTTTGAGCACTTCTTAGAGAATAAAAACAACAAAATTGTTTATACCACGCTAATGGACGTGATTAAGGTTGCCACCAAATGGAGGGACATCAAAAGAGGGATTGAAATAGGGATAGGCGGAATCGATGATAAGCAGCTTAGCTCGGCGCTAGACTCCCTTGTCAGTAACAACTTCATAGAAAAGGTGGGGCGAGGAGAATACAGAATAATTGACCCCCTGCTAAGGAAAATAGATTACAGCAAAATTTTAAAGTCGCGGCTTTAAAAAGTGGTGTCCGGATAAGCCGTCGCCTTGTGTCACCCCCTATTCCGTGTACCGATGCATGAATAGTTCTGGGAACCAAAGCATGGATTTGGGGAACGTCCCCTAGGGTCGATTTTATCGTAGGACATACTAGTTCTATCTTCGAGGTAGCCGAAGAAGCGTTTGGCGGAGCTTCAATTTCCTGAGGTTCGCTACACACGGTCTAGGAAGCCCGCCTCATGGAGCACGGCGCCACACCACCACACACCCTTATCCGTGGTGTCACCCAGTCAGCTACATATGTGGACACCGTCTTCTTAGCCCTCTAAGAAAGCTGAGCGCGCCCAGCGTGATCTCCTATAAGCGGGTGAGTGGTACACCGAACAAACCAGACAGATGGGCCGCCCAGTGTGGGCGTCTACTCACTCCCTATCCAAAAAAGGATGAGGCTGCCCCCATACTCCACCATACTTTAACCAACCTAAATGACTGGTGCCAACATTTGCGACCCCACATAGAATCGAGCCTCGAGAGTCCTCCTCCACCCAAACCTCCTCAAACTCAATTTTGAGATGAACCCCGGGGCTTGAAGAACCAGAGGTCCATCCTAAGATCCAACATGTAGCTACCGAGAGCACCGCCACCTTGATCCAGTGAGAACCTTTCCTTATTCTTGTGAAAACATCTAAATCCCTAAGAAATGCGAATACGCCCCCTCTTCAATGGGCGTCACGGGTCGTTGCCAATTCCAAGACGCAACTAACCACATTTAAGCATTATCTGGAATTCATCAAAACAACAACAGAATCCTTAAACATCTGACAAAAAATGGTATAATATTTATTTAGAAGAGGCATTAAAAGAAAAACGATGAACGTAGATAATCAAAGATACGTGTTAAAGCTATTTGCAGGCGAGTGGGGGGATAAATATCAAAAAGAATACAACAGAACACCTCAGGAAGTCTCTTCTTTGCTGGGGGATGCCCAGAAGGGTTTGGAATATTTCTTGCGTAACGGCTTTGCGAGAGCTGGGGGGAGCAGGCCGGATACGGGGATATAGCGGTTAAGGCGCTCGGTAACTGCGTGAAAAGCTTCGGAAATTATGTGACATTCATAACTAGCAGTGGTTCTCCTAAGACACTCTGGTCTGAGTTTGAGGAGCTTTGTAAAGAGGGTGACAATGGTGTGAACCAACGCGTTAATCAGGGCGTCGTAGAAGGTTTCGTCAAACTTGCCCAAGAGTCCTTTCCCAATAACTACAATCCGTTTTAGTTATATGGCTAACAGAATCTATAGTTCTATGACCGACGCCTTTCTAACTCCCAGAAACATCAAGGGTGTTGGAGAAAAAAATCTTCTTTCCTTCTCCGGGATATGGTGTGCATCTTGGGCGTTGAGGCGAAAATTCCCTTACAACACAGAACTTTTCTTCAGCCGATTGACAGATGGATAAGAGGAACCGCGACTTGTTTGTGGGAAGGTTTAGGTGGGAGAACCCCCAAACTGGGTAATCGCCCTGTGGATTACCGATAAGTGCACCGAATTCGGAGTGTCGGGTGTAAGGTTTAACCAAGGCGCTTGGGAATACTGCGTTACCGAGGTCAAAGACTTGGATAAACTCCGCACCAAACTAAAAGAAATCGTTAAAAGAAACACGAAGTAATTAGTGAACCGATTTAGAATCCTGCCTAATCAAAGAATTGTGATATGAGCGTTGTATACACTCTGTTATCTCTTTATCTTGCTTGTACACAAAACAAAATTACCAAGTCTATTAAAAATTACCAAGCCCATTACAAGCAAGCCCACAGCACATCCCTGAATCATAAGAGACACTCTGCTTTCTCAGTGTCTGCTTGTATGTTTTTAGGAGTTGGGTCACGTTGAGGTTTTATGTGTCGGCGTAGAAGGCGAGGAATATGGGTATGAAGAACAGCGTGTTCTTGCGCTTCACACCTGCCTCTCCGAGTGAGGCGCTCACCTTGGCTGCTCCCTGATCCGCACCTAGGTAGCCCACTGCTTCCCCAGCCATCGTGATTATTGGGTCGGGCTTATCACGTTGCTCACCCATACCACTAATCCACCGCTTGTGAGGATAAATTTTTTGCGTACATGTTTCCCATTGTATTGCGAGTGGGGTTCACGTTGAGTTGTGTTAGCGGCATGTGCGGTCGACAAGTGGGTGTCTCACACCCCGCATGTGCTTGGATGCTTCTCTTCAGAGTCTATCGGCATCATTTTTTGGGTCACATGGAGTGGCTTCGTGGGGTTGGATGGATTGTTGAGGTAATTATTTACCGCTTGTCTGAATGCACCCTCTAGAAATCTTCGACTCTTCCCTAGGAGTCGTGCCGATCCGCCAGTGTGTTGTGGAGTAATAAATGCGCTCAGAATGTGTGTGTTTAAGAAGTGATATCTGGTCTCACTCGAAGCGGGTTTGGGTTGTGGATGAGTGGGGGGTGCCCGAGTTCCCGGTGTAGCTCGCTTGTCCACTGCTCTGTCAGCTGAGGGAGACGTATCCGTAGATGGGATGGTTCTGATATTCACCTCTGCGGAGGCATTATACCGTGTTACTACTGATAGGGTGTGTTACAATGTGTCCAAATCATAAATTATTATTTTTGATGGTTTTGGGTGTGCTCTCTGGGATTTTGGCACCACCTAGTTTTGTTTTGACTCTGTGAGTGAAGCTTTTTTCAGAAGATTCGTATGCCACACTTCTTAGCTATTTATCGGGGATCTCCTCGAGGTGGGGGCGCTGAGTGTGTGGCGTTTTTGGGTTTGATTAGCTCGCTGAAGCCAGGTCTATAACGAGCAGATTGTGTTGGTGATCGTGGGTGTGCAGCCATTCTCTATGTAGTATTGGGACACGTTTATGTTGGCTTGAGAGATCTCTTGAACTGTGCAGGAACCCTGAGCCGCGACGCTGGGGGCGTAACCTATGTAGAATCCGTAGTAATTCATGTTGGAATCCATTAGTAGGGACCAGTGGTTTGGCGCATCCTGAATGAGTTGATTTACGTATTCTTTGGGGGTGGTTCCAAGAGGGTAGAAGACGACCTCACCCACTTCGATGTTTTGTTCGCCGAAGAAAGCATTAAAGTTCTGGTCAAAGCCGTAGTGGCTAATCTCGAAGTTTTTTCCTTGGGTCATCGTTGTGAACCTTAACGCGGAGAAATTCGATAACGTCGCTGAGTAGATGAGTGGTCCTTCGCTGTTTTTGCTTCTGTAGGAGTTGACTATCGTGATAAACTGTTCGACCCACGTTTTGTTCACGTCTGGTTGAGCTTGGTTGAACACTGTTTTTATACTCGAAGTGATGCGGGGACCATAAAGGCTCCAGTAGTTTATAGCGAAGTACATGGTTGCTAGGAGTAGTAACGCGACTATAGAGGTCTTCAATATTTTTGGGGCTTTTGAACGCCCATGATATGGGTCAAAGACTCACTGGCTACCTAGAGGGATTGGAGAACACGGGGAACAAGTCATGCCCCCTCGTGGTGCACGTCCACGGTGAGCCGACGAGTAGTGTTAGACCAACACACCTATCATCACTTGAGGCGCTCCTCGCCTCCCAAGGCTACCTAGTGTTCCACCCCAACTATACGGGGAGTATTTAGAGAGGTTCTGTGTTCGCTGAGGCCAACAGAGAGGACCTCGGCGGACAGGACTTCAAGGATAGAATGAGTAGGGTTGAGGCGATAATCGCCGAGTATAATGTTGACCTCGGCAGAGTGTACTTGGAGGGCGACTCATACGGTGGCTTCATGGCTATGTGGACTGCAACTCAGACAAATGTTTTCGGTACAATCGCTGCTCTATTTGGGGTGTCCGACTGGCTGAGTTTCCACAGCACCTCGAATCTAAGCGACTGGGACGAACTACACCTCGACGAGTCACCATACAAATATGCACGCTACGATGCCTTTTCGCCCATCCGCTTTGTTAGCAGGGTGAATACACCCCTGCTCTTACTGCACGGTAAGGAGGACCCATATGTGCCACTTGGCCAGTCGCTACAATTCTATAGGGCTCTCTCCGACCTTGGAAAAGAGGTTAAACTCGTGGTGTACCCAAGGGAGGGCCACGGCTTCACTGAGAAACCCCACCTCAAGGACGCATACACACGGGTGTTCGAGTAGTTTAGAAGCCATGCATACAAGCAACCTAAATCTGGCACCCAAACCTCAACATAGCCCACCTGAGGAGGTTTCAAGTGAGTCGATAATTCGTCTCCATATGGCTTTATCAAGTTGTTTTGCAGTTTTCCCTCAAGAGGTTACCCTGTAAGGGTTACTAGCCAAGTTTAGTGGTCGGCCTAATATGGGATTAGACTATCCGATGATACTTTGGATTCGATGTAATCATTAAATAGTTCTCAGTATTATTTATGTGGATAATAAAATGCCGATTACTACTAGGTTTCCAAGCGGTGTGTCCTTCCTTGATCGACGTCTCGGCGGAGGATTCCCAGAGGGCTATGTGATTAATGTTAGGGGTGAACCGGGCTCGGGTAAAACTCTCCTAGTTACTCAGATAGCCTCGAGGAATGCTGAGCTGGGCAGAAAGACGCTTTACGTCTCATTCCTCGAAGACAAGGACAAGTTTGTTAACGCCGCATCAACCCTTCTACCGACCTTAAAGCATCACTTGGATACCCGTAGAATAGTGTACGTGGAGCTCTCAAGCATTATCCGAGGTGGAGTTGAGCCCGTTATGGAGATGGTTTTAGAAAAGGTTAGAAGCGAGCAACCCCAAATACTTGTGTTCGACTCGTATAGCGCGGTTCTGCAAGCAATTGGTTCAGAAGCTGAGGGTAGGTCTGTTCTAAGCAACCTCTTTTCAAGAATCTTCTCCAAAAAGAAGATAACGACTTTAATAATCACTGAAGGCGACCAAAACGACTTCGTGTCCTATGTGGCGGACGGCATAATTAGACTAGGTCGGAGAAGGGACTCCGAGTCTTCCTTCAGGGATCTCGAGGTGCTCAAGATGCGCTCAATACCATTAGAGCAGAGCAGGTATCTCTACGTGTTCCAAAGAGGATTCGGTATACGTGTATTCAGTCCATTCAACGGGAAATTCAGTGAAAAGCTAAAGCCTAGGCCTCCCCTCGCCGAGAAGAAGGGAGTTTACTCCACTGGTAGCAGTAGCTTGGATAGGGTAATAGGTGGCTACCCTAAGGGTTCGCTTGTTCTATGGGAGATGGGTCCAAACATACCTGAGCTAGTCTACTATTCTCCGGCGCTCGTCTCGGCGGCCAACTTTTTGGTTCAGAGGCGTGGGTTCATGGCTCTCCCAAGCCTCGAGTTCACCTCTGAAAGTATAAAACCCTATGTTTACCCCGATAGGAAAACATTTGAGGAATGTGCTAGGATATTTCTCGATGATGTGCTGGTCGACCAATCGATAAGCAAAGCTTTTGTGCCCATCACCGGCGACAAGGATAAGGACCTGGCTAAGTGGAACAGTGTGTACCAAGAGTTGAAGATGCTCGGCAAGCCCGTGCTTAAGGTGATTTCACTAGACCTACTCGAGCACCTATTCGGTAAGGAGGACGCGGTGAGCGTGTTACGAAAGGCGTACATGTCAACAGCTTATCACGGTGATGTTACACTCATGATGGCGAAACCGGGCTTACAGGTCACCGAGGAGCTTAAATATATGTCCTCAATCAGGATTAGCCTCAGATTCATTGATGGATATGTTATCTTCAAGTCGATTTCACCTTTCAGTGAATACTATGTTTACGAACCGCGGTTGTCGAGGGGCTACCCGGAGGTGCATCTATACCAAATAAACTAGTTTCACCCAGGCATAGCAATACCCTCTACACTGCTTTAATTGCGGCACAAGCGTTGTGTGGGATTCTTAGATTAGACTATTTCTGCTGGTTCGGCCTCGAAGGGGTTTTCGGCTGGCTCAAAAGCGTAGATGCCTGTATGGAGCATGATTTCGTAGGCTAGAAGCGTTCCATTGATGGATGTGAGTTTGATGTGTCTTCTGCGGAGGCTAATCATGGTGGGGTGTAGCGGTGAATCCTCAGCGAAGGCTATGAATGTTAGGTCGCCTCCAATCTAGAGGTCGCTGACAAATCTGCTTAGCAGCTCACCGACCTCTACTATTCTCGAAGTGTATAGTGCCTCGAGCGACTCTGTTGCCCAAAGCGTTATAATGAACCCGTTAAGCGAACTCAGCTTTGAGCCCCTCAAGCTTTTCTTCAATAAGCTTGAAGATACCTTAAAGCTAGAGTGAGGATATGTTGAGAAGAGATTCATAATGGGTCTTAGCTACATCTAAGCACTCCCGTCTAAAGTATTCGTCCACCGTGTGGGAGTCAAGATGTGTGCGTACAACTTGGATAAAACTCTGTGGCCAGAGACATAAGCAGAGAAACCTCAGGAGCCCGGGAAGGCGTGGGCGTTGACTTGGGGCTTGTGTGGCTTACGACGCTCTCCTTTGGATGGTGGTTCTTTGGGAATCCGAGGCCACTTGAGTGCTATCTGGATAGGCTTAAGGTGTTGCAGAGGGCTCTCTCTAGGAAGAGGTTTCTCTCGGGGAACTGGTTTACGTCTAAGAGGAGGCTCGCTAAACACCACGAGTATGTTAGGGATTTTAGGTGTGATTTGTTCTTTAAACTCGGTATTCTCCTCGTATTATGAGTAGTGTAGCGTCTTGGTTTGTAGCTGAATTTTCACACGTCATCCAAATCCGTTGTGGATGTAGGGTGCTTGGGATGGTGCCAGGATAACCGTTTCCCATGCTTGGATGCTACACTCACCGCCACCCAACCTAATCATCATGCTTGGGGCATAAGGTTCATAACTCACCAGTGAGATAAACACTTGGGATGGAGTAATAAATGACCGGTGGTCACGTTTGCGGATCAATCATCCACGGAGTTTGCTCCTATTTTTAGAGATATAGAGGAGTTTAAAGTTGGGTTGTCTTTCTTCCCACCGTTGGTCATCCGTGAAGTTGCCGGCATGTTGAATGAAGTCTTTAAGCTTGACTATAGCTCTAGGGAAATCAGTGTACACGTTGTGCACTTTTCTGGGTTACCCTACTATGGAACCGCAAAATCTCTTACTGCCTACGGTATGGTACGTGAAGCTCTGAAGCGTGGGGTACTGAAGCCTGGTAGTGTCGTGGTTGAGCCAACCTCCGGGAACACTGGTCTTGCGCTCGCCGACATCCTCCACAGGCTGGGCGCCTCATTCATCATGGTTGTTTCAAGGAAGATATCTGAGGGATTCGAAGCCGAGTTATCAAGAAGGTTTGCGGCGAAGACGATTGAGGTTGACAACCTATTAAGCACTGAGCCGGTTTTCGAATTCGTGAGACAACATCGAGACACACCCTTCACATTAGTTGTTAAACTACCCACCAACTATTGCCCCACCGATGAGCCAACCGGGGCGATAGCCTATGCTAAGAAGCTCGTAAATGATGGTGGAGGCGGGTTGGTGATGCTCGACCAATACACTAACAACGCGAACCCAGAGATACACAGGGATTTCACGGCTCCATCAATACTTCGGGCAGTAGAGCAGCGACTCAAGGGGGGGCGCCGACTCTATGTGTTCCTATCAGGCGGGACATTTGGAACCGCGTTAGGCCTAGCCCAGTTCATCGTTGAGCACAACCTCGACGCAAAGCTCGTCTTGGCTTTACCACGCGGCGAGGACGTGTTCGGCGTCGTGGACCTAGATAACGCCAAGCGCAGAAAATTCTTCAAGGAGCTACAAGCGCTTGCCCGACACTCTGGCAAACCAGAGCTATTCGAAGTGGTCGAATTGGACTCACCAATGGAAAAGATATCCAGAGTCTGGGATATCAACCAGAAACTCAAAACCATTGACACCCGCATAGATTTGAGCGGTGGGTATAGTAGTATGTTGGTTCTGTGGTGCGCGCTCAATTACATCACGCAGAGAGGGCTTAGGAGCGCCGAGTGTGTCCTATTGTTCCATGATTCTTCGAAAATGTACTCTGCACCACGACCATCACCCATAACTCAGCTAAAAGATGAATCAATAATCGTCGACAAACTCGAAGCCGATAGGATGCTTAGAGAGGCGAATGCTAGAATAGTCTACGTCGACCCCATACCCGCACCTATGCCCGAAGACGCGAAGGACAAGCTCAGATCACAGCTTGAAAAGGCCTTCAGTACCGGGGGTGACGTGTTTGATATAAAGAATATAGAGGATGTGCTAAACTTGGACGGCTCGCTGAGCCTAGATGAGATCAGGCTTAGACCCGAGTTCGTAGACAACCTACTTCAAGCATCCGCTAAGAGGCCGATTGTGTTTGTGTGCCCTCATGGTGGGACGTCGCGCCTAGTGGTCTCCAAGCTTCGAGGCATGGGGGTGGACTGGGCTTACAGCTTGAAGGGTGGCCTTCAAACGATACTCCAGGAATAGAACAAAGCGGAGGACTACCAACCACCACACGCCCCCTTCACTATTAACATCCTAACAGGGTCTCCATATGAGGGCTGAAGGCGTCCCTAGTATTACAGCGCAGTGACATGTGGTATCACGCAGTACAAGCAACCGTATACCTAGTATGGTTTGGCCTAACTTAAGGAATTGAGACATTATACTAGATAACGCTTGAATTTTATAGTGCGTTGGAATCAATTCAGTCTCCTAGGCTTGGTTTCGGTGTCCGATGTCAGCTCTATGAGTCTGCGAATATGTTTAGGTGTAGCTCGTGTTGATATAAGAGTTTGAATGGCTCGGCGTAGCTAAATCCTATGCCTCTCCCGATAGCGGAGTACACTGCTTGGATCATGTTGAGTGTTGACTCTTCTGGGAACTATCTGGTATGGTATCTTAGAGCGGCAATTCTGTCTTCGATGAAGTTATCGATGTTTATCACCGCGTTAGGTTTCGCTGTGGCGGTGAGCGCTACCAGAGGTGCTGGGCCCAGTATTACGCTCCCACTATATGTGGGTAGTCATGGAGCAAAACGGCTTAAAGAATAGCTCTTCCAGTGTTCACGTGGTCGTGGTGGGACTCGTAGAGTAGGTATGAGCCAACCGTGACAACTAGGCCCGGGGTGAACCCCTGATCTCACTAATAATTGCCCCCGTCAGCTCACCAGCCTCCGATACACGTGCATCCTCGAACCCCAGAAACTTGAGGTTACCCACACCCAGTATCCTAGCTACATCCACCTGTTACTTTTCCCTTATCCGCGCGAGCTCAGTTTCCCGTAATGTCTTAGAACCCTTCCCGTCGTCGCCTACAACCACTAATTTAATATTGTAACCGTTTTCAGCCATGGCCACAAGTAATCCCCCAGCAACCAATTCTATATAATTTGGGTGGGGGGATACGGCAACCATTCTCTTGGCACTCTTCATTATTTTCAGCCTTTGCTCCTCTACCCTAACACTCTCCGTGTGTGGCTCAACACTTGCCATGTGTATCATACCATTTCCCACTATAAGATTTCATGGCCCTCGATGGGAGGGGCGCCAATCATTATCAAGTATCGATACCATCCGCCTTGATGCACCTACCCACATGAAAAGAGCCATGCCTTAATGGCTTTGTTTGTGCACTACTCTTGGTTGCTTATCATCTGTGTGTCACTTAATCTGCCGTCTACGAACCTCCTGTTTTTCTTTATCTTAAAGTACACCTCGTCTCCCACATCGAAAGAGCCGTCCATTAGCAGAGTGATCTTAGAGCCATTGAACTCACAGAATAGGTAGGCGCTTTCACCTATAGCCTCCACTGCTTCAACGAAAGCCTTTTCACCACCTCCCTCCTCGACCCACTCCGGTCTAAAGCCGATTTCGACGTTCGGTCTTTCTGGGTCGGGTATGAAATTCATTGGGAAGTCGCCCACGAACTGGGCCACCCACTTCGTGGCTGGGTACTCGTAGATTACGCGGGGCTCAGCGACCTGCTCGAAGCGCCCCCCGTGGAGTACGGCTATCCTGGTCGCGAGACTCATCGCCTCCTTTTGGTCATGTGTCACGTATATGAATGTGGTGTTAAGGGTTTTCTGTATCCGTTTGAGTTCGCCTCTAGCAACAAGCCTGGTCCTCGCGTCCAGATTGCTCAATGGCTCGTCGAGTAGGAAGAAGCTTGGATCCCTAACTATGGCTCTCGCTAGAGCCACCCTTTGTTGCTGTCCACCGCTTATCTTGGTCACATTCTTATCTAGGATATCCTTGATTCCTAGGAGGGATGCCGCCTTGCTGACGCGTTCATTAATCTCTTCACGTTTGTATCCTCTCATTTTTAGAGGGAAGGAGATGTTCCCATACACATTCATATTCGGGTATAGTGCGTAGTTCTGGAACACCATGGCGATATTCCTCTTCTCTGGGGGCAGATCGGTTATGTCTTTTCCGTCGACAACGATCCTGCCTCTGTCGGGTTTCTCTATTCCAGCTATGGTCTTGAGTAGTGTGGACTTACCCTCACCGCTTGGTCCGAGCACGACGAAGAATTCCCCGCTCTCTATTTCTTGGGTTATACCGTTTAGCACCAGTTTGTTTCCGTAACCCTTTGTCAGATCGATCAGTTTAATCATCTCACCACACCTCCAGAGAGATATTCACCCTTAAGGTACCTTTGTAGTGCCACGGTGAGGACTATTACGGGTATCGTGAATATTAGGGAGAACGCAACGCCTGTTAAAAGGTTTCCCCGCGTGATGCTATAGTATATCTCCACTGGCAGTGTGGGTTTTATGGGTGAAAGTATAACGGCGTATGTGAATTCATCCCAAGAGAACATCCATGATATGAGGAATGCTGCGATTATACCTGGGAGAGCCACGGGTATAAGTATCCTGGTTATTATACTTCTGAATCTGCCTCCATCCAGCCTTGCCTGATACTCAACTTCTCTAGGTATAGATGAAAAGGTTCCCTGCATTATGAATATCGCGAGCGGCAGGGTGACGAGGGTCTGGACGAGCGCCAACCCGAGCACACTGTTAAAGAGGCGTAGTCTTATAAACTCCGTGCTTATGGGCACGGCTACAACTATCCCCGGCATCATATTAGTGATGAGCACTAGTACAAGTAGTGGGTATGCCAGCGAGGATGATAATCTCCCAAGCCCATAGCCAGCGGGTATACCAAGCGCCACTGAGAATATGCCGACTAGGGTGGCAACGCTTGCGCTTCTCAGGAATGGTGACACGAAGTTGTACTGTGTGAATGCGAGTATAAAGTTGTTCAGGGTTGGTTGTTTGAATATGGGTGGTGGGTAGAGTGCTTCAATGGTGAATTTGGCGGGGTTAAAGGCTATAAGTAGTAAAACGTAGAGTGGAAAGAGAAAGTACGCCGTCATCACAGCTACCCCAACCCATAGGGGGATGTTTTTCCTCATCTCCTACCACCCATCGCTATGTTTAGGGCGATAAACACCGTCATAAGCGCCAATAGTATTGTGGCCGCCGCGAGTGATATATACACGGTTGGCGACGTGGAGTAGAGGTCATACACGAACGTTGTAAGCAGAGGGGGGTGTTCACCTATGAGTATGAGGGGTAACGCGAATATGTTGAACTCTTGGACACCCCTAATTATGAGCGCTATCGCTATGAATTTTCTCATGTTTGGGAGAGTTACGTGCACAAACCTGCTGAGTACGCCCGCCCCATCGAGCGCCGCCGCGTGGTAGAGGTCTCTTGGTATAGAGCTTAGACCCGCGAGTAGTATGAGTGTGAAGATTGGCGTGTTCTTCCAGCTATCCGCTATCATGACTACAAGCAGTGAGAGTGGCGTGTTTGAGTACCAGTTGATCCCTCCTAAACCTAAAGCGTGCATCAATGTGTTGGCATACCCCCCACGCGGTTCGAATATAAAGCTGTAGGCAATCGCGGCCACCACGGTCGCGATCCCCATAGGGATTATCGTCACCGTTGAAAAGAGCTTCTTACCCCTGAATTCCCATACGAGGATGGATGCAACAACCAAACCGAGGAATAGCTGGATTATGAGCGCTCCGAAACTCACTATAACCGTGTTAAGAATCGCCGCCCCAAGGTTGTAGTAAAGCAGTTCGTCGTAGTTGTTGAGTGTGAACCCCCCGTGAGGAGAAAGAAAACTTCTATAAACACCCGAAAACGACGGGTAGAATGCGAAGTAGCCCACGTATATGATAGCTGGTAAAACGAAAAAAAGGTAAGGGATATCGCGTCTATCCGTAGGTTTCACCCGTAGAGAGGAGTGTAGTAGCCCTCCTCATATTGCTGGGCAACAGTTGAGTTATAGTTAGAGAGAAGATAGTTGTACATCTGCTGGTTAGCTTGGCTAAGTATCGCGGGTATCTGAGAGTACTGAGCATGATTCACGATGATCTGTGTGAAGACTTGGTCCGCGATCGTGCCCCACTCCGTGATCCATGGCACAGGCTCCCTGAAGAACGCTGTCTGAAACGCGTCTTCTTCAGCTGTGTATAGTGCGGATAGATTGGCTGGGAGATTAGCGTAGGCGTTAGCGTTCACAGCCGGCTCACCCAGCACAGTTATTAACTGGTGTTGGGCCTCTGTTGATAGAAGGAAGTTTGCGAGGTGTAGTAGCGCTGGTATATCGGTTGCGCCACGTGGGATGGCTAATACGTCTCCTCCAACAAGGTGGTCACTATTCTTTGGTCCCGCTGGGCCGGGGTAGAAACCGATGCGTGAAACGTTCACACCTTCGCTGGCCATTGTGGAGTAAATGTATGGCCACTGATAATCTAATATATAGTATTCTCCGCTGATCAGACCCTTGTAGTTACCCCAGTAACCATGTATGTAGTTTGGAGCAAAGTAATCTGAGAGGTTATACAGGTACTGCATGACAAACACGTCGCCCGTATCGTTGAAGAGGAAGGGGTTTCCTCCAGCCTGAACCATCCACTGGTAAAGCTCAGTGTACGTGCTCGCGCCTCCGTGTCCTTGGAACATCACGGGTTTAACACCAGTCTTCTGATAGATCATCTGAGAGTCTTGGAGAAGCTGGGGCCAATTCGAAGGTGGAGATATGCCGAGCTCGTTGAACACAGTTTTATTATACCACACTAATGGTATGTTCCCCCTGAATGGGACAAAGTATATACCGCCGAACGCCTTCTGCTCATAGTTCACAAGGCTCTGCATAGATGTTATTAGTGTGCTTGGTAGTATGCTCGTTGAGTAGGGTGTAAGATTGGTTAGGTAGTTACCGAAGAGGAGTTCACCTATGACGAGGTTATCGAGTATTATTAGGCTGGAGCCAACATCATTACCCTGTATTAGGGCCTCGATTGTCTGAACCATGTTTGAAGCCGACTCGACCACCAAATTCACGGTTATGTTTGGGTACTCCTGTTCGAACTCGGGTATCAGGGTTGTTTTAAAGAAGCTTATCTCACTCGGTGCTAGAGTGTCATCGTAGAGGTTCACGGTGACCGCGCTCACCGCGGGTGTAGGCTTAGCTCTAGTGGCTAGATAGATTCCCACGCCAGCCACCGTACCTATAACTATTATTGCTACAGCTATAACTACGGCGGTTGTCTTTGCTATTCCACTTGAACCATCCCAAGGTGTAGGTGTTTTTCTGTTATTAAATGTGGTGGGCATAAAAATCCAGTCTGACTATATTTGATGACATATAAATTTTATCACCTGTTCAATTATAAAATTAATAAAATATTAATAAATCCAGATATATTTACAGATTACAGTATATTATGAAAGCTATTCGATGCACACTGAAATCTCGTGTTTAAATTGCAGTATTCGGTTTAATAACATTAGTAGTAGCTAAAACTTTAAATAGGATGCCATCGAAATAGGTTTATACTTAATATGAAGATTTCTGAATATTCACTAGAATCCGATCAAACACGACACCTATCTTATATAAGGTTAAAAAGCACGAAGGTGTACAAACTGCTTTCAACGTGTATAGGCGTCAAGTTTAAACAGTTTATTAGATTCCCCCGTGTTTTTGGTTTGACCGCTTTTGATGTTTACACCTGTAACACACGCTACTCATGGCTCACTACAGCAGGGTTCTACGCCTAGTTTTTGGTGATGAATATGCGTTTTGCTTATACCGGTATTAGGGTGACGCAGCTTGAGAGGGCGCTCGACTTCTACGCTGGCCTTGGCTTAAAGGTCGCGGAGAAGGGTGTTATGAGCCATGGCGGCATATTCGTGTTGCTTGAAGACCCACGCACGGGTCAAAGGCTCGAGTTGAACTGGTATCCCCCAACGTCGCCTTTCAACACACCGTACACTGTGGGTGAAGCGCTGGATCATTTGGGCTACGGTGTTGAGGATGCGCGGCGCAGCTTCCATGAGTTGGTATCACGGGGAGCTGAGCCAGCGCTCGAACCGTGGTCCGAAAGAGATGGTGTCTCACTCGCCTATATTAAGGACCCCGACGGCATATGGATTGAGTTGTTCAGCAGTGTAAAGACCACCCAGCTTGGTTTGGAGTATGTTGGTATTAGGGTTACTGACTTGGGCAGGGCTCTACGTCTCTATCGTGACACGATGGGGCTGCTCGAATCCGGTCGGGGAACCATGAGTCATGGGGGTGTCTGGGTTGACCTCCTCGACCCTTGGACAATGCAGAAGCTCGAGTTGAACTGGTATCCCCGTGGCTCCCGGTTTGACTGGGCGTATGAGCCAGGCGAAGCCTTAGACCACCTCGGACTCAACACGGAGAGGTTCGATGAGGACCTAGAGAGGCTAGTGGAGGCGGGATGCGAGCTGAAGTTTAAACCGTGGCTTGAAGGCGACACCAAGATAGCCTTCTTGGAGGGTGTTGATGGTGTGTGGTTAGAGCTCGAATCCAAACATTGACGATAAACATACATCCATAGCTAATGCTTAACGTCAACTGACCTCTACCAAAGCATTTTAGAGACCGCTTACACCCTTGCTGAATTACCGCCTTCGAGCTCTACAGTGAGCCCACTAGGGTTTCGCTCTAAGTAGGCGCACGTAGGTACGCGTCCGCATGCCTGTCGTATGCGTAGTGGAGCTTGGGCTCCACAGCATCATGTAGGGAGCTCACGGGTTCACTGGTCCCCTTCAGCCCCGCCTCCTCGTGTCAGGACGCATCCACCCACAAGAAGGCTTGGTAGCACCACGCGGTCCCACCACACCCGCCGCTGGGGAGCGCCCTCCATCCTCAGTTGTACACGCTTCCTTCCACCCTCCCACTTC